>CBIHNM010000029.1:0-22921 GCA_966211265.1 uncultured Pseudonocardia sp.
CGGGGCCCGCGTCGGGAGGGGGCGGGCCGCACCCCCCGACCCGGGGCCGCGACCGGCGGGCCGGGCCCGGTGGTGGGGGGGCGGGGCCGGCCGGTGCCGAGTGGAACGGAGGGTCTAGCGGTCGGCGAGCTGCGGCTCGCGCTCGGCGAGCTCGGCCTCCTTCTCGCGGATGATCGGGAGCACCTTGGCGCCGAAGTACTCGACCTCCTCCTGGAAGTGCAGGAAGCCCAGCAGGAGCAGGTTCGCGCCGAGACGCTTGTACTCGATCGCGCGGTCGGCGATCTGCTCCGGCGTGCCGATCAGCTGGGTCTTGAAGCCGTCGTTGTACTGCACGAGGTCGGAGAACGACGAGTCCGCCCACATCCCCTTCTTGTCGCCGGTGGAGTTGCCGGCCTGCTGCACCGCGGACCGGAAGCCCTCGACGGCCGGCTTGTTGGCCTTCTCGACGATCTCGCGCAGGGTGTCCCGGGCCTCGGTCTCCGAGTCGCGGGCGATCATGAAGCCGTTCAGGCCGAACCGGACCGGGGTCAGGCGCTCGGCGGTCTTGGCGTGCCCGAGGACCTCCTCGACCTGCTCGGTGAAGCCGTTGTAGTCCTTGCCGTTGGAGAAGTACCAGTCCGAGACGGTGCCGCCGTTGCGGCGGGCCGCGGTGGAGTTGCCGCCCTGGAAGATCTCCGGGTGCGGGCGTCCGGGGACGTCGACCGGGCGGGGCTTGAGGTCGTAGCCGTGCACCCGGTAGAAGTCGCCGGAGAACTCGGCGCCACCCTCACCGGCGACCCAGATCTCGCGCAGCACCCGGATGAACTCCGCGGTGCGGCGGTAGCGCTCGTCGTGCTCGAGCCACGGCTCGCCCATCGCGGTGAACTCGTCCTTGAGCCAGCCGGACACGACGTTGACCGCGATCCGGCCGTTCGTCAGGTGGTCGGCGGTGGCGAGCCACTTGGCCAGCACGGCCGGCTGCCACAGGCCCGGGTGCACGGCCGCGATCAGCTTGAGCTTCGTGGTGGCCATGCCGAGCGCCAGCGAGAAGCTGGTCGCCTCGTGCTGGTGGTCGGCGCCGTAGCTGGCCATGTAGCGGATCTGGCTCAGCGCGTACTCGAAGCCGTTGTTCTCGGCGGTCTGGGCGAGCTTGGCGTTGTACTCGTAGCCCCAGTCGGTGCGCTGCTCGATCGTGCTGGTGACCAGCCCACCGCTGACGTTGGGCACCCAGTAGGCGAACTTCAGCGGCTCGGTGATGTCGGACACGGGTGTGCTCCTCGGAACGGAAACGGGTTCGGGCCGGTGTGTTCCGACCGTCTTCGGCGGTGGGTGGCGGCCCGCACGGGCGGCGCCCGGAGGGCGACACGTCGCACGATGCGCGCCTGGTCAGCGACAGGCGCAGCTGGTGACGATCTTGTGATCGACGTGACGGCGACGCGTCAGAGGAAGGGCGATCACGTTGCCCACACAACAGTCACCGGCCACGCCTGTCAAATGCGGTGTGCGGTGTCAGAGGGGCCTACGAGACGCAGGGCACACCGTCGGCGGTGATCACCGGAGTGTCCGGTGGGGCGCCCGCGGCGTCGTCGCCCGGGACGGCACCGGCCCCCGCGCCCGACGTGCGCGCGCCGGCGGTTCCCGACGTCGCCCGGTCCGGTCCGGTCGGGCCGGAGTAGTCGCGCCCCAGGACCACCGTGACGTGCCCGCCGGGCACGGCCCGATCGGTCTCGGCGGGCAGCCCGCCGAGCAGCGCGGCCACCCGGCGGGCCGCTGCCCCGTCGGCGGCCCGCACGACCGAGCGCCCGGTCGCGGAGGTGTTGCCCAGGCTCCCCGGGACCATCCCGGCGTCGTCGAGGACGTCCTGGACCCCGGCGGCCAGCCCGGTACGGCCGGTGCCGTTGCGGACGTCGACGGTGGCGGGGGTGGCCGGAGCGGCGGAAGCGGCGGTCGGGTCCGGCGCGGCCGGGTCCGGGCGGGGACCGTGCGGCGGCGCCGAGAGCTCGGCGAAGAACGCCCGCACCAGGGCGGGGTCGACCTGCACCGCGTCGCCGTCCGAGGGCGTCGAGAGATCCGCGCGGCCGGTCGGCATCGTCCGGAACTGGATGTTCCCGCCGGTCAGGCCCTTGGCCTGGGTGGCGAAGGCGAGCAGGTCCCAGCCCGGGTCGATCACGACGTAGCGGCTGACGATGTCGAGCAGCCCGGTCAGCGCGACCGGGTCGGCGAGCGTGCCCGCCGACAGCGTCTGGTGCGCCAGGCTGGCCAGGAACGCCTGCTGGCGCACCACCCGGTCCAGGTCGCCGCGGGGCAGGCCGTGGCGCTGCCGCACGAATGCCAGCGCCGGAGCCCCCTGCAGCCGTTGCGGTCCGGCGGCGAAGCGGGCCCCCGAGAAGGGGTCGTCGACCGGGTCGGTCAGGCACACCGGGACCCCGCCGACGGCCTCGGTGATCTCGGCGAACCCGGCCAGGTTGACCTCGGCGTAGTGGTCGATCGAGACGCCGGTGAGCTGCTCGATCGTCTGTGCGAGGACGCGCCGTCCGGCCGTGTCGGCCTGCCGGGTGAGCGCGGGCTCGACGACGCCGCGCGCGGTCAGGGTCGTCCGCTCGGCCGCCGCGGCGCGGGCGTAGGCCGAGTTGAGCTTGTGCCGGCCGAAGCCCGGGATCGCGACGTAGGAGTCGCGGGGCAGCGAGACCGCCGTGGTCGGGCGCGACGCGTCGTCCGGGACGCGGAGCACGATCATCGTGTCGGTGTTCGACTCGCCGTCGGAGGAGCCGGCGTCGAGCGCGTCGAGCACCGCGCGGGGCAGCGGGTCACCCTGGGCGTCGGTGCGGCTGTCCAGGCCGACGAGCAGGACGTCGGTCGCTCCGTCGGCCGAACGCGGCCCGGCCAGGACGTCGCTGGTGACCAGCCCGCCGTCGAGGTGCCGGTAGACCGTCCAGGCGCAACCGGCGACGAGCAGCGTCATCGCCGACGCCAGCGCCAGCACCGTGCGGGCGATGCGCGCGCCGTCGACCCGGCGACGGGGCGGCGACACGACGGGCCATCCGAGACGGTCGACCCGCCGTACCGGTTCGGTCGGTCCCTGCAACGCCACGCCTCCGGTCCGCCGGTGGTCGCGGCGGGGTGCCGCGGCCGCGGCGGAGCAGCCGCGCACCCGCCGTCGCCGACGGTAGTCCGATGATCGTCGGGAGCGGTCGAGGGCCGGGTGTTCAGGCCCGGCCGTAGAGGTCGGCGTGCGCGGCGCGCAGCTTGTACTTGAGCACCTTCCCGCCCACGGTCTCGGGCAGCGCGTCGGTGAACACGACGGCCTTCGGCGTCTCGTGGCCGCCCAGGCGGCTCTTGCAGAACGCGATCACCTCGTCCTCGTCGGTCGTGGCACCCTCGCGGGCGACCACGACCGCGGTGACGGCCTCGCCCCAGTGCTCGTGCGCCAGCCCGATCACCGCGGCGCGCAGCACCGCCGGGTGCTCGTACAGCACGGCCTCGACCCGCATGCTGGACACGTTCTCGCCGCCGGTCTTCACGATGTCCTTGTAGCGGTCGACCATGATCCGCAGGCCCTGGTCGTCGACCAGCGTGGAGTCCCCGGAGTGGAACCAGCCCCCGCGGAAGGCTTCCCGGGTCGACTCCACGTCCTTGTAGTAGCCGGCGGTCATGATCGGGGAGCGGTAGACGGCCTCGCCCGCCGCGCCGCGCACCGGGTCGCCCGCCTCGTCGACGACGTCGGAGGCGAGCAGCGCGCTGGGCAGGCCGACGTAGTTGACCGACGGGGCGGTCGCCCGGTGCACGTCGGGCCAGCGCGTCGGCCAGAACCGGAAGCAGGCGATCGCCTCGGTCTGGCCGAAGATGCCGAGCGTGACGATCTCGGTGCCGACCCGGGCGTCGAGCCGGTCGAGCAGGGCCGGTGACAGCGCCCCCCAGCCGTAGACCAGCGTGGTCAGCGCGCTCACGTCGAGCTCCGGGCGGCTCTCCAGCTCCGCGGTCAGGGCGGTGACGAACTGCGGCGACCCGGCCCACAGCGCGGTCGCCCGGTGCTGCGAGATCGCCTCGGCGACCGGGCCCGGCGCCGGACCGCGGCCCAGCACGAACGACCCGCCGGCCAGCAACGCGCCGAACGGGAACAGCTGGTCACCGATGTGGTAGATCATCGGCAGGTAGGTGACCACCCGCAGGTCGCTCTCGTGGCGCAGCCCGCGGCTGAGGGAGAGCGCGAAGTTCATCCCGGCCAGGTGCGTGCTCGCGTGCGAGATCATCACGCCCTTGGGCATCGCGGTGGTGCCGGAGGTGAACAGCAGCTCCCAGATGTCGTCGCCGTGGATCTCGACGTCGGGCTCGGTGTCGGGGTGCCCCTCGATCAGGTCGGCGAACGGGACGCTGCCCGCGACCGGGCCGCCGCCGACGGTGATCGTGGCCCCGACGGCGGTGCCGGTCGCGGTGAACGCCGGCTCGACGCGTGCCCACAGCTCGGCGTCGACGATCGCGAAGCCGGGTTCGGTCAGGCGCAGGATGTGGTCGAGCACGTCGGGGGCGAGGTTCGGGTTCAGCGGCACCGCCACCATCCCGGCCTTGGCGACGCCGATCTTGGCCAGGAACGCCTCGACGGAGTTCTCGCAGACCAGCACGACGCGGGCGCCGGGCTCCAGCCCGGCGGCGGCCAGTGCGTGCGCGAGCCGGTTCGTGACCGCGTCGGCCTGCCTCGGGGTGACCACGGCGAACCGGTCGTCACCGTAGGCGCCCGGGCACCCGGTGAGCACCGGGGTGTCCGGACGGGCCCAGGCCAGGCGCTCGAACACGTCGCCGACCGAGGTGCGCTCCCAGCGGTGGGTCGCCCGCCGCCCGCGCAACGTCTCCACGTCGATCACCGACGCGTCCGGCAGCGCCGTGCCCTGCCGGTGGTGCGGCAGACCGCTCGCGGTCCCGGTCGTGGTGTCGTGCTCGGTCACGCTCACGGTCAGCCCCTTCGCCGTCCCCTACCGCCTGTCCCGGCAGCATGACGTGACGGCCGCCACGTCGGCAAGGGCTTCAGTCACCTGTGATTCACATCGGTGTGCGCCAACGAAGGCGCCGGATCGACCCCGAGGCAGGCGTGCGCGCAGGTGTCGAGGAGCTCGCCGAGACGGTCCGGCGCGAGCCCGCTGCGGTAGAACAGCGTCGACTGGATGGCCCCGATCGCGGCGTGCACGGCCAGCCGCAGCTCGCCGTCGGAGAGGTCGCGGCGCAGCGGGGCGAGGGCGTGCACCCAGTCCTCCACGTAGTGACGCTGTCTGCGCCGCAGCCGTCGCCGGTCCTCCTCGGGCAGCGTGTGCACCTCGCGGTGGTAGACCGCGAGCACGCTGCGGTCCTCGACCGCCACCCGGATGTGGTCCCTCAGCAGCGCAGACAGTATTTCGCGGTCGGATCCGGCGCGATCCAGGACGTCGCGCGCACCGGCGTCCAGGCGTGCCATCACCCGGTCCAGCAACGCGACCAGGATCGCGTCCTTGGAGTCGAAGTGGCGGTAGATGCCGGAGCCGACGATCCCGGCCTCGGCCCCGATGTCGGCCATGCCGACGGTGTGGAATCCGCGGTGTGCGGCGAGCCGGGCGGCCGCGGTGAGGATCCGCTCGCGCCGGCCGGGGTCGCGTCGCCGGCGCGGGGCCGCTGCGGTCGGCGGCGCCGCGTCCGCGGGTTCGACGGCCTGTGCCCGAGGGATTCCGGTGACCATCTTCTCAGCATGGCAGCCGCGCGGTAACGTGCGCCACGGGTGAACGGCGAATCACTGTCGGGCCCGATCCGTCGTCGAGCAGAAGCGGGATGGGGAGCAGGGTGGACTTCACCGAGACCGACGAGGCGCGCGACCTGCGGGCCGCGGTCGGCGCGATCGCCTCGCGGTTCGGCGGCGCGTACTACGCCGAGCACGCGCGCAACCGCGAACCCCAGCACGAGCTGTGGGCCGCGCTCGGTGACGCCGGCTTCCTGGGCGTCAACGTCGCCGAGGAGCACGGTGGCGGGGGCGGCGGGCTGGTCGAGCTCGCGATCGTCTGCGAGGAGATCGCGGCGCGGGGGACCCCGATCCTGCTGCTGCTGGTCTCGGCGGCGATCTCGGCCGAGGTGGTGGGCGAGTTCGGCACCGACGCGCAGCGCGCGCAGTGGCTCCCGGGCATGGCCGAGGGCAGCACCAAGGTCGTGTTCGCGATCACCGAGCCGGACGCCGGGTCGAACACCCACAAGCTCTCCACCACCGCCGTCCGCGACGGCGACGACTGGGTGCTGCGCGGGACGAAGTACTACATCTCCGGCGTCGACGAGGCGGCGGCGCTGCTGGTCGTCGCGCGCACCGGGCGCGACGACGGCGGCCGGGGCAGGCTGTCGCTGTTCCTGGTCCCGACCGACGCACCGGGCCTGGTCGCGACCCCGCTCCCGGTGGACGTGATGCTCCCGGAGAAGCAGTTCACGCTGCACTTCGACGAGGTCCGGGTACCGGCCGCGAACCTGGTCGGCGCCGAGGGCGAGGGCCTGCGGCAGGTGTTCCGCGGGCTGAACCCGGAGCGGATCACCGGCGCCGCGCTGTGCGTGGGCATCGCCCGCCACGCCCTCGACCTCGCCTCGCGCTACGCGAACGACCGCACGGTGTGGGACACCCCGATCGGCGCGCACCAGGGCGTCTCGCACCCGCTGGCCAAGGCGAAGATCGAGACCGAGCTGGCCGCGCTGATGACGCAGAAGGCGGCCTGGCTGCACGACCGCGGGCACCCGGCCGGCGAGGCGTCGAACATGGCCAAGTACGCGGCCGCGGAGGCCGCGCTGGCCGCGATCGACGCCGCGATGCAGACCCACGGCGGCAACGGCGTCGCCAGCGAGTACGGCCTGCTGCCGTACTGGGGGCTGGCGCGCCTGCTCCGGATCGCCCCCGTCAACCGCGAGATGATCCTCAACTACGTGGCCCAGCACTCCCTGAACCTGCCCCGCTCCTACTGACACCCACCCACCTCCCGCGTTGTGGAGCCCTGACGCGAGGGAGGGGGCCTCCGAGCATCGTGATGGCTCCACAACGCGAAAGTCGTCGAGGAATGGGAGGTCGGACGATGGAGTTGGACCAGAACCTGATCCAGCGGGTCAACGTGGGGGACACGCTGACCCGCAGCGCGGCGGCACGCCCGTCGCAGGTCGCCGTCGTCGACGGGGAGCGGCGCTGGACCTACGCCGAGCTCGAGTCGTGGTGCAACCGTCTCGCGCACGGCCTCGCCGCGCGCGGCTACGCCCGCGGTGACGCGCTGGCGCTGGCCGCGGGCAACAGCGCGGAGTTCCTGGCCGTCTACTACGCCTGCGCGAAGCTGGGCGTGGTGTGCGTACCGGTGAACCTGGGCTGGAAGCCCGCGGAGGTCGCCTACGTGCTGGGCCACTCCCGCTCGCGCGGGATCGTGGTGGAGTCCCAGCTGGTCGGCGCCATGGCCGAGGCGGTCACGAAGGTCTCCGACGTGGCCGACGTGATCGTCGCACCGGGTCTGGGCGCCGGCTACGATGCCGAGCCGGCCGACCGGGACTGGACCACCCTCGACGCGGTGACCGCCGAGCAGGACACCGTCCCGCGGGTCGTCGTCGAGGACCGGGACGCGCTGACCTACCTCTACACCTCGGGCACCACGTCGTTCCCGAAGGGCGTCGTCGCCTCGCACCTGGCGATCACGATGGAGTCGATGTCGGCGGCGCTGGACTCGGGCTGGGACGCCTCGGACCGGTTCCTGGCCATGATGCCGATGTTCCACACCGCGCAGCTCAACGCGTTCTGCACGCCGGCGGTCCTGGTCGGGGCCACGGTCCACGTCGTGCGCGCGTTCGAGCCGGCGCCGTTCCTGGAGACGATCGAGCGGGAGCGGATCACCCAGGTGTTCGGGCTGCCGATGATGTACCGGGCCGCGCTGGAGGACGCCTCGTTCGGCTCCCGGGACCTGTCCGACCTGCGCCGCGCCGTCTACGCGATGGCCCCGATGCCCGACGCGCTGATCCGGGCCTGCCTCGACGGCTACGGCTGCGACTTCGCGCTGCTGTTCGGGCAGACCGAGATGAGCCCGTGCACCACGCTGTTCCGTCCCGAGCACCAGCTCACCCACATCGGGGCCGTCGGCACGCCGATGGTGGGCGTCCAGGTCGCGATCATGGGGCCGGAGGGCGAGCTGCTGCCGGCCGGGGAGCAGGGCGAGATCGTCTACCGCGGCCCGTCGACGATGACCGGGTACCTGGACAACGCCGAGGCGACCGAGACCGCGTTCGCGCACGGCTGGTTCCACTCCGGCGACGTCGGGTGGTTCGGCGACGACGGCGTGCTCTGGTTCTCCGACCGGTACAAGGACGTGATCAAGACCGGGGGCGAGAACGTCGCGTCGATCGAGGTGGAGAAGGCCGTCTACGCCGTCGCGCCCGACGTCGCCGAGGTGGTCGTGGTCGGGCTGCCGCACGCGCGCTGGAGCGAGGCGATCACCGCCGTCGTCGTCCCGAAACCCGGCGCGACGCTCGACCCGGACGAGCTGACGGCGGCGCTGAAGGGCCACCTCGACGGCTACAAGGTCCCGAAGTCGGTGATCGTCGCCGAGTCCCTGCCCAAGACGTCGACCGGAAAGATCCAGAAGAACGTCCTGCGCGACACCCACGCCGCCCACTACACCTGAGCACCCCGCGCCCTCGCGTCGTGGAGCCTCGACGCGGTTTCCGGGCCCCGGCATCGACGTCAAGGCTCCACAACGAGAGAGAGGGTGGACCGGTGGGGGTGTTGACCTCGCTGCTGGACGTCTCGTCGGAGACCTACGCGACGAACCGGGCGGTGCAGCTGGACGCCATCGCGGCGCTGGACGAGCAGCTCGAGCTCACCATCGCCGGCGGCGGTGAGCGCTACACGGCCCGGCACCGCGACCGCGGCAAGCTGCCGGTGCGCGAACGACTGGAGCTGCTGCTCGACCCGGACAGCCCGTTCCTGGAGCTGTCACCGCTGGCCGCATGGGGCACCGAGTTCACCGTCGGCGCGACGGTGCTCACCGGGATCGGCGTCGTGTCCGGTGTGGAGTGCGTGGTGATCGGGCACGACCCGACCGTGCGCGGCGGGGCGATGAACCCGTACTCGCTGCGCAAGACGCTGCGCGCGCTGGAGATCGCCCGCACGAACCGGCTCCCGGTGATCAACCTGGTGGAGTCCGGCGGCGCGGACCTGCCGACCCAGGCCGACCTGTTCGTGCCGGCCGGGCGGATCTTCCACGAGCTGACCGAGCTGAGCTCGATGGCGATCCCCACCGTCGCCCTGGTGTTCGGCAACTCCACCGCGGGCGGCGCCTACGTGCCCGGCATGTGCGACTACGCGGTGCTGGTCGACCGCGGCGCGAAGGTGTTCCTCGGCGGCCCGCCGCTGGTCAAGATGGCCACCGGCGAGGACTCCGACGACGAGTCGCTCGGCGGCGCGGACATGCACAGCCGCATCTCGGGCCTGTCGGACTACTTCGCCGCCGACGAGCGCGACGCGATCCGGATCGGGCGCGAGATCCTGAGCCGGATCAACTGGCGCAAGCTCGGCCCGGCGCCGGCCGACGATCCCGCACCGCCGCTGCACGACCCGGAGGAGATCCTCGGGATCCTCCCCACCGAGTCGAAGATCCCGTTCGACCCGCGCGAGATCCTGGCCCGCGTCGTCGACGGCTCGGAGTTCGACGAGTACAAGCCGCTCTACGGGACGTCGCTGGTCACCGGCTGGGCGCGGATCCACGGGTACCCGGTCGGGGTGCTGGCCAACCACCGCGGCGTGCTGTTCTCCGAGGAGGCCAAGAAGGCCACCGAGTTCATCCTGCTGGCCAACCAGACCGACACGCCGCTGATCTTCCTGCAGAACACCACCGGCTACATGGTCGGCGCGGAGTACGAGCAGGGCGGGATCATCAAGGACGGCGCCAAGATGATCAATGCGGTCACCAACTCGACGGTGCCGCACCTGACGATCAACATGGCGAGCTCGTTCGGGGCCGGGAACTACGGCATGTCCGGTCGTGCCTACGACCCGCGGCTGATGTTCGCCTGGCCCAGCGCGAAGCTCGCCGTGATGGGGGCCGCGCAGCTGGCCGGGGTGATGTCGATCGTCGGGCGGGCGTCGGCCGAGTCGCAGGGCAAGCCCTTCGACACCGACGCCGACGCGCAGCGCACGGCCGCGATCGAGGCCCAGATCAACGACGAGTCGCACGCGTTCTACATCACCGCCCGGCTCTACGACGACGGCATCATCGACCCCCGCGACACCCGCACCGTGCTGGGCATGTCGCTGTCGGCCGTGCACTCGACCACCGTCGCAGGCCGTCGCGGCTTCGGCGTCTTCCGGATGTGAGCAGGTTGCCAGTGATCACGAAGCTGCTCGTCGCCAACCGCGGCGAGATCGCGTTCCGGGTGATGCGCACCGCGCACCGCCTCGGCGTCTCCACGGTCGCGGTGTACTCCGACCCGGACGCCGACGCCCCGTTCGTCGGGCTCGCCGACGAGGCCGTGCGGCTGCCCGGCGCGACGCCGGGCGAGACGTACCTGCGGGCGGAGAAGGTGATCGCCGCGGCCCGCGCCACCGGCGCGGACGCGGTGCACCCCGGCTACGGGTTCCTCTCGGAGAACGAGGCGTTCGCCCGTGACTGCGCCGCGGCCGGGCTCACGTTCGTCGGCCCGACGCCGGAGGCGATCGCGTCGATGGGCTCGAAGCTGGAGGCCAAGGCGCTGATGGAGGCGGCCGGGGTGCCGGTCCTGCCGGGGGCCACGGTCACCGACGACACCGACCTCTCCGCGGTCGCCGCCGAGATCGGCTTCCCGGTCCTGGTCAAGGCCGCGTTCGGCGGCGGTGGCCGGGGGATGCGCGTGGTGGCCTCCGACGCCGAGCTGCGCGCGGCGGTGGACGGTGCGCGACGGGAGGCGGCGTCGGCCTTCGGTGACGGGACGGTGTTCCTGGAACGGTTCGTGGTCGACCCGCGCCACGTGGAGGTGCAGATCCTGGGCGACACCAGGGGCACCGTGGTGCACCTGCACGAACGCGAGTGCTCGATCCAGCGCCGCTACCAGAAGATCGTGGAGGAGTGCCCGTCGCCGGCGGTGGACGAGACGTTGCGCGAGGAGCTCGGCGCCGCCGCGGTCGCGGCCGGCAAGGCGATCGGCTACACCGGCGCCGGCACCGTCGAGTTCGTGCTCGCCGCCGACGGGAGCTTCTACTTCCTGGAGGTCAACACCCGGCTGCAGGTCGAGCACCCGGTGACCGAGCTGGTCACCGGCCTGGACCTGGTCGAGCAGCAGATCCGGGTGGCACGGGGTGAGGCGCTGGGCCCGGACGTCACGGGGGCGCGGATCGACGGGCACGCGATCGAGGTGCGCCTCTACGCCGAGTCCGTCGGGCGGGGTGACGACGGCGCCGCGACCTACCTGCCCGCCACCGGCACCCTGCACCGCTTCGAGGTGCCCGGGCCGGTGCGGGTCGACTCCGGCGTGGTCGACGGGTCGGTCGTGTCACCGCACTACGACCCGATGCTGGCCAAGGTGGTCGCACACGGCCGCACCCGCGCCGAGGCGGCCGGCGTGCTGGCCCGCGCGCTGGCCGGGGCGGCGCTGCACGGGGTCACCACGAACCGGGACCTGCTGGTCGGGATCCTGCGCGAGCCCGAGTTCCTGGCCGGGCGCACCGACACCGGCTACCTGCTCCGGCACGACCCGGTCGAGCTCGGCGCCGGCACGCTCGGCGCCGGCGGGGCCCGGCACCTCGCGGCGGCCGCGCTCGCCGCGCAGGCCGGGAACCGGGCGACCGCCCGGGTGCTGGGCGGGATGCCCTCGGGGTTCCGCAACGTCGGCGGCTCGCCGCAACGGGCCGGCTACACCCTGGGCGAGCGCGAACGCGAGGTCACCTACCGGTTCCGCCGCGGCACCCACGGCGCCGCACGACCGGGCGTCGCGGGGGCACGGGGCCTGGACGTCGAGGTCGACGGCGAGCCGCTGGGCGAGACCGTCGCGCTGCTGTCCGCGACCCCGGACGCGGTGGTGCTGGAGGTCGACGGGGTGCGCCGCGGCTACCGGGTGCACCGCCGTCCGGGCTGGTCCTACGTGGACGGCCCCGACGGTTCGGTGGCACTGTCCGAGGTGCCGCGCTTCGCCGACCCGAACGCGCTGGCACAGGCCGGGTCGTTGCTGGCGCCGATGCCGGGGACGGTCGTGCGGGTACTGGGAGAGAGCGGCGCGGCGGTCACCGCCGGGCAGCCACTGGTGGTGTTGGAGGCGATGAAGATGGAGCACACGGTCGCCGCGCCCGGGGACGGTGTCCTCGGCGAGGTACGGGTGGCCGCCGGGGACCAGGTCGACACCGGCCAGGTGCTGGCCGTGGTCGAGGAGGCGGACGCATGAACCTCGCGACACTGCTGCGACGCAGCGCCGCCGACCATGCCGGCCGGGTCGCCCTGCGCCTGGACGAGGTCGAGGTCGGCTACGCCCGCCTCGCCGAGTCGGCCGGGCGGTTCGCCGCGTTCCTGCGCGCCTCCGGCGTCGAACCGGGGGATCGGGTCGGGTTCTTCCTGCCGAACGGGCTGGAGTACCTGGAGGGGCTGCTCGGGACGTGGCAGGCGGGCGCGGTCGGGGTCCCGCTGAACTACATGTTC
Source organism: uncultured Pseudonocardia sp. (assembly GCA_966211265.1). GTDB lineage: Bacteria > Actinomycetota > Actinomycetes > Mycobacteriales > Pseudonocardiaceae > Pseudonocardia. The sequence goes on from CBIHNM010000029.1 coordinate 12,600, forward strand.
CCGGACGCCCCGCTGCGCCACGCCGTGCTCGACAGCGGCGCGCGCCACCTGCTGGTGCTGCCCGGTGACGTCGACCGCCTGCGCGGGGTGCTCGGCGACCGGTGCCCCGATCTGGTCACGATCGGCCCGGACGGGAGCTACCCGGCGGCGCTGGCCGCGCACGAGCCGAGCCACGAGGTCGTCCCGCGCCTGGACCGCGACGACGCGTTGCTGATGTACACCTCCGGCTCCACCGGGGTCCCCAAGGGCGTGCGCCAGACCCACCGCAACATCGCGGCCCAGGTCGAGGGCGTGATCGACCTCTACGAGATCGACGCCGCCGACCACGTCCTGAACTGCATGCCGCTCTTCCACGTCGGCGGGCTGCAGCTGGCGAGCCTGCCGGTGCTGCTGCGCGGCGGGCAGATCACGTTCATGCCGCGCTGGGACCCGCTGGTGTGGCTGGACCTGGCGCAGCGCCTGCGACCCACCTACGGCGGCCTGATCTCCACGATGATGATCGACGTCGGGAACCGGACGGTCGGTGCACCGGTCGTGCTGGACTCGTTCCGGATCTGCATGTTCGGCGGCTCGCGGACCCCGACCGCCGCGATCGACCGGCTCGCCGCGGGCACCGGGATCGAGGGCGTCGAGATCTACGGGCAGACCGAGCAGAGCGGACTGGTCGTGTCCTACCGGCCCGGCGAACAGCGGCGCCCCGACTCCATGGGCAGGCCGATGGAGCAGGTGGTCAGCACCCGGCTCGTCCCGGTCGACGGGGGTGACGACATCGTGCCCGGCTCGTCGGAGGTCGGCGAGCTGTGGGTGCGGGGCGACGCCGTGACTCCGGGGTACTGGCACGGCGCCGGCGGGTCGCCGGTCGACACCGTGGCGCCCGAGCGCTGGTCGGAGGGCTGGTTCCGGACCGGCGACCTGATGTCGGCCGACGCCGACGGCTACCTCTACTACGTCGACCGGATCGACGACATGATCGTCTCCGGTGGGGAGAACGTGTTCCCGCAGATGGTCGAGGAGCACCTGGCCGGCCACCCGGACCTGGCGGAGGTCGCGGTGATCGGGACGGCGCACGAGCGCTGGGTCGAGCAGGTCACCGCCGTGGTCGTGCCGAACCGCGAGGGCGTCACCGCCGACGACGTCGCCGCCTGGTGCGCGAACCACCCGGACCTGCGCGGCATCCACCGCCCGCGCCGGATCGAGATCGTGGAGGCGTTGCCGCGTACCGGGAGCGGCAAGCTCGACCGCCCGGGGCTCAGGGCGATGTTCCCGTGAGCGACACCGTCACCTACGAGGTCCTCGACCGTGTCGCGTGGATGACGATCGACCGGCCGCAGGCGCGCAACGCGCTGTCCGCCGACGTCCGCGCGGGGCTGTGGGAGGGCACCCGCCGGTTCGTCGACGACGACACCGCCGCGGTGCTCGTGCTGACCGGCGCCGGGGACACGGCGTTCTGCGCGGGCGGCGACCTCAAGGAGATGGCGCAGACCTCGCTGCAGGTCCCTCCACCGGACTTCCTGCCCCAGTTCGGCCGCAACATCGAGGTCGGCAAGCCGACGATTGCGGCCGTCAACGGCGTCGCGTTCGCCGGCGGGTTCCTGCTCGCGCAGCAGTGCGACCTCGTCGTCGCCGCCGAGCACGCCCGGTTCGCCGTCTCCGAGGTCAAGGTCGGTCGTGGCTCGCCGTGGGCGGCGCCGCTGAGCTGGCTGGTCCCGCCGCGGGTGGCCTGCGAGATCCTGCTGACCGGCGACCCGCTCGACGCCGCCCGGGCCCGCGAGGTCGGGCTGGTCAACCACGTCGTGCCGGCTGCCGAGCTGCGGTCGCGGACCCAGGCCCTGGCCACCCGGATCGCGGCGAACGCGCCGCTGTCGGTGGCCGCGGCCAAGCGCACCGCCTACCTGTCCGCGCACCACGGCCTGGCGCAGGCCTACGACCGCGCCGAGGAGATCTGGGCGCCGGTGTACCGCTCGGCCGACGCCCAGGAGGGCCCGGCCGCGTTCCGGGACAAGCGTTCACCGGTCTGGAAGGGGAGATAGACATGCCCGTGTCGATGGACGCGCTGGCCGACGACCTGGCCGAGGAGTCGGCCGTGCTGCGCGGGCTGCTCGCCCCGCTGGACGAGGGCGGGTGGCGCCGGGACACGCCCGCCGCGGGGTGGACGGTCGCCGACCAGGTCTCGCACCTGGCCCACTTCGACGACGTCGCGGTGCGGTCCGCGACCGAGCCGGACGCGTTCGTCGCGTACCGGGACCGGATCGAGGCCGACGGCGGGATCGACCCGGACACGATCGCCGCGGGGTTCCGTGGCCTGACCGGGGCGCAGCTGCTGGCCTGGTACGACGAGGCCCGCGCACGGCTGGTCACCGCGTTCCGGGCGCTCGACCCGTCGATGCGGGTGCCGTGGTTCGGCCCGCCGATGAGCGCCGCGTCCTCGCTCACCGCCCGGATCATGGAGACCTGGGCGCACGGGCAGGACGTCGCCGACACCGTCGGCGCCGTGCGCGCGCCCTCGCCGCGGCTGCGCCACGTCGCCCACATCGGGATCGGGGCGCGCGGGTACAGCTACGCCGTCCACGGCAGGGCGCTGCCGGAGACCCCGATCCGGGTCGAGCTCGCCGCGCCCGACGGGAGCACCTGGACGTGGGGTCCCGAGGACGCTGCCGACCGCGTCACCGGCCCGGCCCTGGACTTCTGCCTCGCCGTCACCCAGCGCCGGCACCGCGACGACACCGCGCTGACCGTCACCGGGCCGGTCGCGACCGAGTGGATGTCGATCGCGCAGGCCTTCGCCGGGGCCGCCGGCACGGGTCGTGCGCCCGGCCGCGTCGCGGGGGAGCACGCATGACGCGGCCGGTCCGCATCGGCAACTGCTCGGGCTTCTACGGCGACCGGATCGCCGCGGCGAGGGAGATGGTCGAGGGCACCGACGCCGACGGGCGCGGGATCGATGTCCTGTGCGGGGACTACCTCGCCGAGCTGACCATGCTGATCCTGGCCAAGGCGCAGGCCAAGGACCCCTCGGCCGGGTACGCGACGACGTTCCTCACCCAGGTCGAGGACGTGCTCGGCACCTGCCTGGAACGCGGGATCAAGATCGTCGCCAACGCGGGAGGGCTCAACCCGTCCGGGCTGGCCGAGGCCGTGCGCGGGATCGCCGGGAGGCTCGGGCTGGACGCGACGGTCGCCCACGTCGAGGGCGACGACCTGCGGGGTGACCTCGGTGCGATCTCGCCCCCGGTCACCGGTGAGCCGGTCTCGGCGAACGCCTACCTCGGCGGGTGGGGGATCGCCGAGGCGCTCGGCGCCGGGGCCGACGTGGTGGTCACCGGACGGGTCACCGACGCCTCGCTGGTGGTCGGTCCGGCCGCGTGGTGGCACGGCTGGGGCCGCTCGGACTTCGACCGGCTGGCAGGGGCCGTCGTCGCCGGGCACGTGATCGAGTGCGGGCCGCAGGCCACCGGGGGCAACTACTCGTTCCTCGACGAGATCACCGACCGCCGCTACCCGGGGTTCCCGGTCGCCGAGGTCGCCGCCGACGGGTCCTCGGTGATCACCAAGAACGCCGGCACCGGCGGGCTGGTGTCGGTCGGTACCGTCACCGCGCAGCTGCTCTACGAGATCGGCCCCCCGGCCTACCTGGGCCCGGACTGCACCTCGCACTTCGACACGATCCGCCTGTCGCAGGCCGGCGAGCACCGGGTCGCGATCTCCGGGGTCCGCGGGAGCGCGCCGCCGGAGACGCTCAAGGTCGCGCTCAACGACGTCGGCGGCTACCGGAACACGATGACGCTGGTGCTCACCGGCCTCGACATCGAGGCCCGCGCGGCGCATGCCGAGCAGCTGCTGTTCGAGGTCCTGGGCGGGCGCGAGCGCTTCGCCGAGGTCGACGTCCGGCTGCTGCGCTTCGACCATCCCGACGCCCCGGGCAACGAGCAGGCCGTGGCACACCTGCGGATCACGGTGAAGGACCCGGACCCGCGCACGGTCGGGCGCGCGTTCTCGAACGCCACCATGCAACTGGCCCTGGGCGGGTACGCCGGTTTCCACACCACGACCCCGCCCGGCGCCGAGTCCCTGTTCGGGGTCTACCGCCCGGCCGCCGTGCCGCGCTCCGCGGTGACCCAGACGGTGGTGCTGCCCGACGGGGAGCGCAGGGTCGTCCCCGACCCGCCGTGCCGTGCCCGCACCGACGCGTCCGGCACCGGCGCGAGCTCCGACGACGGCTCCGACGCCCCCGGGGGGACGGTCGGGGGCGCGCACGACGCGGGCGCGACGCGGCGGGTCCCGCTGGGCACCGTGTGCGGCGCGCGGTCCGGGGACAAGGGCGGGCACGCCAACATCGGGATCTGGGGCCGTACCGACGACTCCTACGCCTGGCTGCGGTCGTTCCTGACCCCGGACACGGTCCGCGAGCTGATCGGCCCGGAGGCCGCCGAGCTCGAGATCGAGGTGTTCGCGCTGCCCCACCTGCGCGCGGTGAACGTGCTGGTGCACGACATCCTCGGTGCCGGCGTCGCGTCGTCGACCCGTCCGGACCCGCAGGCCAAGGGGCTGGGCGAGTACCTGCGCAGCCGGGTCGTGGACGTCCCGGAGTCGTTGCTGGGATCGTGACGGGGTGGGCGCCGCGGTGACGATGACCGGTGACGGCACGGTGAAGTGGCAGCCGGAGCCGCACCGTCTGGACCCGCGTCGCACCCCGCCCTCGGAGGTCTACCTGATCGGGCACTTCGGGCTCGCCACCGTCGACCCGGCCGGGTGGACGCTGCGTGTCGACGGGCTGGTCGACCGCGTGCTCGACCTCGGGCTGGACGCGCTGCGGGCCCGGCCCTCGACGGAGCTGACGACGGTGCTGGAGTGCTACGGCAACCCGCTCGACCCGGACGTGCCGGCCCGCCGTGCCGCCAACGTGACCTGGCGTGGTGTCCCGGTCGCCGACCTGCTGGCCGAGGCCGGGGTCCGGGACGGCGCCGGCTCGCTGTGGGCGACCGGCGCCGACTCGGGAGTCTTCGCCGGGATCGCGTGCACCGAGTACCGCAAGGACGTCCCGCTCGAGGTCGCCCTCGCCCGGGGGATCGTCGCCCACGAGATCGACGGCGCCCCGCTCGGCGTGGAACGCGGGTTCCCGGCCCGGCTCGTGGTCCCGGGCTACTTCGGCACCAACAACGTCAAGTGGCTGCGCGCACTCACCGTCGCCGACCGGCGGCCCGAGCACCTGTTCACCACCGAGCTCTACCTGCGGACGGTGCCCGGCGTCGACGGGCCGCAGCCGGTGCGGGACCTGGACGTGAACAGCCTGATCACCGTGCCCGCCGCCGGCGACGTCGAGGGCCCCGATGTCGAGGTCGCCGGGTGGGCGTGGGGCATGGACCCGGTCGCATCGGTGGAGGTCGGGGTGGACGGCGACTGGGCACCGGCGACGGTCGAGCAGCGCAGGGGCCGCCACGTCACCTGGCAGCGGTTCCGCGCGCTGCGCCGTCCGGGGCCGGGGGAGCACACCGTCGCGGCACGGGCCACCGACCGGCACGGGCGGTCCCAGCCGCTGACCGGGGCCCGCAACGCCTGCCACCACGTCACGATCCGCACGGCCTGAGTCCGGCGGCGGCCGGGAGGGGTCTCACCCGTCGTGGCCCAGCGCCCGCGCCGGTGCGGTGAGCATGAGCCCGGCGAGCAGGGCCATCGCGGTGATCCCGACCGCGGACACGCCGACCGCGGAGGACCAGTGCTGGGCGACCAGGCCCCCGGCGAGCAGCGCCAGCCCCTGGGCCCCGATCAGGCCCGCGGCGGCGAGGCCGGTGGCCCGCCCGCGCGCCGCGACCGGGGCCCGGCGGACGAAGCCGGCCTGTGCCTGGACCAGCGCCGCCGCGACACAGGCCCCGGTCACCGACCACCCGGCGATCGCGACCTCGACCGAGGGGACCAGGGGGCCGGCGGCGAGCGGGAGCCCGGCGGCGAGGGCCAGGGGCAGCGTCGTCCGCGACCGCACACCCGGCGGGACGCAGCGGGTGAACACCACCGCCCCCACGACGCTGCCGGCCGGGATCGCGGCCATCAGCAGCCCGACGGCGAGCGGGCCGGCCCCGAGCTCGGCGGCGTAGGCCACGGCGAGCCCCTCGGGGGCGACGAAACACCCGGCGAGCCACACGACCAGGGCCAGCGTGCGCAGGGGCGGGTCCCCGAACACGATGCGGGCACCCTCGACGATGTCGTGGGTCCATCTCCGCGGGGTGTCGAGGGCGGCGTGTGCCGGGGCCGCGCGGGCATCGACGCCGAGGCGCACCAGCAGTGCCGAGATCCCGAACGTCGCGGCGTTGATCGCGAGCGCGGCGGGGGGAGCCAGGACGACCAGCACGGCGCCCCCGGTCGCGAACCCGGCGACCTGGGCGGTCTGCCCGGTGATCTGCCGGACGGCGTAGCCGCGCTCGAGCAGGTCGCCGCGCAGGACCTCGGGCAGCAGCGCGCCCTGCGCGGCGGTGTGCGGCGACCCGAACAGCACCGTGGCGACGATCAGCCCGCACAGGGCGGGCAGCGGCAACCCGGGCCACACCATGGGCAGCGCCAGCAGCATCCGGCCCAGATCACTGATGATCATGACTCGGCGCCGTGGGTAGCGGTCGGCGATCCAGCCGAGCAGGGCGCCACCGAGCAGCGCCGGCAGGAACGTCAGGGCGTAGACCAGGGCGGACAGCGCCGCGGAGTCGGTGCGTTCGAACACCAGGACCGAGAACGCGACGCGTGCGAGCTGGTCACCGAGCACGGAGATCGCCTCGGCGCTCCACAGCGCCCGGAACTCGGCGTTGCCGAACACGGCACTGATCCGGGCGGAGTGGGCCCTGGGCCCGGCGTCGGGCCCCCGCTCGTCGCTCACCGCTGCCGTCCCCCTGACGCCGGCCGTCGTCGAGCGACGCCGGCCGGGGTCGAACCTACGTCCGCGGACGGTCGTCGGTCACGTGCGGTACCTCGACCATCACGAAGCGTCGCCCCGAACGCTCGGCTACCGACCGTCGGCCTGCTCGGGGATCGCGGCCCGGCGGGGTTCCTCCATGGAGGCGATGGCGCGGTCGGCGACCTCGTGCAGGAGCCTGCTCGGGGTGCTGTCGCGCAGGTGCTCGAGGACCAGGATGGTCTCGCAGCGTTCCTCGACCGAGAGGGTGTGCGGCAGCGCCGGCCGGTCGCGGACCGGGGCCCGGTGCGTCCCCCCGGACGCGGCCCGGACGCTCCCGTCGGCGTCGTGCCAGTAGCGGTTCATCGCTCCCGAGAGTACTCGAACGGTCACTCTGTCCGGGGTGTCCTCGCCGATCGGACGGGCCGTCGAAGACCGTGTCGTGACCGAGCGTGGGCGGTGCGGGGTCAGCCCGTGGAGCGGAGCCCGAACGGAGGGGTGGGCGGTTGCGGGGAGGGATGCAGCGGAGGGCCGCCGTAGCGGACCTGGACCTGGTTGCGCCCGCCCCGCTTCGCGGCGTAGAGCGCCGCGTCGGCGATCTCCAGCAGCTCCGTGAGCTCGGTCCCGGCCGAGGGATAGACGGCGGCGCCGACCGAGATGCTGATGTCGGAGATCGTCAGCGGGCCCTCGGGGGTGGTGACCTCGACGTGGAGCTGCTCGACCCGTGAGCGGATCCGCTCGGCGACGTCGCGGATCTTGCCGCCGCGCACGGCGGCCTCGCTGAGGCCGCCGAGGGAGACCACGAACTCCTCGCCGCCGAAGCGTCCGGCCCGGTCGTTCTCGCGGACCTCACGGATGAGGACCTGGGCGACGGCGTGCAGGACCTCGTCCCCGACGAGGTGACCGTGCTGGTCGTTGATCTTCTTGAAGTGGTCGAGGTCGAGGATGAGGACCGCCGCGATCCGCTCGTCGTTCTGGGCCTGGCGCAGCAGCGTCGTGGTCTGCCACCGCCAGGCGTCGGGGTTGAGCAGGCCGGTCTTGGCGTCGGTGGTGGCGCGGGCCTCGAGCTGGCGCACCAGCGTCGACTGCTCCAGCAGCAGCAGCGGGGGGAACATCAGCAGCAGCACGAACGCCGACGCGCTCCCGAGGACCACGGCGGCGAGCCCGCCCAGGCACAGCGTCCCCACCTCCAGCATGACCTCGCCCCCGGCGAGGATCGTGAGGAACTTCGACCCGGGCTGGGAGAGCCGGATCGCCGAGACCACGAGCAGCGTGTTGACCACGGTGTAGACGGTCAGCCCGACGGCCAGGGCGCCCATTCCCCGATAGCTGGTCAGCTCTCCGGCGTCGACGCCGAACAGCGTCCGGACACCGGCGACCGCGTGCACGGCCAGGACGACGGTCGAGGTGCTGAAGATCTGGCGGTGCGGCGGTGTCTTCGACGGACGGAAGACCCGCAGGTAAAGGTGCGTATAGGTGATCACGACGGCGGCACCGGACAGCAGTGGCGGCAGCAGTAACGCCGCCGCGAACGTCCATACCGAACTCAGGTCGATGTATCGGGTCTCGGCGATCCGGCGCCGTACCCGCTCGGCGCCGATCGACAGTTCGGCATGGATCGCGGCGGCGACCACCAATGTCGCCATCACGAACAACTGACGTGTCTCGACGGGCTTCAGGGAACCGCCGAAAAATTCCAGTGTGACAACGATCACAGCGGCGGTCTCGACTACGAGGAGTAGCGCCCGGACCCGACCCGGAAGTCGCCGCAACGCCCATCGCGCAGGGAGTAACCCGGAGAGTCGCGCCGCTTCCGGCGCGGCGGGGTGATCGGAATCTCCGGACAACGCTCCAGGCCTTTGATCGATGTGCTGATCACCAGGGTAGGCAACGACCGGACCATCGTGGCTGGTCAGTCACCCATACGTGGACTGTAGACGACGAGCGGTAGCTGATATGGGCCGAACGCACAAGATCGATCGTATCGGTAACGCGCTGTAGTCGTTGACCTACCGATAGCCGTATACTTCACTCTGTGGTGGTCAGATCGACACCGGTCGTGATCGCGGATCGACCCGGCGACGGTCCGTCGCGGGGTACTGGGCACCGATCGGGAGGAGGCACGACAGATGCGTAACTGGAACTGGTGAACGTCATGTACGTATCGATTCGACGAACAACTCCGGAAAGGGTGGGAATCATGCGCAACTGGAACTGGTGAACACGGCTCGACCGGGTACTGCGACACCGACCGATCGAAGGGGGTCTCCGCGATGCGTAACTGGAACTGGTGACACCGATGTACCGATCCACGCGAAACGAACTGCCGGAAGGAGCGGACGACGATGCGCAACTGGAACTGGTGAATTCGGATGAAAGAACAGGTGAGAGGTGGAGAATACCCATGGGTCGGGCGCCCGCGGAGGTCGCCCTCCCCTCCTCGGGTGGCGTCGCGCCGGTGCGCGGTCGCCGGCCCGAGCACGTCATGGCGCCGGCCGGCCCGTCCGCAGTGCCGCGGTGCGGGCGACGGCGGCGCGCAGCTCCTCGTGGGCGAGCGGCGGGATGATCTGACCACCGTCGTCGCCGGTGGTGAGGTCGCAGTACCAGAGCGCGTCCCGGGTCGGGGTCGCCTCGTCGGGATAGCGGGACAGGTCGACGCCGCGCCGTGCCGCCTCGTGCGCCGCGCCGGCGTGGTGGGCGACCAGCGCGACGATCCGCGTGTCGTAGCCGCGGACGTCGAGGAACCGGGCCGCGTCGAGCGGGGGGAAACCGGTACGGGCGACGACGGGCGACCTCCCGATGTCGTGCAGGACCGCCGCCGTCATCAACGGGTCCCGGTCGACGCCCGGCAGCCCGGACAGCTCCCGGGCCCGGATCGCCACGAGCTGGGCGCGCCGCCAGCGCTGCGGGGCCTGCGCGGAGAGCAGGGTCTCGGCCAGCGCGCGCGCGTCGTCGAACCGGGGCACGGCGCGACCCTAGACGCGGCGCCGCCGCTCGCCCCGGGGAGCCCGGGACGGGCGGGTGGACCGGACCGCGGAGGTCAGACCTTCTCCTCCTCGGCCGTGGCCGGGCGGCGGGGGCGCACCGCAGCCAGCACCGGCGGCACCACGAACAGCGCCACGACGACCGCGTAGACCACGATCGCCAGCGGTGTCGAGACCAGCGTCGTGACGTCGCCGTCGGCGATCTGCAGGGCACGGCGCAGCTGCAGCTCGGCGTCCGGTCCCAGGATCACCCCGATGATCGCCGGCAGGACGGGCAGCCCGTAGCGGCGCATCAGGAACCCGACCCCGCCGATCGCGAGCAGCACCAGCAGGTCCACCGGCTGGCCGGACACCGCGTAGGCGCCGACGCAGGCGAAGAACAGGATGCCCGCGTAGAGGTGGGGTCGCGGGATCCGCAGCAGGGTGGCCCAGGCCGGGGCCAGCGGCAGGTTCAGCACCAGCAG
>CBIHNM010000030.1:0-22800 GCA_966211265.1 uncultured Pseudonocardia sp.
CGCGCGCACGCTCGTGCTGCACCCGGGCTCGACCACCCACCAGCAGCTCACCCCGGCCCAGCTCGACGATGCCGGGGTGCCGGAGGACCTGATCCGGATCAGCGTCGGGCTGGAGGACCCCGACGACATCATCTGGGACCTCGACCAGGCCCTCACCGCGGCCGCGAAGGACATCCGATGACCGACACCCAGACCTGGCAGAACCCGCCGGCGGTCCGGCGCCAGCAGATCCTGCGCGAGACCGGCAGCGTCGCCGTCGTGGGCGCGTCCGAGAACCCGGCCCGGGCCAGCAACTTCGTGGCCACCTACCTGCTGGCCTCGACCGGCTTCGACGTCTACTTCGTCAACCCGAACGCCACCGAGATCCTCGGCCGGCCGGTCCACGCCTCGCTCGACGCGCTGCCGGTGACCCCGGACCTGGTGGACGTGTTCCGCAAGCCGTCGGACCTGTCCGGGGTCCTGGACGACGTGCTCGCCCTGCGCGCGGCCGACGGCGCGCGGCCACGGACGTTCTGGCTGCAGTTCGGCCTGTTCGACGCCGACCTGGCCGCACGGGCCGAGGCCGCCGGGTTGGAGGTCGTGATGGACCGCTGCCTCAAGGTCGAGCACGCCCGCTTCCACGGCGGGCTGCACCTGGCCGGGTTCAACACCGGGGTGATCTCCTCGCGCCGCCGGACGGACTAGGGCCCGCCCGCCGGCCTACCCGAGCACCGTCACGGCGACGGCGTGCAGGACCCAGAACACCGGGAACGCGATCACCACCAGCGACCCGACCCCGGCCCGTGCCCGCAGCGCCGCTACGGCGAGCACGCCCACGGTGGCCAGGAACGGCACCACGATGGCCGGCGCGCGCAGGCCCCAGCCCGCGCCGGCCCCGGCCACCAGGGCGAGGACGACCGCGACCACCGCCCACACCCCGGCGGCGGCCACGCAGCGGGCCAGGACCGGGTCGCGGCGGCCCGCCGGGACGGGCGCCGGCTCGTGCCCGGCCGCGGCCGGGTAGGGCGGTGCGCCGGGCATCGGCGCGTGCGGCGGGAAGCGCTGCGGGTCGAAGGGGGAGTAGCCGGGCGCGCCCTGCCAGGAGAACGTCGGCCCGCCCGGGTCCTGCGGCGGCCCGTCGGCCCGGCCCGACGGCGTACCGGTGCCGTCACCCGAGGCCGGGCGCGGGTCGGTGGGGCGCGGAGCCCGGTCGTCGTCGGCCACGCTCCGACCCTAGCCACGCCCCGGCCGTCACGCGCACGGGTCGGTGCCGCGCCCCGGCCGTGGGCTGCCCGGCGTCGTGGCGGGCGGGGCACCGTGTCGGGCCCGAACGGTCGACGGCGAGGGTGTGGCGCTGCCCACGACCACGCCCGTCTGTGCTCCCCGTCGCGGCGGGGGGCGGCCGACCCCGCTAGGGTCCGCGTCGTGTCTGCTACCCCCGTTACCGTCACCGTCACCGGAGCCGCTGGCCAGATCGGTTACGCGCTGCTCTTCCGGATCGCCTCCGGCCAGCTGCTGGGGCCCGACACCCCGGTCAAGCTGAACCTGCTGGAGATCCCGCAGGCCGTGAAGGCCGCCGAGGGCACCGCGATGGAGCTCGACGACTGCGCGTTCCCGCTGCTCCAGGGCATCGACATCACCGACGACCCGAACGTCGCCTTCGACGGCGCCAACGTCGGTCTGCTCGTGGGCGCCCGCCCCCGCACCAAGGGCATGGAGCGCGGTGACCTCCTGGAGGCCAACGGCGGCATCTTCAAGCCGCAGGGCAAGGCCATCAACGACCACGCCGCGGACGACGTCAAGATCCTGGTCGTCGGCAACCCGGCCAACACCAACGCCCTCATCGCCCAGGCCGCCGCGCCGGACGTCCCGGCCGAGCGCTTCACCGCGATGACCCGCCTGGACCACAACCGGGCCCTGGCCCAGCTGGCCAAGAAGCTCGACGTGTCGCTCGCCGAGATCAAGAAGCTCACCATCTGGGGCAACCACTCCGCGACCCAGTACCCCGACCTGTTCCACACCGAGGTCAACGGGAAGATCGCCGCCGAGCAGGTCGAGGAGTCCTGGCTCAAGGACGAGTTCATCCCGACCGTCGCCAAGCGGGGCGCCGCGATCATCGAGGCCCGGGGCGCGTCCTCGGCCGCCTCGGCCGCGAACGCCGCCATCGACCACGTCTTCGACTGGGTCAACGGCACCCCCGAGGGCGACTGGACCTCCGCCGCGATCCCGTCCGACGGGTCCTACGGCGTGGCCGAGGGGATCATCTCCTCGTTCCCGGTCACGTCGCGGGGCGGCAAGTGGGAGATCGTCCAGGGCCTGGACATCGACGCGTTCTCCCGCGAGAAGATCGACGCCAGCGTCGCCGAGCTCGCCGAGGAGCGCGAGGCCGTGCAGAAGCTGGGCCTGCTCTGAGGTTCGCTCCCTGAGCGCTTCCCACTCGGCCGCGATCGCCCTGACGGGTGGTCGCGGCCGAGTACTGTGTCGGGGCCACGAACTCCGAGGGGTCGGTGGTGGCAGCGAAACGGCCGTAACCAGCACGGGTGCTGGAACCGGCATCAGGAAACCGGCGAGCCGAACAGGTCGTCCAGATCGGCGACACGGACGCCGTGATGATCCTCCGAGGTCGGGGCGGGCGGTTCGTTGTCTCGCGGGGCCGGGATGTCGATCACTGGTGCGGGTTGTCGGCGTGGTCGTCGGTGGGGATCGATCCAGGCCGGGGGGATGAACTCGGGGCACCCGTCGCGGATCTGGACGATCCATCCGGAGTGGTGGATCAGGCGGTGATGGATCGTGCAGAGCATCACCAGGTTGTCGATCTTGTGCTCGCCGAGCTGTTCCCAGGGCAGGATGTGGTGGATCTCCGACCAGGAGGGTGGTCGGTCGCATCCGGGGTGGGCGCATCCGCGGTCGCGGGCGGTGACCGCGCGGCGGAGACCGTCGGGGACTGTGCGGGTCGCGCGGCCGACGTCGAGGGGCTGGCCCTTCCCGCCGAGCACGATCGGGATGACGGCGGCGTCGCAGGCGAGCATTCGCAGCGTCCCGGGTGAGGTGTGTCCGCCGAAGTCGAGCATCCCGGAGCGCGCGCGGGTCTCCAGGTCCTCGAGGCGCACGGTCACCGAGATCTGCGGGCGGCGCCCACCGGTTTCGGGCACCAGCGAGGTGGGGCCGTGTTCGAGCGCGTACCCGCACACCTCGGCCAGCGCTTCGGCCTGGCGTTGGGCGGGTTCGCGGGTCTCGTCGGACGAGGTCGGTTTGGCTGTGGCGTCGATGACGGTGGCGATGGTGTCGAACATGGCGGCGTCGTCGAACCGGCCGGTGATCTTCCCACCGGGTCGGTCGCGGTGGCGCACGAGGCGGAGCTCGTTGATCTCGGGTTCGGGGCGGTCGTCGTCGGGTTCGGGGCCGTCCTGGTCGAGCTTCTCGATGAGCTCGGTGCCCCACGCCTGGAGTTCGGTGGGGGTGTACTCGGAGGTCTTGGCGGCCAGCTCGGCCTCGGCGGCAGCCCACACCTCGGGTGCGAGCCGTTCGGCGGCGCGGGTGCCGAGGACCTTGGCGACGACCTCGACGTGGCGCAGGCTGGTGCGACCGGCGTCGAACACCTCGCCGGTGGCCGGCAGTCGCGCCGGCAGCACGGTGCCATGTAGCGCGGCCTTCCCGACCACGTTCTCCGCGGCGGCGACGTAGCGGCGGGCCTCGAACCGTTCCCAAGCCAGCAGATCGGCCAGCGCCGCGGCGCAGGACCTGTAGCCGCGCGATGTGAACACATCGCGACGTTCGGCGGCGGCCAGCACGCCGACCGAGAGGTGGTCGAGGCGGCGGCGCGCGGCCTCGCAGGCGATCAGCACCGACAACTGCGCGGTGTCCCCAGCGCCGGTGGTGGCCGCGCGCAGCTCCTCGACCGCGGCGATGAGGCGGTCGTGCGCGGCGGCGACCCGGGAGTCGGACATGCCCCATCATACTCGAACAGACGTTCGTAAGACTGTCCGTCGTCGCAGGTCAGCGACCACTCGGCGCAGAGGGTGTCGTTGTCCGTCGGGTCGGTCCGTGCCGGCTGACCTCTCGTTCCGGGAGGGACGATTGGCCCGGCGAACGTCGTCGCGGCCCGGGTGAGCGCACCGTCGCGGAGCTCGTCGCGATCGGAGACGAGCGCGTCCAGCAACGCGTGCCGGTCTGCCCGGTTTCCGCGGTGAGTGTGCCCGTCGGCACGACCGGCCGCGTAGCGCTCAGGCCTCGATCCGGGCGACCGCGAACGCCTCGCCGGGGACGGTGAGGCTGTCGTCGCGGCTCTCGGTGGGCTCGGACGCGAGCAGGATGCGGGTGATCACGGCCCCGAGCGAGAGCGTCACCGGCTCGGGGCCGAGGTTGACCACGACCCGCAGCCTGCCCCGGTTGACCACCAGCGTGCGGGCCTGCTCGTGCACGTCCACGCCGATCGAGTCCAGCCACGGGTCCGAGAGCTCCGGCCACGCCTTGCGCAGCCCGATCAGCTCCTGGTGCATCCGCAGCAGGGTCGTGTGCGGTTCCTGCTCGGCCTCGGACCAGTCGAGCGTGGAGTCGACGAACGTGGACTCGGCGTTCGGGTCCGGGACCTGCTCGCCGCCCGCGGTGGCCGCCCAGCCGTGGTCGGCGAACTCCGCGGTACGCCCGGTGCGGACGGCCTCGCGCAGCTTCGGGTCGCCGAAGGCGGAGAAGAACTGCCAGGGCGTGCGCGCGCCCCACTCCTCGCCCATGAACAGCATCGGGGTGAACCCGGAGGTGAGCAGCAGCGCCGCGCCGCAGGCCAGCAGCCCCGGGGACAGGCTCTGGGTGAGCCGGTCACCGGTGGCGCGGTTGCCGATCTGGTCGTGGTTCTGCAGGTAGGTCACGAACCGGGTGCCCGGGATCGTCCCGGTGTCCACCGGGGCGCCGTGGCTGCGCAGCCGGAACGTCGAGAACGTGCCCTCGTGCAGGAACCCGCGGGTCAGGACCTGTGCCAGCCCGTTCAGCCCCGCCTCGGCGAAGTCGGCGTAGTAGCCCTGCGACTCGCCGGTGAGCACCGCGTGCAGGCAGTGGTGGATGTCGTCGGTCCACTGCGCGTCCAGGCCGTAGCCGCCGCCCTCCCGGGCGGTGATCAGCTTCGGGTCGTTCAGGTCGGACTCGGCGATCAGCGAGAGCGGCCGCCCGGTGTGCGCCCGAAGCGCCGTCACCTCGACCGCGAGCTGCTCCAGGACGTGCTGGGCGCGGCTGTCGCGCAGCGCGTGCACGGCGTCGATCCGCAGCCCGTCGACGTGGAAGTCGCGCAGCCACATCAGCGCGTTGTCGATCACGTAGCGGCGGACCTCGTCGGAGTGCGGCCCGTCCAGGTTCAGCGACGGGCCCCAGATGTTGCGCCCGGCGAAGTAGGGCCCGAACCGGTCCAGGTAGGCCCCCGACGGGCCGAGGTGGTTGTAGACGACGTCGAGGACGACACCGATCCCGCGGGCGTGCGCGGCGTCGACGAACCGCTTGAACGCGTCCGGCCCGCCGTAGTTCTCGGTGACGGCGTACCAGCCGACGCCGTCGTAGCCCCAGTTGCGCGGGCCGTCGACGGCGTTGACGGGCAGCACCTCGACCATGTCGATGCCGAGCGCGACCAGGTGGTCGAGGCGGCGGATCGCGGCGTCGAAGGTGCCCTCGTCGGTGAACGTGCCGATGTGGCACTCGTAGAGCACCGCACCGGCCAGCGTGCGCCCGGTCCAGCGGTCGTCGGTCCACCAGAACGCGTCGTGGTCGTAGCGCCGCGAGGGCCCGTGCACGCCCTCGGGCTGCCACAGCGAGCGCGGGTCGGGGAGCGGCTGGGCCGGGGCCCCGCCGGACCCGTCGTCGTCGACGAGGAACGCGTACGTCGTCCCCGGGCCGCTGTCCTCGATCTCGGCGCGCCACCAGCCGTCGTCGCCGCGGTCGAGGCGGTACCGGTCGCCGTCGACGAGCACGGCGACCTGCCGACGGTCAGGGGCCCACACGGAGTACTCGGTCACGCCGGACATCCTCCCGCCCGCACGGCCGCCGGGCCACGCCGGCACCGGTGACCTCCGCTGCACTCCCGGCGGGCCGGGTGGGGCGGTGGGGTCAGGCCGGGCGGACCAGGAGGGCGACCGGGTAGTCGGCGAGCAGCTCGGCCAGGCGGGGGGCCGGTCCGTCCACCGGACGGCCGCTGATCACGTCGTGGAAGTCGGTGGCACCTCCGGGCAGGGGCAGCACCGTGTCGGCCCAGCCGCCGCGCCCGGCCAGGCCCTCCGGCAGCCGGGTGGCCAGCGCCACCAGCTCGCCGCCGCCGCGGGAGAACGCGAGGGCGTGCCCGGCGGCCGGGCCCTGGGCCGGCACCGGGACGTAGCCGGTGAACAGCTCCGGGCGGAACCGGCGCAGCCGCGCGCACGCCGCGGTGACCAGCAGCTTCGCGGCTCCGTCGGCACCGACCGGCGGCAGGTGGCCCTCGTCGATCCGGGCCAGCATCGCCTCCCGGGCCGCGAGGTCGACCGGGCGCCGGTTGTCCGGGTCCACCAGCGAGTACTCGAACAGCTCGGTGCCCTGGTAGACGTCGGGCACCCCCGGCCCGGCCATCTGCAGCACCTTCTGGCCCAGCGAGTTCGACCGGCCCGGGCCGGCGATCTCCTCGACGAACGCGGCGATCTCGGCGCACAGCTCGGTGTCGCCGAGCACGGCGCAGGGCCACGCCGCGACCGCCTCGTCCACCTCGGGCACCCCGTCGACGTGGCTGGTGACGAGCTTGGCCTCCTTGGAGGCCTTGCCCAGGTAACCGGCCAGGCGCTGCGCGTCGATCGGCCACGCGCCGACCAGGCTCTGCCAGGCCAGCAGGTCCAGCGACCGGTCCGGCAGCGGGTGCCGGACCGACCAGCGGCGCACCCGCTCGGCCCAGTCCCCGGGCCGCTCGGAGAGCACGGCCAGGCGCGCCCGGACGTCCTCGGAACGCTTGGTGTCGTGCGTGGACAGCGTCGTCATCGTGTGCGGGTGCGACGCCTCGCGGGCGGCGGCGCCGGCGTGGAACTCGGCGGCCGAGACCCCGAACCGGGACGGGTCGCCGCCCACCTCGTTGAGCGCGACGAACCGGTTGTAGCGGTAGAACGCGGTGTCCTCGACGCCCTTGGCCATCACCATGCCCGAGGTCTGCTGGAGCCGGGTGGCGAACTCGCCGCCCGGCTCGGCCAGCAGCGCGGCGTGCAGGTCGGCGAGCACCCCGCCCAGGTCCGGACGGCGGGTGCGGGCCACGGCGACGGCGGTGTCGGCGTCCGCGCGGCCCTCGGGCAGGTAGCTGCGGTAGACCGGGAAGCCGCACAGCAGCTCGGCCACCGCGTCGCACAGGTCCTGCGCGGAGACGGTCCCGGGGTCGGTCCCGGCTCCGGGGCCGGACCGGTAGGCCTCGGCGATCCGGCGTACCTCGGCGACGAGCAGCTCGCCCGCGACCAGGTGCCGCCCGTCGCTCTCGACGGTGTGCGCGTGCGGGCGCTCGCCGGTGTGCTCGGCGGCGAACTGGGTGAGCAGCCCGGCGCCGGCGGGGTCCACGAACACCCCGCACACCTCGCGCAGCGTCTCGTAGCCGGTGGTGCCCTCGACCGGCCAGGACACCGGCAGCGACTCGCCCGGCGCGAGGATCTTCTCCACCAGCAGCCAGCGGTCCGGGCCGATCGCCTCGCGCAGCCGGCGCAGGTAGGCGCCCGGGTCGGACAGGCCGTCCGGGTGGTCGACCCGCAGGCCGACGATCGTCGGGTCCTGCGCCAGCCAGCGCAGCACCTCGCGGTGGGTGTCGGCGAAGACCTCCGGGTCCTCCACCCGCACCGCGGCCAGGTCCGAGACGTCGAAGAACCGGCGGTAGGTCAGCTCCGCGGCGCCACGGCGCCACGACACCAGCCGGTAGTGCTGGCGTGCGTGCACCTCCTGCGGGGTGCCCTCCCCGCCGGTGCCGGGCGCCACCGGGAACACGTGCTCGTGGTAGCGCAGCTCGGAGCGGTCCGCGGAGAGCTCCAGCCTCTCCAGCGCGCCCTCGGCGTCGGCGTCGAGGACCGGCAGCAGCACCGGCCCGGCCCCCCGGTCGATGTCGAAGTGGTGGGCCACCCGCGACGCCTCGCCGTGCGTGAGCACGTCCCACCACCAGGGGTTCTCCTTCGGCACCGCCACGCCGAGGTGGTTCGGGACGATGTCGAGCAGCATCGACAGCCCGGCCCCGCGCAGCGCCGCGAGCAGCGCCAGCCGACCGGCCTCGCCACCTCGCTCGGCCGAGACCCGGGTCGGGTCGACGACGTCGTAGCCGTGGTTCGAGCCGGTGCCCGAGGCCAGCAGCGGGGACGCGTAGAGCGCCCCGACGCCGAGCCGCTCCAGGTAGCCGACGGCCGCCACGGCGTCGTCGAAGGTCCGGTCCTTCGAGAACTGCAGGCGGTAGGTGGAACCGGGCAGGGTGCGCTCGCGCCGGGGGGACGGGCCGCCGGCCGACCGGCTCGCAGGCTCGCTCATGGTTCTCCGATCAGCCCTTCCGTCGCAGGACCAGCAGCGAGCGCGCGGGCACGCCCAGCACCGAACCGGCCGCGACCGGTGTGATGTCCGGGGCCCCGACGCCGCCGGGCACCGGCGGGTGCACCTCGCCGGAGGCGGTGTCGACCACGCTCTCCCAGGCCGCTCCGAACTCCGAGGGGGGCAGCGTGGCGTCGATGTCCTCCCAGTAGCTGTTGAACAGCAGCAGGAAGGAGTCGTCGGTGACCCGGGCGCCGCGGGAGTCCACGTCGGCGATGCCCTCGCCGTTGAGGAACACCTGCACGCACTTGCCGTGGTCGTAGTCCCAGTCCTCCTCGGTCATCTCCTTGCCCGAGGGGGAGAACCAGGCGATGTCGGCGAGCACGCCCTTGCGCTTGCGCCCGATCGGGCGTCCGGCGAAGAACCGGCGGCGGCGGAACACCGGGTGCGCCGCGCGCAGCGCCGCGAGCCCGGAGGTGAACCCGATCAGGTCGGAGTTCTTGCCCGCCAGCGACCAGTCCTGCCAGGAGATCTCGTTGTCCTGGCAGTAGACGTTGTTGTTGCCGCCCTGGGTGCGGCCCAGCTCGTCGCCGTGGGCCAGCATCGGGACGCCCTGGCTGAACAGCAGCGTGGCCAGGAAGTTGCGGTGCTGGCGTGCCCGCAGCGCGAGCACCGCCGCGTCGTCGGTCGGGCCCTCGACGCCGCAGTTCCAGGACCGGTTGTGGCTCTCGCCGTCGTTGCCGTCCTCGCCGTTGGCCTCGTTGTGCTTGTCGTTGTAGGAGACCAGGTCGGCCAGCGTGAAGCCGTCGTGCGCGGTCACGAAGTTGATCGAGGCGTAGGGGCGGCGGCCGTCGTCCTGGTAGAGGTCGGAGCTGCCGGTGATCCGGGACGCGAACTCGCCGAGCGTGCCCTGCTCCCCGCGCCAGAAGTCGCGCACGGTGTCGCGGTACTTCCCGTTCCACTCCGTCCACAGCGGCGGGAAGTTGCCCACCTGGTAGCCGCCCGGGCCGACGTCCCAGGGCTCGGCGATCAGCTTCACCTGGCTGATCACCGGGTCCTGCTGGACCAGGTCGAAGAACGTCGAGAGCCGGTCCACGTCGTGCAGCTCGCGGGCCAGCGTGGAGGCCAGGTCGAAGCGGAACCCGTCGACGTGCATCTCGGTGACCCAGTAGCGCAGCGAGTCCATGATCAGCTGCAGGGTGTGCGGGTCGCGCACGTTGAGCGAGTTGCCGGTGCCGGTGTAGTCCATGTAGTAGCGCTCGTCGCCCTCGACGAGGCGGTAGTAGGCGGCGTTGTCGATCCCGCGCATGGACAGCGTCGGGCCCATGTCCGAGCCCTCGGCGGTGTGGTTGTAGACGACGTCGAGGATCACCTCGATGCCCGCGTCGTGCAGATCGCGCACCATCGCCTTGAACTCGGGCACCTGCGAGCCGGGCCGGTTGCTCTCGGCGGCGTAGGCGTGGTGCGGGGCGAGGAAGCCGATCGTGTTGTAGCCCCAGTAGTTCGCGAGGCCCTTCTGCTGCAGGTGGTGGTCGGTGATGAACTCGTGCACCGGCATCAGCTCGATCGCGGTGACGCCCAGGCGCTGCAGGTGCTCGACCATCGCCGGGTGCGCGACCCCGGAGTAGGTCCCGCGCATCTCCTCGGGGATCTCCGGGTGCGCGATCGTGAGGCCGCGCACGTGCGCCTCGTAGATCACGGTCTCGTTGTAGGGGATCTTCGGCGGGCGGTCCGAGCCCCAGTCGAAGTAGGGGTTGACCACGACCGACTTCGGGACGAACGGTGCCGAGTCGACGTCGTTGCGGCTGTCCGGGTCGCCGAAGTTGTAGCCGAACACGGCCTCGTCCCACTGCACCGGGCCGTCCACGGCCTTGGCGTAGGGGTCGATCAGCAGCTTGTTCGGGTTGCACCGCTGGCCCTGCGCCGGGTCCCACGCCCCGTCGACCCGGAAGCCGTAGCGCTGGCCCGGCTCGATCCCGGGCAGGTAGGCGTGCCAGACGAACCCGTCGACCTCGGTGAGCCGGACCCGGGTCTCGGCGTCCGGGGCGTCGCGGTCGAGGCCGAACAGGCACAGCTCGACCCGGTCGGCGGCCGCGGAGAAGATCGCGAAGTTCGTGCCGGCGCCGTCGTAGCTGGCGCCGAACGGGTACGCGTGGCCCGGCCAGGGCTGCATGTGGTGTCCCCCTACTTCCCGGCCGCGGCCGGGATGGTGGCCGGCGATGGCCGGTCGATCGGTCGTCGTGCGGGTACGTGGACCTCCGCGGTCGGCGTGCGCCGGGCCCGGCCCGGCGCATCGGCGGCCCGGGGACGGCCGGAGCCGTCGTCCACGGCCTCAACCTATCCGAGGTCCCCGACCGCGGGTGCCCGTCCGGCGCCGGTGCCGGGGTGCCCGGGGCGGTGTCAGTCCTCGGCGAACCGGGGCGGGAACCCGCCGGTGGCGATCGGGCTCCAGTACGTCGGCGTGATCCGGATCAGCGCTTTGCCCTGGTCACGCATGGCCTGGCGGTACTCGTCCCAGTCCGAGTGCTCGCCGGAGATCGCACGGAAGTAGTCGACCAGCGGCTCCACCGCGTCCGGGAGTGTGATGAGTTCGGCGTCGCCGTCGACCTGCACCCAGGCCCCGTTGAACTCCTCGGAGAGCACCACGACCGAGGCCCGGCCGGCGCGGGCGACGTTGGTCGACTTGGCGCGCTCGGGATAGGTCGCGATCACGACCCGGCCCTGGTCGTCGACGCCCCCGGTGACCGGGGAGCCCTGCACCCCGCCGTCCGAGCGCGAGGTCAGCAGGATCATCTTGTGGCGCGGTCGGAGGAACTCGAGCAGCTCGTCGCGCCCGACCCTGGTTGCGGTGGCAATCGTGCGAGGCATGGCCCCGAGCCTAGGAGGCCGGCCCGGGCGACGCCGGGTCGCGCTAGGCTCGTCGGCGATGACCACCCTCTTCACGAAGATCATCGACGGTGCGCTGCCGGGCCGGTTCGTCTGGTCCGACGAGCACTGCGTCGGGTTCCTCTCGATCAATCCGCTCGGGCCCGGACACACCCTGGTGGTGCCGCGCCGTGAGGTCGACCAGTGGATCGACGCCGATCCCGCCCTGATCGCGCACCTGACCGAGGTGTCGCGGGTGATCGGCGTGGCCGTGCGCGAGATCTGGGCGCCGCCGCGGGTCGGTCTGCTGGTCGCGGGCTTCGAGGTGCCGCACCTGCACGTGCACGTGTTCCCGGCCTGGGACATGGCGGCGTTCGACTTCGCCAACGCCGCGGCGACCGTGGACGCGGACGAGCAGGACGGCCACGCCGAGCGCCTGCGCGCGACGCTGCGCGCGGCCGGGCACGGCGACCACGTCGCGGACGCCTGAACAGTGCGTCCGTGCAGCTGATCCTGGTCCGGCACGCCCTGCCCGAGCGCGTCCACGGCGACGAGGGCTCCGCCGCCGACCCCGCGCTCACCCCGGAGGGGTGCACGCAGTCCGAGCGCCTGGTCACCGCGCTGTGCGGGGACCGGGTCGACGCGTTGTACTCCAGCCCGATGCGCCGGGCACGGCAGACGGCCGCACCGCTGGCCGCCGCACTGGACCGGGAGCCCGCGGTCCGCCCGGACCTGCGCGAGTACGACGCCGAGGGCCGCGCCTACACCCCGGTGCACGAGATCGCCGAGGCCGACCCGGACGTGTGGGAGCGGATGCGCTCCGGGCTGCTGCCGCCGCACGTCGACGTCGCGTCGTTCTCGGCGCGGGTGGTGGCGGCGGTCGAGGACCTCGTCGCGGCGCATCCGGGCCCGGCGACCGCCGTCGTCGTGGCGCACGCCGGTGTCATCAACGCCTACCTGGCCTCGGTGCTGCAGATCCCGCGCCCGCTGCCGTTCCCGCTGGACTACGTCGGGGTCAGCCGGGTGATCTGCGCACGCGGGGGGCGACGCCGGGTGCGCACCGTCAACGAGGTGGCGCACGTGGCGGACCTGCTCTGAACCGATCCCACGGCCGCGTCGGGCGGATCCGATGCCCGAGCCGCCCGGCCGGTCGGGGTCCCCGGCCGGTCCCGCCCCCGCTCGTCGCGCGCGCTCGTCCGCTGACCGGACCGCGGTCGGGACCGCGGGACCTGCAACGTCGGTTTACCTACCCTCAGTGGAATCGGGCGGGTTCGGGAGAGGGCGTCGCAGGATGCACCGCATCCGACGCGGAGGGTGTCGGCAGCGCGATGAGAACGGCAGGCCACGCGGTGCGGACGCGGACGTCGTCGTGCTGAGGTCGTTGGCACGCGGGCTCGCCGTCGGGCAGTGGCCGGTCTGGCTGCTGCGGCCGCGGATGCTGGTCCTGCTCGTCGTGGTGGAGGCCGCGGCGGCCGGGCTGGTGAGCGTCGAGCTGGTCTGGTCCCCGCCGGAACCGACGGTCCTGCTCGGCGCGGCCGGGCTGGCGGCGCTCGGTATCGCCCACACCGAGCTCGCGACCGGGATCGAGCGGGTGCGGCGGCGGGTCGCGCACAGCTCCTACTTCGACCTCAGCTCGGTGTGGACGTTCGCGGCGGCGCTGCTGCTCCCGGCGTCGGTGGCGTGCCTGGTCGTGCTGGGGATCTACCTGCACCTGTGGGTACGGGTCTGGCGTCCGGCGGGGGCGCCGCTGTTCCGCCACCTCTACACGACGGCGACGGTGGTGCTCGCGGTCCAGGTGGCGGGCCGGCTGCTGACGCCGGAGCAGTTCGGGGCCGTGCCGGTCGACCCGCTCGTGAGCTACCCGGTACTGGTCGCCGCGATGGTGCTCTACGTGCTGGTCAACCAGGTGTTGGTGGCCGCCGCGATGAGCCTCTCGGCCGAGCGCAGGCTGGGCTGGCGGGACCTGGTCGGCGACTGGGACGACCACGTGCTGGAGGGCGCGACGCTGTGCCTGGCCGTGCTGGCCTCGGTCGCGGTGCTGCGGCAGCCGCTGCTCGTGGTGCTGGTGCTGCCACCGCTTCTGGTGCTGCACCGCGCGGTGCTGATCCGCCAGCTGGAGGAACGGGCCAACACCGATGCCAAGACCGGCCTGCTGACGTCCTCGGCCTGGCGCGGGCGGGCGGGCCGGGCCCTGCTGCGCGCCCGCCGCAACCAGAGCGCGGTGGCGGTGCTGATCCTCGACCTCGACCACTTCAAGTCCGTCAACGACACCTACGGCCACATCGCCGGGGACGGGGTGCTCAGCGCCGTGGCCAGCACCCTGCTGCGCGAGGTCCGCGACGGGGACCTGGTCGGGCGCTTCGGCGGCGAGGAGTTCGTGGTCCTGCTCTGCGGTCTGCCCGCGGCCGAGGCCGGCCGCGTCCAGTCCCACGCCGCGGCCGAGCGCATCCGCCGCACCGTGCGCACCCTCGCGGTCGACACCGGGACGCCGGAGACCCCGGTGGTGATCTCGGACCTGTCCGTGTCGGTCGGGGTGGCGCTGTCCGACGTGGACGGCGCGACGATCGAGGAACTGATGCAGGTCGCGGACTACGCGCTCTACGCGGCCAAGCGCGGCGGACGCAACCAGGTCCGTCTGGGGCGGGTCGAGGGGATGGCCCGCCGCAGCTCCGACGAGAGCTGAGGCGCGCGGCCGCCCGGTCAGACGCCCGGGCCGTGGCCGTCCGGCCCGGCCGCTGGGAAGGTGTGCCGCCCGGTCCGGACGGTGTCGCGCCCGGCCCGCTTCGCGGCGTAGAGCGCCGAGTCGGCCGTCTCGAGCAGGGCGGTGAGGCCGTCGCCGTCCTGGGGGAACACCGCACCTCCGACGGAGACCGTGACCGCCTCGATACGCCGCGGCCCCTCCGGAGCCGGGACCGCCACCCGCACCTGGCCGACCCGCCGCCGGATCCGGTCGCCGATCCGGTGCACCTCGTCGCGGTCGGCCGACCCGGACAGGTGGGGCAGCAGCACCACGAACTCCTCGCCGCCGAAGCGCCCGACCACGTCGTGGCTGCGGACCTCCGCGCGGAGCGCCTCCGCGATCGCGCCGAGCACCTCGTCGCCGGCCAGGTGCCCGTGCCGGTCGTTGACCGCCTTGAACAGGTCGAGGTCGAGCACCAGCAGGCCGGCGACCGTGCGGTCCCGGGCGACCGCGTGCAACGCCCGGGTGGCGCGGGCGTGCCAGCCGGACGCGTTGAGCAGGCCGGTCTTGGCGTCGGTGTCGGCGCGCTCCTCGAGCCGGCGCAGCGGCAGCGTGCGATGCAGGGCCAGGATCGGCGGGATCGCGAGCAGGAGCACCAGCGGTGTCGAGGCCCCCAGCATCCCGGCGGCCAGCGCGCCCAGGCACAGCGTGGCCAGCTCGAGTGTCATCTCGTGCCCGCTGCGGCGGGCGCGCAGGGCCCGCCGCCCGGGCTCGGAGACCGCCACGGCGCCGAGCACCAGGACGGCCCGGACGGCGCCGTAGGCCAGCAGACCCGCGGTGACCGGGACGGCGCCGGCCGGCGAGCCGGGTGACCATGCCGGCCACGGCAGGGCGATCGCGGTCGCCGCCGAGTACACGGCCAGCACGACGGTGGCGGTGCGGTAGAGGTGCCGCGGCCCCGGCATCCGCAGCGGCCGCCGCACCCGCAGGTACAGGTAGGAGTGCACGACCAGGACGACCGCCGACGCGGCGACCGGCGGCAGCAGGACCGCGCCCGCGAACGTCCAGGCCGAGTTGAGGTCGACGTGGTGGCCGCCCGGGGGCCGGCGGCGGAGCCGCTCGACGCCGAGCGCGGTCTCGTTGTGCACGACCGCCGCGAGGCACAGGACCGCGCCGGTGGTGAGGACGGTGGCGGTCGGCGACCCGCCGCGGGTGAGCAGGTCGGCGACCACGAGGCCGGCCGCCGACGCGACGACACCGGCCACACCGACGACGGAGATCACCGGACGGACCGGGAGTGACCGGATCGTCGCGAGCACACGGGAGGGCACCGGCGGCGCTCCCTTCGCTCCTGACCGTGTCGTCGGTGTGGACGGTCACGGGCGGCCGACCTTATCCAGAAGAGTGGCAGAGGGTAATCAACACCCCCGCTCCGGACGGGTAGGGCGGCCCCGACGAGGCCGTATGAGTGAAGATATGGATACGGAGCGTGACTTTGAGTTGGGCGTGATCGTCGGTCACCGGGCGGCCGACCGTCGGGCGGCGGCCCGGTGCCCGGCCCCGGAGGCCCCGTGGGCGCCGCCGCGGGGCGCGGGCGGCCGCGCCGGTCGGCGGACCGTGCGGTGATCCGCGGCGCTGCTCCGTAGAGTGGACGTCGGCCCATGGAGCGAGACGGCGCGGCCCCCGGCACCGGGGGAGTGGTGGCCGACGAGGAGGCAGCAGGTGTCCGACACGCGAGGTCCGGCGAACCGCGGACTGGCGGAGATCCGGCGACCGGCCGACCTGCGCGGTCTCGACCGCGCCCAGCTGGATCACCTCGCAGCCGAGATCCGCGGCTTCCTGATCAAGGCGGTGTCCCGCACCGGCGGGCATCTCGGGCCCAACCTCGGGGTCGTCGAGCTGACGATCGCGCTGCACCGCGTGTTCGACTCCCCGCGCGACACCATCGTCTGGGACACCGGTCATCAGGCCTACGTGCACAAGCTGCTCACCGGCCGGCACACCGGCTGGGACCGGCTCAAGAAGACCGGCGGGCTGTCCGGCTACCCGAGCCGCGCCGAGAGCGAGCACGACGTGGTCGAGTCCAGCCACGCGTCGTCGTCGCTGTCCTGGGCCGACGGCATCGCCCGCGCCGAGGCGTTCACCGGCCGCGACCGGCACGTGGTGGCGGTGATCGGGGACGGGGCACTGACCGGGGGGATGGCCTGGGAGGCCCTCAACAACATCGCCGGCGGTGCCGGCAACGGCGATACCGCCGCGGGTGCCGATCGCAACGTCGTGATCGTCGTCAACGACAACGGGCGCTCCTACTCCCCGACGATCGGTGGCCTCGCCGACCGGCTCGCCTCGCTGCGCCTGCAGCCGGGTTACGAGCGGGTCCTCGAGGCGGGCAAGCAGACGCTGCGCGGCACCCCGGTCTTCGGGCCGGCGCTCTACGCCGGGCTGCACGCGCTCAAGGCCGGGGTCAAGGACGCGGTCAGCCCGCCGGAGTTGTTCTCCGACCTCGGGCTGAAGTACTTCGGGCCGGTCGACGGGCACGACACCAGCGCGATGGAGTCCGCGCTGAGCCGGGCCAAGCGCTTCGGCGGCCCGGTGATCGTGCACGCGGTGACCCGCAAGGGCAACGGGTACCCGCCGGCCGAGAACGACGAGGCCGAGCAGATGCACAGCCCGGCCGCGTTCGACCCGGAGACCGGCGCCCCGACCGGCACGCCGAGCACCGGCTGGACCGACGTGTTCGCGCAGGAGATGGTCGAGCTCGGGCACCGGCGCACGGACGTCGTCGCGATCACCGCGGCGATGCTCGGCCCGGTCGGGCTGGAGCCGTTCTCCCGCGCGCACCCCGGACGTGTGATCGACACCGGGATCGCCGAGCAGCACGCGCTGACCGCGGCCGCGGGGCTCGCCCGTGGCGGGATGCACCCGGTCGTCGCGCTGTACTCCACGTTCCTCAACCGCGCGTTCGACCAGCTGATGATGGACGTCGGGCTGCACCGCGAGGCCGTCACCCTGGTGTTGGACCGCTCCGGGGTGACCGGCAGCGACGGCCCGTCGCACAACGGCATGTGGGACCTGTCGATCCTCGGGGTCGTGCCCGGCATGCGGGTCGCCGCGCCGCGCGACGAGCCGACCCTGCGCGAGGAGCTGGCCGAGGCGCTCGCGGTCACCGACGGGCCGACCGCCCTGCGCTACCCGAAGGGCTCGGTGATCCCCTCGGTGCCGTCGCTGCGCCGGATCGGCGGCGACGGCGGGGTGGACGTGCTGCACGAGCCCGCGGGCGGCCGCGGCGCCGGAGCGGGGGCGCCGGGGGGGTGTCGGGGCGCCCCCCCCCCCCGGGCGGCGGGGGGGCGGCCCCCAGGCCGGGTGCGGACGACGCGGCGTCGGTGCTGATGGTCTGTGTCGGCGCGTTCGGCGAGTTGGGGGTGGCCGCGGCGCAGCGGCTGGCACGCCAGGGCGTCGACGTCACCGTGGTCGACCCGCGCTGGGTGCTGCCGGTGCCGCGCGCGCTGCACGACCTGGCCCGCGGGCACGACCTGGTCGTGACCGTCTCCGACTGCGGCACCCACGGCGGCTTCGGCTCGGCACTGTCCGACGCGCTGCGCGCCGACGAGATCGACGTCCGGCAGCGCGACCTCGCCCTGCCGCAGTCCTACCTGGAGCACGGCAGCCGGGACGACGTGCTCGGGCGGACCGGGCTGACCGTGCAGGATGTCGCCCGCCGGGTGACCGAGTGGGCCGCGGCCGCGGTGCCCGGCGTCGCGGCCCCGGTCGACGGCGAGGTCGACGGCGAGGTCGAGCACCCGGTGCAGGCCCGGGTCGAGCACCCGGAACAGTCGCGCTGATGCGGGTCATCGTGGTCGAGGACGAGCAGGCGATGGCCGACGCCGTGGCCCGCGGGCTGCGCCGGGACGGGATGGCCGTGGACGTCGCCTACGACGGCGACTCGGGCTCGGAGAAGCTGTCGTTCACCCGGTACGACGTCGCGGTCCTGGACCGGGACCTGCCCGGCCGCTCCGGCGACGAGCTGTGCGACGAGGTGCTCGCCGCCGGCGGCACCACCCGGGTGCTGATGCTCACCGCGAGCGCGACGCTGGCCGACAAGGTCGATGGCCTGTCCCGCGGCGCCGACGACTACCTGGCCAAACCGTTCGACTTCCCGGAGCTGGTCGCCCGCGTCCGGGCGCTGGGCCGCCGCGCGAGCCCGGCCGTCCCGCCGACGCTGGTGGCCGGCGACGTCCGGCTCGACCCGGCGCGGCGGACCGTGCACCGCGGGCAGTGCCCGGTCGAGCTGACCCGCAAGGAGTTCGGCGTGCTGGAGGTACTGCTCGGCGCCGGCGGCGCGGTGGTCAGCAGCGAGGACCTGCTGGAACGGGTGTGGGACGAGAACGCCGACCCGTTCACCACCACCGTGCGGGTCACGGTGATGACGCTGCGCAAGAAGCTGGGCGAACCCGGGGTGATCGAGACCGTGGTCGGCGCCGGCTACCGGGTCCCGGACGCGGGCTGAGCCTGCGGTGGGTGGGGGGCGTGCCCGGGCCACCGGGCTGCGACCGCGCCTGACCCTGCTGGCCACCGGTCTGGTCGCGCTGGTCAGCGGGTTGCTGCTGTGGCTGGGCTGGGTCCTGGTCGGCACCGTCGTCGCGACGACGACGGCGTTCCCGACCGGGGGGAGGGTGCGCATCGGCGAGGTCGACCTGCCGGCGGAGTCGGCGAGGGCCGCGGTGGCCGCGGCCGCGCGCTCCGAGGTGCTGCGTGCCGGACTGGTCGCGTTCCCGCTGGTGGTGCTCGCCGCCGCGCTGGTGTCCTGGATCCTGGTCGGGCGGGTGCTGGCGCCGCTGCAGCAGGTGATCGCGGCGTCGCGGCGGCTCTCGGCGTCGTCGCTCGACGAGCGGGTGGCGTTGCAGCGGGCCCGCGGCGAGGTCGCCGAGCTGGCCGCCGGTTTCGACGCCATGCTCGACCGGCTGCAGGCCGCCTTCGAGGCGCAGCGCCGGTTCGTGGCCAACGCCGGGCACGAGCTGCGGACCCCGCTGGCCGTGCTGCGTACCGAGATCGACGTGACCCTGCAGGACCCGGACGCCGATGTGGTCGAGCTGCGGCGGATGGGCGAGGTCGTCCGGGACGCCGGGCGGCGCTGCGACGAGCTGGTCGCGGGCCTGCTGCTGCTGGCCCGGACCGAGGCGGCCGGACCGCTGGGGCCCGCCGACCTCGCGCCGGTGAACCTGGCCGACCTGCTGGTCTCCGAGCTCGACGGGGTCGCCGCGGCCGCCGCGGAGCACGGCCTGTCGGTACGCGCCGACCCGGTACCGGCCCGCACCCGCGGCAACGAGGTGCTGCTGCGCCGGCTCGTGGCGAACCTGGTGGAGAACGCGGTCCGGCACAACCGCGACGGCGGCTGGATCGAGGCCTCCACCACCACCTCGACCGGCGGGCCGCGGCCCGGTGGGTCCCGCGCCGGGAGCGCCCCGGCGGCCGTCGAGCTGCGGGTGTCCTCGACCGGCCCGGAGCTGGCGGCGGAGCAGGTCTCGGAGCTGTTCGAGCCGTTCCGGCGGGGGCCGGTGGCCCGCACCGCGCGGACCCGCGGCTCCGGGCTGGGGCTCTCGATCGTGCGGGCGGTCGCCGCCGCGCACGACGCGACGGTGAGCGCGGTCCCGGTGCCGGGCGGCGGTCTGGAGGTGCGGGTGCGGTTCAGGCCGGCGGTGTCGGGCCCGGAGACGACCCCGAGTCCGGCGTCGCCGCCAGCGCCCGTTCCAGGACCGGGCTGAGCAGCTCGGCCTGCCACGGACGCGCCCCGCCCGCGCCCAGCGCGCCCGCGACGTCGCCGTCGGCGGGCGGGGACCAGCAGATCCGGCGCATCAGGTCGGGCTGCAGCAGGTTCTCGGCCGGGACGTGCCACTGCTCGGACACGGCGGCGATGCCGGCGCGCGCGGCCGAGAGCCGGGCCGCGGCGTGCGGGTCCCGATCGGCCCAGCGGGCGACCGGGGGAGGACCGTCGGTCGGGGCCGAGGCGCGCGGGAGCTCCTCGGCGGTCAGTGCGGCGGCCGAGGCCAGCGCGTCGAACCAGTAGCGGCCCAGCCGGCGCTGCGAGCGCCCGCGGAACACCGGGAGGCCGGAGAGGGCCTCGACCGAATCCGGGTCGCGCACGGCGGCGTCGATGATGGCCGAGTCCGGCAGCACCCGTCCCGGGGCGATGTCGCGCTCGGCGGCGAGCCGGTCGCGGGCCTGCCACAGCGCGCGCACCCCGGCCAGCGGGCGCGGCTTGCGGACCTTGTGGATCCCCGAGGTCCGCCGCCACGGCTCGGCCCGCGGAGCCGGTGGCGGCGCGGTGCGGACGGCCTCGAACTCCTGGTGCGCCCACTCGATCTTGCCCTGTTCGGTGAGCATGCCGGTGAGCACGTCCCGCAGCTCGATCAGCACCTCGACGTCGAGCGCGGCGTAGACCAGCCAGTCCTCGGGCAGCGGGCGCCGGGACCAGTCGGCGGCGCCGTGGCCCTTCTCCAGCGCGAGCCCGAGCAGGTTCTCCACCATCGGGCCCAGCCCGACACGTGGCAACCCGGCCAGGCGTCCGGCCAGCTCGGTGTCGAACAGCGACGCCGGGCGCAGCCCGATCTCGTCGAGGCACGCGAGGTCCTGCGACGCCGCGTGCAGCACCCACTCCGGGCCCTCCAGGGCCCTGGCCAGGGGCTCGAGCGCCGAGGGGTCGGAGTCCGGACGCAACGGGATCGGGTCGACCAGCGCCGTCCCGGCCCCCTCGCGCCTCAGCTGCACCAGGTAGGCGCGCTGCGAGTAGCGGAAGCCCGACGCCCGCTCGGCATCGACGGCCACCGGCCCGGAACCGGCCGCGAACGCCTCGGCGACCTCACGCAGCTCGGCGCGGGTCGTCACGACGTCGGGCAGGCCGTCCGCAGGGTGCAGCAGCGGGGTGGGCGCCGGCCCGTCCTGGGCCGGTCCCTCCCCGGGGGTCGACGGATCCCGCGGCCGCGTCGTCGCGGTTCCGCTGCCGCTTCTGTCGGGCGAGCTCAGCGAATGACTCCTGCGCGCATCGCGAGCGCCACCATCTGTGCACGGTCGCCGGTACCGAGCTTGCGCCCGATCCGCGACAGGTGGCTCTTGACGGTGAGCGCCGACAGGCTCAGTGCCTCGCCGATCTCCTTGTTGGACTGCCCGTCGGCAACCAGCTGCAGCACCTCGACCTCGCGGGCCGAGAGCTCGCGCGGGGTGTTGTCGGTGCCCGGCACCCGGCTCCCGGTGGCGAGCAGCGGAGCGACCGTCGGGTCGGCGTAGACGCCGCCGTCGAGCACCCGCTTCACGCCGTCGGTGACCACCGACGGGGACGCCGACTTGAGCAGGTACGCCTGCGCGCCGGCCTGGAACGCCGACCGCACCGCGTACGGGTCGTCCGAGGAGGCGAGCACGACCAGCCGGTTCCAGCCGAGCGAGCGCAGCTCGCTGACCAGGTCCAGACCGCTGCCGTCGGGCAGTGTCAGATCGAGGATCGCGAGATCGCACGGTCCCGCCGCGTGTGCGCGGGCCCGTGCCTCGGTGACCGAAGCCGCCTCGTGCACGGTGCCTGCGCCCATCGCACGCAGCCGTCCGGCGATGGCCTCGCGCAACAGCGGGTGGTCGTCGACCACCATCACGGTGAAGAGCTCTTCCCGAGGATGCGGGACCATCGAGGGCGACAGCACTGCCCCGTGCGCGGGACCTTGTACCGGAGCGCCCTGGCCTACAACAGCCACGTCGTCAACCTTCCATGGAGTCGGTCGCTTGCCCCCGACCAACACCGGTTCCCGGCGGACGGAGAGTGGCGCGTGGCCGCCCGGGGGGTGTCATGCGGGAGATGGTATCCCTCCATGCGGCCTAACGTCCTGTATCCAGTCGAACTTGTACCGCTCATAGTTACAGCGGTGTGGCGTGGGTCCCACTCCGGTGGGTGACAGATCGTTCGCACAATGCCGTGACCTGGGCCGATCAGCATGACGTTCGGCTCAGCGTCCGTACCCCGAGTGGGGGCAGTCCCGCGGCCGATGCGATCAGGGCGCAGAACGCGGCGGCGTGTCGCGCGAAGTCGCCGTCGCTCTCCGTAGGGGACCAGGAGGCCCGGAGCTCCACGTCGTCCTCGCGCGGGGCGGCCTCCATGCCGCCGAAGCGCACCGACGACGTCTGGGTCACGGTGCCGCCGAGAGCGGTGTACCCCGCGCCGGACTCGGTGAGGGCGTCGGTCAGCCAGGACCACCCGACCGTCGGCAACATCTCGTCGCCGAGCTGCTCGGGCTCCATCCGCGCCTGGACGAAGCAGACGAGACGGAACGTGCCCTCCCACTTCTCCTGACCGTCCGGGTCGTGCAGCAGGATCAGCCGGCCCGACGTGTCGGGCTCGTCGAGGTCGTCGGTCCCGTCGCCGCGGTGCACGATGTCGGCCTCGACGCTGGTCGCCCAGCTGAACGGCGCCAGCCGCGGCGGCGCGTCCAGGTCACGGACCACGAGCTCCGGCCGGGGCCGGACGGCGGCGAGCGAGGCCGCTGCGCGGCGGAACAGCGGTGGGGTGGTGATCGCGTCCGGCACGGGCGGGGACTCTAGGTCCCCGGTGGTGCCCCGACCGGCAGGCGCGCCGAGTTGATCGTGCAGGTGGTGAGCGCGGGCGGGGGGAGCCCGTGGGAGAATCGGGTCCTCATGACTTCCTCGAACGGTATCTCCGCCCCCGTGCGCGGTAACGAGCTCCCGGCCCCGGGGGGGCGGGGCCAGTCCGGCGCGGCCGGCCCGGGGGCCCCCGCCGGCCCCCCGCCCCCCCCCCCCCC
>CBIHNM010000031.1:0-22739 GCA_966211265.1 uncultured Pseudonocardia sp.
GGGGACTCGGGGCTCAGGGCCCCCAGCCGGGCCGCCGGAGCGCGGGGGGGTCGTGAACGGATGGGTCAGGCCCGGGCGCGCCGGCCGGCCAGGCGCCCGACGGCCTCGGTGAGCACCTCGTCGCGCTTGCAGAACGCGAACCGCACGAGCGGGCGCATCGCCTCGGCGCCCTCCTCGGTCCCGGCGAACACCGACACCGGCACCGCCGCCACCCCGCAGAGCTCGGGCAGCCGGTAGGCCAGGTCGAACCCGTCGGTGAAGCCCAGCGGGCGGGCGTCGGTCACCACGAAGTAGGTGCCGCGGGTGGCGAACACCTCGAAGCCGGCGGCGTGCAGGCCCTGCGAGAGCAGGTCGCGCTTGCGGCTCAGGTCGGTGATCACGCCCTGGTAGAAGGCGTCGTCGAGGGCCAGCGCGTTCGCCACGGCCGGCTGCAGCGGCGCGCCGCCGTGGAAGGTCAGGAACTGCTTGACCGTCCGTGCCGCACCGACCAGCTCCGGCGGGCCGTGCACCCAGCCGACCTTCCAGCCGGTCACCGAGAACGTCTTGCCGGCAGAGGAGATCGTCAGGGTGCGCTCGGCCATCCCGGGCAGCGTGGCCATCGGGACGTGCGGGGTGCCGTCGAAGGTCATGTGCTCGTAGACCTCGTCGGTCACCACCACGGCGTCGAACTCGGCGGCCAGCTCACCGATCAGCGTGAGCTGCTCGCGGGTGAACACCGTGCCGGTCGGGTTGTGCGGCGAGTTGACGAGAACGACCTTCGTGCGCGGCGAGAACGCGGCCCGCAGCTCGTCGGGGTCGAACGTGAAGCCGGGGCCCGCGGGCGAGGGCGCCGGGCGCAGCGGCACGGTGCGCCGGGTCGCGCCGGACAGGGCGATCGAGGCGGCGTAGGAGTCGTAGTACGGCTCGAACGTGACGACCTCGTCCCCGGCCGTGCACAGCCCGAGCAGCGCGGACGCGATCGCCTCGGTCGCCCCGACGGTGACCAGCACGTCGGCCGGGTCGACCTCGAGGTCGTAGAACCGCTTCTGGTGCGCGGCGACGGCCTCGCGGAGCTCGATCGTGCCCGGCCCGGGCGGGTACTGGTTGCGCCCGCCGTCGGTGATGTTGTGGGCGGCGTCGGCGAGCAGCGAGGCCGGGCCGTCGGTGTCCGGGAAGCCCTGCCCGAGGTTGATCGCCCCGGTCTCGACGGCCAGCCGCGAGATCTCGGTGAAGATCGTCGAGGTGAACGGGCGCATGCGCTCGACCAGCATGCGTCCGACCCTATCCGTCGTTGGCCGCGGCACCCGGCCGACCGGAGCGGGACCCGGTGGGCAGCCCCCGCTCCGCCCGGGCCGCCCTCTCCGCCTCGGCCGAGACGACCTGCACCTTGTCGCCGATCTGCAGGTAGTCGAACCAGGCCTTCGCATCCGAGGGGTTCAGGTGCACGCACCCGGCCGAGGAACGGTTCGGGCTGCCGCTGTGGAAGGCGATCCCGCCGTCGTCGAAGAACACCGACAGCGGCATCGGCGCGGGCCGGCCGTCGGCGCCCCGGGACTCCTGGCTGACGTGGTCGGCGTCCTTGCGGTAGACGCGCAGCGAGTGCCCGACCGGGGTGGCCTGGCCGTTGCCGCCGGTCGCGACCGGGACCGGGCCGCGGATGACCGTGCCGTTCTCGAACAGCCACGCCCTCTGCGAGTCCAGGTCCACGCACGCCTGGGCCGTGACCGTGCACGGGGTGCCCGGGACGAGCGCCTCGCGGTACGTGGCCTCCGCGGCCGGGGACGCGGCCAGCGCCGTGCCGGCCAGCGCCAGGCAGGCGGTCGCGACCAGACCCGTGACGATCCCGCGGCGGCGGCACCGGACATGGCGGGCGTTGCTCATGGAACTCCTCGGACTCCTCGCTCGGGACACGGGCGGTGGCCCGATCCCCCGAAGAGTTCGACGCTCCGGGCGGCCCGGGGTTGCCCGCGATCCACGGGACCGGCGTGTCGGCCCGGGAGTGTCCGGTCGTACCGGGTGAATCGGGCACGACCGGGGAGGCCCGAGGGCGGGAGGACCTAGTCGAGACCGCGCACGATGTGCGACTCGTCGACGTCGCCGGTGTCGGCGCGGTCGAGCTGGGTCGACTCGGCACGGGTCAGGGTGTCGGTGGTCTGCACGGTGCTCCTCCTGGGTTCCGGCGGGGATCCCGCTCGCTCGCCCGGCGATGGCCGTCGGTCGGCCGGCAGGTCGAGCACCGGACCGTGAGGCCACAGTCGAGACACTGAATGCTGAACACATCGGAAACGGAAGTCACGGCGTTTCAGATCTGTTCCGGTTCCTGAACCGGTCAAGCCCTCCGAAACCCCGCCGGACATGCCCGACGGGCGGCACTCCCGGCCGAACGGTTGCGACGGGAGTGCCGCTCGCCGGAGGCGGGTGCGCCGGCTCAGCCGGGAGTGATCCGCCCGGTCAGGTGGACCTTGTCGGGCTTGCGGGCCGAGCGGACGGCCAGGCCCCAGTCGTCACCGGTGCGCTCGGTGACCAGCTCCACGGTCGAGGGCAGCAGCAGCGGCTTGCGGAACACCACGTCGTAGGTCGCGGCGTCCGGGATCCGCCCCTGCAACGCGGCGACGGCGCGCGCGGCGGTCCACATGCCGTGCGCGATCGCACGCGGGAAGCCCATCGCCCTGGCGGTGAGCCGGTGCAGGTGGATCGGGTTGACGTCGCCGCTGGCCGCGGCGTAGCGGCGCCCGGTGTCGGCGGCGACCGTCCACCGGGCCGCGCCGGGCCCGTCGGGGGCCGGCGGCTCGGCGATGTCGGTGCCGGGCCGGTTGTCCGCGGGTGCCTGCGCCCCGCGGGCCAGGTAGGTGCTGCGGCCCTCCCAGACCCGCTCGTCGCCGACGGTCGCCTCGGCGACGAGATCGACCTGCGCGCCCTTGGGGTGGGCGACGAACCTCTCGGCGCGCACCCGCAGGTCCAGCGTCTCGGCCGGGCCGATCGCCCGGTGCGCGGTGATCCGGTTGGCCAGGTGCACCAGCCCGGGCAGCGGCAACGGGAACGAGCGGTCGGCCATCAGTACGACCTGCAGCGGGAACGCCAGCACGTGCGGGTAGGTCAGCGGCAGCGCGCCGCCGATCCCGAACCCGCAGGCCAGGGCGTAGTCGGCGAGGTGGTCCGGCTCGACCGGCACCCCGCGACGCACCAGCTCCCGCGCCGGGAGCTCGGTCCCGCCGCCCCCCGGGAGCGCGGCCCCGGCCGCGGCCCTGGCGTAGAGCGGCCCCAGCGACGGCGGCCCGTCCAGCTCGGTGACCGTCGGCTCCACCGTGCTCATGTCCCCTCCACCGGAGCGGATGCGATCTCGGACGCGATCATCAGGCCCCCAGCATCGACTGGCCGCACACGCGCACGACCTGCCCGTTGACGCCGCCGCTCTCGGCCCGGCCGAGCCAGCCGATCGTCTCCGCGACGTCGACCGGCAGCCCGCCCTGCTTGAGGCTGTTCACCCGCCGACCGGCCTCGCGGGTCCCGATCGGCATCTTCGCGGTCATCTCGGTCTCGATGAACCCGGGCGCGACCGCGTTGATCGTGGCGCCGCGCTCGGCGAAGCGCGGCGCCAGCGCACGGACCATGCCGATCACCCCGGCCTTGGACGCGGCGTAGTTGGTCTGGCCGCGGTTGCCGGCGATGCCGCTCTGCGAGGACACGCAGACGATCCGGGCCGCGTCGCCCAGGACGTCCCCCTCGAGCAGCGCCTCGTTGATCCGCAGCTGGGCGCCGAGGTTGACCGCGAGCACCGGGTCCCAGCGGTCGGCGGTCATGTTGGCCAGCAGCTTGTCCCGGGTGATCCCGGCGTTGTGCACCACCAGGTCGACCCGCCCGTGGCGTCCGCGCAGGTGGGAGACCAGCCGGGCCGGCGCGTCGTCGGCGGTGATGTCGAGCTGCAGCGCGGTGCCGCCGGTGCGGTTCGCGGTCCGGGCCAGGCCCTCGCCCGCGGCCGGGATGTCCACCGCGACGACCGTCGCGCCGTCGCGGGCCAGGGTCTCGGCGATCGAGGCCCCGATCCCGCGGGCCGCCCCGGTGACCACCGCGACGCGGCCGGCCAGCGGCAGCTCCGGGTCGCGCGGGTCGTCCATGCCGGCGGGGTCGAGCGTCGGCCCGACCGGCACCGTGACGTGCACGACCTGCCCGTCGACGTAGGCCGAGCGCGCGGACAGGAAGAACCGGACCGTCGAGTCGACCGCGGACGGGGCCGCGTCCGCGGAGACGACCACCAGGTTCGCGGTCGCGCCGAAGCGCAGCTCCTTGCCGATCGAGCGGACGAACCCGTCGAGGGACTGCGCCACCGCGGCCGCCTCCGCCCCGGAGGCCTCGCCCGGCTCGGCACCGAGCAGCACGACCCGCCCGGAGGGCCCGAGCTTCTTCACCGCCGGGCTGAGGAGCTGCTGGGCGGCGGCCAGGTCGGCCAGGGTCGAGGCGCCGGTCAGGTCCAGAACGACCGCGTTCAGCCGGTCCTCACCGGTCTCGGTGAGGACCGGCACGCCGTTCTCCTCCACCAGCGCGGAGATCGGCTTGGCGAAGCGCCCCTCGCCGACGGCCGCGACCAGCACCGGCCCGGACAGCAGCGGCCGGCCCGGCTCGTGCCGGCGCAGGCGCGGCACCGTGGGGACGCCGAGCTGCTTGGCGACCGGGGTGTTGGACAGGTTGCTCAGGAGATCCATGCTGCTGACTCCTCCGCGGTGGGACGTGCGTCGTCGGTGCTCATGCCTTCGCCTCCAGGATCGCGACGACGCCCTGGCCGCCCGCGGCGCAGATCGAGATCAGGCCGCGCTGGTCCTTGTTCTCCGCCGTCGCCTTCTCCCGCAGCAGCGTGGCCAGGGTGGCGACGATCCGCCCGCCGGTCGCGGCGAACGGGTGCCCGGCGGCGAGCGAGGAGCCGGCCACGTTCACCTTCGCGTCCTCGATCGGGCCCAGCGGGGCGTCGAGGCCCAGGCGCTCCTTGGCGAACGCCGGGTCCTCCCACGCCTTGCGGGTGGCCAGCACGGTGGACGCGAACGCCTCGTGGATCTCGTAGAGGTCGAAGTCCTGCAGCGAGAGCCCGTTGCGGTGAAGCATCCGCGGCACCGCGTAGACCGGGGCGGTGAGCAGTCCGTCCGGGCCGTGCACGTAGTCCACGGCCGCGGTCTCGGCGTCCACCACGTGCGCGAGCACCGGCAGCCGGTGCTGGTGGGCCCACTCGTCGGAACCGAGCAGCACCAGCGCGGCGCCGTCGGTGAGCGGGGTGGAGTTGCCCGCGGTCATCGTCGCGTCCGGGCCCTTGCCGAACACCGGCTTGAGCGTGGCGAGCTTGTCGGTCGACGAGTCGGGGCGCAGGTTGTCGTCCCGGGTCAGCTTCAGGTACGGGGTGACCAGCTCGTCGAAGAAGCCGCGGTCGTAGGCGGCGGCGAGGTTGCGGTGGCTGGCGGCGGCGAGCTCGTCCTGCTCGGCGCGCCCGATGCCCCACTCCAGCGCGGTGCGGGCGGCGTGCTCCCCCATCGACAGCCCGGTGCGCGGCTCGGAGTTCTGCGGGATCTCCGGCACGATCTGGCCCGGACGGAGCTGGCCGACCAGCTTGAGCCGGTCCATCGGCGACTTCGCGGCGTTGAGCCGGACCAGGACCCGGCGCAGGTCGTCGTTCAGCGCGATCGGCGCGTCGGAAGCGGTGTCGACCCCTCCGGCGACACCGCTCTCGATCTGGCCGAGGGCGATCTTGGCGGCCACCGCCATCGTGGCCTGCAGTCCCGTGCCGCAGGCCTGCTGGACGTCGTGGGCCGCGGTAGACGGGTCGAGCCGGCTGCCCAGGACGGCCTCGCGGGTCAGGTTGAAGTCGCGCGAGTGCTTGAGGACCGCTCCGGCGACGACCTCGCCCAGCCGCTCGCCGGAGAGCCCGAAGCGGGCGACCAGGCCGTCGAGCGTGGCGGTCAGCATGTCGAGGTTGGACGCGCGGGAGTAGGCACCGTTCGCGCGGGCGAACGGGATCCGGTTGCCGCCGATGACGGCGGCGCGCCGGGTACTGGCAGGCATGGGGACGTCCCTCCTGGATGCGGGCCGCGGATCGGCCCTGTGTCGGTCGCGGTGACGTACGACTACGTACCACCGGTAGCCGATACTTACGGTACACGGTACTGTCGGTGTCGTGAAGAAGACGGCACGGGATCGACGCGACAGCCGGTGGGACGCCCACCGGCGGCAGCGGCGCGCCCAGCTCGTCGGCGCCGCGATCGGGGCCATCCGCCGGCACGGCGCCGGCGTCGGGATGGACGACGTCGCCGCGGCCGCAGGGACCAGCAAGACCGTCGTCTACCGGCACTTCGGCGACCGGACCGGCCTCTACACCGCGGTCTGCGAGTCGGTCGCGGCCGTGCTGCTCGGCGAGATCCGGCGCGCCACCACCGAGGCGATGGCGGCCGCCCCGGGCGGCGGGCCGCGCGCCGCGACCTCGGCCGGGGTCGACGCCTATCTCCGGCTGATCGAGTCCGACCCGGAGCTGTACCGCTTCGTGGTCCACCGGCCGCTGCTCACCCAGCCCTCGGGTTCCCGGCAGGCGACGCCGTCCCCGTCCGCCGATCCGGTCACCGACCTGGTCACCGTCATCGGCGACGAGATCGCGACGGTCATCGGCGACCGCCTGCGCCACACCGGTACCGAACCCGGCGACGCCGCCCGGCCCTGGGGTCACGCGATCGTCGGCCTGGTCCGCGGCGCGGCCGACGACTGGCTGATCCGGCCGAACGGGATGACCCGCGAGCGGCTCACCACACATCTCACCGACCTGGCCTGGGCCGGACTCTCCGGCCTGGCACCGCACGTGACCGAGCACGCCCGCGGCGCGACACTCCGTAGCGAACAGGCTCGCGGCGCGCACTCCGGAATCGAGGACACCCCATGATCCGCACCCCCGCACTCGACGACCTCCGCCACGTCCTGG
Organism: uncultured Pseudonocardia sp.; assembly: GCA_966211265.1. Taxonomy (GTDB): domain Bacteria; phylum Actinomycetota; class Actinomycetes; order Mycobacteriales; family Pseudonocardiaceae; genus Pseudonocardia. The sequence continues at coordinate 6,926 of CBIHNM010000031.1, forward strand.
ACGGGCGCTGGGCCCACGTCCGCGAGGACACCCGCGCCCAGATGGGCTCGCACTCCCTGTCCGCGGACCCGGACATGACCTCCGAGCAGTACCGCGCCTGGGTGCTGGAGGCGATGAAGGTCCTGGTCACCAGCGGCCGCCCGCAGACCGGGTTCGACCCCTCGGTCGGCGGCGAGGGCGATGTCGGCGGCGTGGTCACCGCGTTCGGCATGCTCGCCTACGGCGACCTGTCGCTGCTGGTCAAGGCGGGCGTGCAGTGGGGCCTGTTCGGCGGCGCCGTCCAGGTCCTGGGCACCGCCCGGCACCACGAGAAGTACCTGCGCAGGATCATCGACGGCGAGCTGCTCGGCTGCTTCGCGATGACCGAGACCGGGCACGGGTCCGACGTGCAGCACCTGCACACCACGGCCACCTACGACCGGGCCGCCGAGGAGTTCGTGATCGACACCCCGCACCCCGGGGCGCGCAAGGACTACATCGGCAACGCCGCCCGGGACGGCCGGATGGCGGTCGTGTTCGCGCAGCTGGTGATCGGGGACGAGCGTCCCGGCGTGCACGCGTTCCTGGTCCCGATCCGGGACGAGGCCGGCACCGTGGCGCCCGGCGTCACGGTCACCGACGACGGCCGCAAGGCGGGTCTCAACGGCGTCGACAACGGGCGTCTGGCGTTCTCCGGCGTGCGCATCCCGCGGGAGAACCTGCTCAACCACTTCGCCGACGTCGCCGCCGACGGCACGTACTCCAGCTCGATCGAGAACGAGACGGCGCGCTTCTTCACCATGCTCGGCACGCTGGTCCGCGGCCGGATCAGCGTGGCAGGCGGCGCCGGCGCCGCCGCGCAGAAGGCGCTGACGCTGGCGATCCGCTACGGCGAGACGCGCCGTCAGTTCTCCGACCCGGCCTCCGGCGAGGAGATCGCCGTCCTGGACTACCTGGCCCACCAGCGCAAGCTGCTGCCCGCGCTGGCCACCACCTACGCGTTGCAGTTCACCCAGGACGACCTGGTGGCGCGGATGCACGAGATCCAGGCTCCGGGCGCGGGGAAGGCCTCCGCGCGGACCCAGCGCCAGCTCGAGCAGTCCGCGGCCGGGATCAAGGCGATCGCCACCTGGCACGCCACGGCCACGATCCAGACCTGCCGGGAGGCCTGCGGCGGCGCCGGCTACCTGGAGGAGAACCTGCTGCCGGCGCTCAAGGCCGACACCGACGTGTTCACCACGTTCGAGGGCGACAACACGGTGCTGCTGCAGCTGCTGGCCAAGGAGCTGCTCGCCGACTACGGGCGGACGATCAAGAAGGGCAACCCGCTCGGGATCGCCCCGCTGCTCGGTCGCCAGCTCGCGAGCATCGGCGCGGAGCGGACCGGGATCGCCTCCCTGCTGCGCCGGGTGCCCGGGCTGGGCCTGGACCTGACCGACCGGGCCCGCCGACGGGCACTGCTGCAGGTGCGCCGCGACGACACCCTGGCCACCGCGATCCGCCACCTGGCCCCGGCCATGCGCAAGGGCAACGACGAGTTCACGGTGTTCAACGCATCCCAGGACCTGCTCCTGGTCGCGGCGCGGGCGCACGTCGACGCCGTGGTCGAGGAGTCGTTCCGGGGTGCGATCGAGCGGTGCGAGAAGGCCGACGTCCGTGAACTCCTGGAGCGGGTCTACGACCTGCACGTGCTGTCGGTGATCGACCGCGAGCGGGCCTGGTACCTGGAGACCGGGCGGCTGACCGCGTCCGAGTCGCAGCGGATCCGCCCGCTGGTCAACGAGCTGTGCGGCGAGCTGCGCCCGCACGCGCGGCTGCTGGTGGACGCGTTCGGCATCCCGGAGGGATGGCTGTCCGCGCCGATGCTCGACGGGCCGGCGCCGCTCCCGGCCGCGCAGGCCACGTCCGAGGTGTCGGCGGCGGGCTGACCACGGGTGCGGGACCGGCTCGCCGATCCTTGACACGGACTATCCTGGATATTTAGCATCCAGATATGCGGATCGCCGAGGGCGTGGAGTGGGCACTGCACTCGTGCGTCAACCTGAGCTGGCTCGACGGTCACGGCCCGGTGCCCGCGGCCCGGCTGGCCGGGCTCTACGACCTGCCGGCGCCGTACCTGAACAAGCAGCTCCAGGCACTCGTGCGGGCCGGGGTCCTCACCTCGGTCTCCGGGCCGCGCGGCGGGTTCTCCCTCGCCCGCGCCCCGCAGGAGATCTCGCTGCTCGACGTCGTCGTGGCGGTGGAGGGCCCGGAGGAGGCGTTCCGCTGCACCCAGATCCTGCGCCACGGCCCGGGCGGCGACGAGAACCTCGACTACCGCCGCCACTGCGCGGTCTCGCAGAGCATGCGCCGCGCCGAGCTGGCCTGGCGCCGCGAGCTGGCCGGCCGCACGATCGCCGACGTCGGGGACGACGTCGTCGCGTACACCCCCGCGGCCGCGGAACGGGTCCGCGCCGCACTCATGCCCTGAGCAGGAGGAACATCATGAAGCCACGCATCGAGAACCCGGCCGCGATCGTCCCGGAGAGCTACCGTGCCCTGCTGGCGCTGGAGCGCTCCACCCGGGACCCGGCGCTGCCGCACGCGATCCAGGAGCTGGTGCGGCTGCGCGCGAGCCAGATCAACGGGTGCGGCTTCTGCGTCGACATGCACGCCCACGACGCGAAGGCCGCCGGGGAGAGCGACGAGCGGCTGTTCGCCGTCGCGGCCTGGCGGGACGCACCGTTCTTCACCGACGCCGAGCGCGCCGCGCTGGCGCTGACCGAGGCCGCGACCCGCCTCGCCGACCGGGGTGACGCCGTCCCGGACGAGGTGTGGGACGCCGCCGCCGACGAGTTCGACGAGAAGGCACTCGCCCTGCTGGTCACCACGATCGCCACGATCAACGCCTGGAACCGGTTGTCGGTGGTCACCCGGCAGCTCGCCGGCAGCCACCGCTGAGCACACCGCGGGCGCCCGGCGGGCGCCCGCGGTCCCGGAGGTGCGGTACGACACGGGGCGTCGGTGATCAGCGCTCCCTAGACTGGGGCCCCCGTCTCGGGAACCGCCCGTGTCCGTTCTCCAGTCTGGTGAGGTTTCGTGTCCACACCCCCGATCGACCCTCCCGCCGCCCACGCCCGCACCGAGGACCAGCACCTCTCGGTCACCGAGCGCAAGACCTCCGCGGCGGGGATGCGGGCGGTCGCGGTCAGCATGCTCCGCTCGCTGCGCCAGCAGGGGCCGCGCAAGACCGCGAAGAACCTGCTCGGGCTCAACCAGGTCGACGGGTTCGACTGCATGAGCTGCGCGTGGCCGGACCCGGAGCCCGGCGAACGGCACACCGCGGAGTTCTGCGAGAACGGCGCCAAGGCCGTCGCGTGGGAGGGACAGCGCGCCCAGGTCGGCCCGGAGTTCTTCGCCGCGCACTCGATCGCCGACCTGCGCACCCGCACCGGGTTCTGGCTGGAGAGCCAGGGCCGGCTGACCCACCCGATGGTCCGGCGCGGCGGGGCCGGCCACTACGAGCCGATCTCCTGGGAGGACGCGTTCGACCTGGTGGGCGCCCACCTGCGCGAGCTGGACAGCCCGGACGAGGCGCTGTTCTACACCTCCGGGCGCGCGTCGAACGAGGCCGCGTTCGTCTACCAGCTCCTGGCCCGCGCCTACGGCACGAACAACCTGCCCGACTGCTCGAACATGTGCCACGAGTCGACCTCGGTCGGGCTGGCCGAGGCGATCGGCATCGGCAAGGGCTCGATCTCCCTGCGCGACCTGCACGAGGCCGACCTGATCGTGATCTCCGGGCAGAACCCGGGCACGAACCACCCGCGGATGCTCTCCGCCCTGGAGATCGCCAAGCAGAACGGCGCGAAGATCCTCGCGATCAACCCGCTGCGCGAGGCGGGCCTGATCAAGTTCGACAACCCGCAGACCGCGCGCGGGATGATGCGCGGCACCGACCTGGCCGACGAGTTCCTGCAGATCCGCTCGAACGGCGACCTCGCGCTCTGGCAGGGGATCGGGCACCTGCTGCTGGCCAAGGAGGAGCGTGAGCCGGGCAGCGTGGTGGACCGCGAGTTCGTCGAGCGGCACACCAACGGCTTCGAGGCCTATGCCAACCACGTCGCCGACCTCGACCGCGACGCGGTGTGCACCGCGACCGGCCTGGAGTGGTCGCAGATCGAGCGCGCCGCGGACATGCTCGCGAGCTCGAAGCGGATCGTGAACTGCTGGGCGATGGGCATCACCCAGCACCGCAACGCCGTCGCCACGATCAAGGAGTTCGTCAACGTCGCCCTGCTCCAGGGCATGATCGGCAAGCCGGGCGCGGGCCTGTGCCCGGTCCGCGGGCACTCCAACGTCCAGGGCGACCGCACGATGGGCATCTGGGAGCAGGTCCCCGACGAGTTCCTGGACGCGCTGGGCGAGGAGTTCGGTTTCGAGCCGCCCCGCGCGCACGGCTTCGACGCGATCGCCTCGGTGCAGGCGCTGCGCGAGGGGCGGGCGTCGGTCTTCGTGGGCCTGGGCGGCAACTTCGCGGCCGCGATGTCGGACACCGAGGTCACCGAGGCCGCGCTGGAGTCGTGCCGGCTGACCGTGCAGATCTCCACCAAGCTCAACCGGTCGCACCTCACCGCCGGGACCGACGCGCTGATCCTGCCGGCGCTGGGCCGGACCGAGCGCGACCTGACCGGCGGACGCGAGCAGCGGGTGACCGTCGAGGACTCGATGTCGGCGGTGCACTCCTCACGCGGGCGTTCGACGCCGGCGGGCGAGCTGCTGCGGTCCGAGGTCGACATCCTGTGCGGGATCGCCGGCGCCGCCCTGGGCGAGCGCTACGGCATCCCGTGGTCCTCGTTCGCCGCCGACTACGACCGGATCCGGGACCGGATCGGTCGCGTCGTGCCCGGCTGCGAGGCCTACACCGAGAAGATCGCCCGCCGGGGCGGGTTCACCATGTCCCACCCGCCGCGGGACTCGCGGACGTTCCCGACCCCCTCCGGCCTGGCCGAGTTCACCGTCAGCCCGATGCAGGTCACCTCGGTGCCCGAGGGCCGGCTGGTGCTGCAGACCATCCGCAGCCACGACCAGTTCAACACCACGGTCTACGGCCTCGACGACCGCTACCGCGGCATCCACGCCGGGCGCCGGGTCGTGTTCATCTCCGACGAGGACCTGCGCGAGCTCGGCCACGCCGACGGCGACCTGGTCGACCTGGTCGGCGAGTGGACCGACGGTGTGGAGCGCCGCGCCGAGGGCTTCCGCCTGGTCACCTACTCGACGCCGAAGGGCTGCGTGGCCGCCTACTACCCGGAGACGAACCCGCTGGTCCCGCTGGACTCGTTCTCCGAGCAGAGCCGCACCCCGACGTCGAAGTGGGTCGTGATCCGGCTGGAGCCCGCCACGGTGTGACTCTCCGTCACGGGGCGGTGTCGTCAGGACTGATGACCCGCCCCGGGCGCCGCTAACGCGGCGGGGCACCGGAGCGCTGGTCAGGTATGCCGGTCGTCGGGGACCGGCCTGCGCACCCGGAGGGCCACGATGGTCGAGACGTCCACCCGCACCGGCGGCCCGGGCCGCCGGCCGGCCACCGGCGCCTACCGCCCGTGGCCGACCCGGCGTGAGCGGGAGGGCGGTGTGGCCCGTCCGGCACACCCGGGCGCGGTGCCGCGGATGCGGACCCCGGAGCAGGAACGCGCCGACGCGGTGACCGACGCGCTGCTGGCCTCGGTGCCGCCGTTCGGCACGCCGCCGTTCGGCACCCGGGGAACCGCGGCGGCACCATCGGGCCGGGCGGCGACCCGGTCCTCGAGGACCGGCCCGGCCGCGGGGGCGCACCCGGTCGCGCCGCGCAACGGCCCCGGCGTCGCCTCCCTGTGCCTGGCGCTGGTCGGGCTGCCGTTCGCGCTGAGCCCGCTGACCGGCGTCATCGCCGCGTCGGCGGGCGCGCTCGCGGTCGTGTCCGGCCTGCTGGGCTGGTCGCGGGCCCGGCGGGGGACGGCCACGAACCGGACGATGTCGGTGGTCGCGACCGCGCTCGGCGTGCTGGTGCTGGTCGCGGGGGCGGCCGGGACGGTGCTCCTCTTCCGGGCGACCGGGGCGCTCCTGGGCGACCTGGAGGCGCTGGTCGCACCGACCGGCGGGTCCGCCGCGCCCGGGCCCTCCGGCAGCGCGCCCGGTGCGACCGTCCCGTGGAGCGGCTGAGGACTCGACACCGCCGTGCGCGGTGGCCCCGGTCACGGTCACCCGTCACCCGGACGGGAATGCGCTCACCCCGGGTGCACGTTGAGCGGGACGGGCCGCGCACGGGCGTGCCCGCAAGGGGGGACACGTGACCACGACGACCGCGGCCGGCTCGGGCCCGGTACCGAGCCGGCTCCGGATCGCCCTGATCCTGGGCGCGCTGATCGCGCTCGGGCCGCTGACGATCGACACCTACCTGCCCGCGTTGCCGGCGGTGGGCCGGGACCTGGGCGCGTCCGAGACGACGGTGCAGCTCACCCTGACCGGGACCCTGATCGGTCTCGCGCTCGGCCAGATCCTGATCGGCCCGCTGTCCGACGCCTGGGGCAGGCGGCGGCCGCTGATCGCCGGTGCCGCGCTGCACGTCCTCGCCTCGGCCGCCGTCGCGATCGCCCCGGGCATCGAGGTGCTGGGCGTGCTGCGGGTGCTGCAGGGCGTCGGCGCCTCCGCCGGGGCCGTGGTCGGGCTCGCGATCGTGCGCGACCTGTTCGTCGGCCGGGCCGCGGCCACGATGCTCTCCCGCCTGATCCTGGTGATGGGCGCGTTCCCGGTGATCGCCCCGACCCTGGGCGGGCTGCTGCTGAACTGGGTGTCCTGGCGCGGGGTGTTCCTGTTCCTGGCCGCCTACGGGCTGGTGATGCTCGCCGTGGTGACGACCGGGCTCCCCGAGACGTTGCCGGCGCACCGCCGGCGCAGCGCCCGGTTCGGACCGACCGTGCGCACCTACGGCTCGCTGCTGCGCGACCGGCCGTTCGTCGGGCTGGTGCTGGTCGCGGGCCTGTCGATGGCCGCGCTGTTCAGCTACGTCTCCGGCGCCGCGTTCGTCTACCAGCAGCAGTTCGGCATGAGCCAGCAGGTGTTCGGCCTGTTCTTCGGCGCGGGCGCGATCTGGCTGGTCGTGGCCACCCAGCTCAACCCGGTGTTGCTGCGCTGGTTCGAGCCGCGCCAGGTGATGACGGTGGCGATGGTCGTCGGTGTCGGTGTCGGCCTCGTCGGGCTCGCGCTGGCCACGACCGGCATCGGTGGCCTGGCCGGCGTGGTCGGCCCGGTGTGGGCGCTGCTGCTGTGCTGCGGCTTCGTGCTGCCGAACGCGCCCGCCCTGGCGCTGGCCCGCCACGGCGAGGCCGCCGGGACGGCCTCGGCGCTGCTCGGGTCGCTGCAGTTCGGGATCGGCGCCGTCACCTCCCCGGTGGTGGGGCTGCTCGGCAACGACGCGCGGGCGATGGCGCTGGCCATGGCCGGCGCGATGGCGCTGGGCCTGCTCGCGCTCGTCACGGTCGTGCGGCCGTGGCAGCTGCCCGACATCAACGACGACGAGATGGCCGGGGACCGGCCCGGCGAACCGGTCCGAGTTTCTTGACCTGAAGCTAACTTCAGTTCATATCGTCCGCGCCATGAGCATGGACATGAGTGCCTGGATGGCTCTGCGGAACGCGAGCCAGGACCCCGGACGTCGACGGCAGCCGGCCGGCGTGGTCGCCCGGCGGATCGCCGGGTTCGCCCGGCCGCACCGCCGCCGGATCGTCGCCTTCGTGCTGACCGGCGTGGTCGGGGCGGTGCTGACCGTGGCCACGCCGCTGCTCGCGGGCCGGGCGACCGACGCCATCACCGCCGGTGCGCCGGTCTCGGTGCTGGTCGGCGTCGCCGTGCTGATCGCGGTGATCGCCGTCGTCGAGGCGGCGGTGGGGCTGGTCGGGCGGTGGCTCTCGGCGAACCTGGGCGAGGGCCTGATCTGGCAGCTGCGCACGGCGGTGTTCGACCACGTGCAGCGGATGCCGGTCGCGTTCTTCACCCGCACCCGGACCGGAGCGCTGGTCAGCCGCCTGAACAACGACGTGATGGGCGCGCAGCGCGCGTTCAGCGACACGCTGTCCGGGGTGGTCGGCAACCTGGTCACGCTCGCGCTGACGCTCGCGGTGATGCTGGCGATCTCGTGGCCGGTCACGCTGCTGACCCTGGTGCTGCTCCCGGTCTTCGTGCTGCCCGCCCGGCGGATGGGACGCCGCCTCGCGGCGCTGCAGCGCGAGGCCGCCGAGCACAACGCGGCCATGAGCAGCCGGATGACCGAGCGGTTCTCCGCCCCCGGCGCCACCCTGATCAAGCTGTTCGGGCGCCCGGCGCAGGAGTCGGTCGAGTTCGCCGACCGGGCCGAGCGGGTGCGCTCGATCGGCGTGCGCTCGGCGATGGTGCAGTGGGTGTTCGTGACGGCGCTGACGCTCGCGTCGTCGCTGGCCGTGGCGCTGGTCTACGGCCTGGGCGGCTGGTTCGCCCTCGGCGGCACGTTGGCCGCCGGTGACGTGGTGGCGCTGGCGATGCTGCTGACCCGGCTCTACGCCCCGCTGACCGCGCTGGCCGGGGCCCGGATCGAGATCATGAGCGCGCTGGTCAGCTTCGAGCGGGTGTTCGAGGTGCTCGACCTGGAGCCGATGATCGCCGACGCGCCGGATGCGCGCCCGGTGCCCGAGGGCGGGGTCTCGGTGCGGTTCGACCACGTCCGGTTCGGCTACCCGACCGCCGAGCGGGTCTCGCTGGCCTCGCTGGAGGAGGTCGCGACGCTGGACACCCGCGGCGGCGAGGAGGTCCTGCACGACGTCTCGTTCACCGTGGCACCGGGGGCGATGGTGGCGATCGTCGGGTCGTCGGGGGCCGGGAAGTCGACGGTGGCCCAGCTGCTGGCGCGGCTCTACGACGTCGACTCCGGCGCGGTGCGCCTGGCCGGGCACGACGTGCGCGAGCTGACCTCCGAGTCGATCCACCGCACGGTCGGGTTCGTGACCCAGGACGGGCACCTGCTGCACGACACGATCGCGGCCAACCTGCGGATCGGTGCGCCGGAGGCGACCGACGCGCAGCTGTGGGACGCCCTCGGACGGGCCCGGTTGGGCGAGCTGGTCCGGTCGCTGCCCGACGGCCTGGCCACGGTCGTCGGCGAGCGGGGCTACCGGCTCTCCGGCGGCGAGCGGCAGCGGATCACGATCGCGCGGCTGCTGCTGGCCCGGCCCCGCGTCGTCGTGCTGGACGAGGCGACGGCCAGCCTGGACTCGACGTCGGAGGCGGCGGTGCAGGCGGCGCTGACCGAGGCCCTGGCCGACCGGACCGCGATCGTGATCGCGCACCGGCTGTCCACGATCCGTCAGGCCGACGAGATCCTGGTCCTGGAGGCCGGACGGGTCACCGAGCGCGGGACGCACGCCGTCCTGCTGGCCCGGGACGGGCGCTACGCCGAGCTGCACCGCACCCAGTTCGCCGAGCCGGTCGCGGCGTGAACCGCCCGGCCGCGCGCCGGCGCCCGGGGTGTCAGTCACCCGGGGTGCGGAAGTCCTCCGGGGAGACCTCGGCGATGAACTCCTTGAACTCGCGCAGCTGTTCCTCCGGCGCCGCGGTCGCCTCGACGCCGGAGCCCGCCCGGGTCTGCGCGCCGGCGCCGGTCGCGTCCTCGGCGTCCGGCGGGAGGAGCTCGTCGACCTGCTGGCCCACCTCGTCGAGGACGTGCTCGGCGATCCCGATCGGGAGCTTGTCGCGCACGGCGATGGACAGCGCGTCGCTCGGCTTGACCTCGATCCGCTCGCCGGCGTCGAACACCAGCTCCGCGGTGTAGACGCCGTCGGTCAGGTCGCTGATCTCGACCCGCTCCAGGGTGTGCCCGAGCCTGTCGAGCACCGGCAGCAGCACGTCCTGGGTCAGCGAGGTCGTCTCCCCGTCGCGCGGGCCGATGGCGATCACCTCGGCCTGCGCCGGGCGCAGGAAGATCGGCACGCACCGGGTGCCCTCGACCTCCCCGAGCAGCAGGACCGGCTGCCGGGACCGAGCGTGGACGATCAACCTCAGGACATGCATTGCTCTGCTCATGCCGACTTCGCCTCCAGCTCGGGCCGAGGACCGAATTCTCTCCGGTCCGGACAGTGATCGGCGTCTCATCGCGAGACGCCGATCCGCCGCGTCCGGCGCCCGCCCCGGGAGCCTCAGCCCCGTCCGATGAACGGCATGGCCGTCGCGGTGATCGTCAGGAACTGCACGTTCGCCTCCAGCGGCAGCCCCGCCATGTAGAGCACCGCGTCCGCGACGTGGCGCGCGTCGAACGTCGGCTCCGGGCGCACGGTGCCGTCGGCCTGCGCGGCGCCGGTCGCGATCCCGGCGGTCATGTCGGTGGCCGCGTTGCCGATGTCGATCTGGCCGCAGGCGATGCCGAACGGGCGACCGTCCAGCGACAGCGACCGGGTCAGCCCGGTGACCGCGTGCTTGGTCGCGGTGTAGGCGGCGCTGCCCGGACGCGGGACGTGCGCCGAGATCGAGCCGTTGTTGACGATCCGGCCGCCCTGCGGGTGCTGTGCGCGCATCGTCGCGAACGCCTCGCGGGCGCAGAGGAACGAGCCGGTCAGGTTGGTCTCCACCGCTGATCGCCACTGCGCGACGTCGATCTCGTCGACGGTGCCCGACGGGCCGAACGTCCCGGCATTGTTGACCAGCAGGTCCACCCGCGCCCACCGCTCGCGCACCGCCGCGAACAGCGCGCCCACCGAGCCCTCGTCACCGACGTCGGTCGGGACGACGAGCGCGTCGGGGTGCCCGTCCGCGGTGGCCTCGAGCGCGTCCGTCCGGCGGCCGGCCAGCGCCACCCGGTACCCCGCACCGAGCAGCGCTCGTGCCACCACCCGCCCGATCCCGGAGCCCGCTCCGGTCACCACCGCCACCTCAGCCATGCCGCTCACCCTCGCACCCCGCCCGCCGTCCCGTCCCGTCCCGCGGATCATCGCTCCGTCTACGACTCTCTACCCGCTGTCCGAGAATCAGCGAGACGCCCGTATCCGCGCGGGTAGGGCTCTATCGCGACGTCTAGGGACCGGGGTAGAAGGCGGTATCCGGCACGATGGCCGGGATCGGGCCGTCTTCGGCCGTCTCGGTCCGTCGCTAGAGAGGCCCAGACTCCGCGATCGGAGCGTTCCCGGGGCAGCCGGGCGGGGTGCCGGAGGTCTCGTGGCGGGGGATGGATTCGGAGCGGGCGGGCGGGCACCCTGGGACGCCTGGCCCGCTCCCCCGGGCCGGAGCCAGTCCGATCCGGCCACGGGGGAGCATGCACAGCCACGAACACCGTCGTCGCGACGCCCTGCGCGCCGACCGCGAGGCCGTCCTGGCCGCCGCGGTCTGGCTGCGGCACCAGGCCGTCCAGCAGCAGTACGCCGGCCTGCGGGCGCCCGAACACGCCTACGCCCTGGCCTCGGTGCTGGAGCTGCTCGCGACGCGGATGGCCGACCTCGACCCGCCGGTGCGGACGCACGTGGTGCGGGTCTGCCGCGAGCTGACCGGGGACCCGATGGACCGCCCGACCGTGCGCCGGACCCGGCGGAGGTGATCCACCGGATCCGGCCCGAGTTGTCCACAGGTGTGGACGGAGGTGGGGACAGCTCGAACGCGCGTTCGGCGCCGCGCTCTCCCTGCCGGTCGGACGCCTACCGCACGCCCTCCATGAGGACCTTCAGCTTCGGCACGGTGGCCGCGACGACGAGCCCGACCACGATCGCGACGGCGCCGGTGACACCGAAGTACGCGACCTCGTTCTCCGCGCTGTAGAGATCGGCGAGCAGGCCGGAGAGCACCGTGCCCATCGCGACCGACAGGAAGAACAGCGCCACCATCTGGGTCCGGAACGCCGCCGGGGCCAGCTTCGTCGACAGCGACTGCCCGACCGGCGACGTCGAGAGCTCACCCAGGCAGAAGATCAGCAGGATCAGGACGATCGGGTACAGCGGGGTACCGCCCGGGCCGCTGCCGGCGAACGGGACGAACAGCAGGAAGCCCAGCCCGATGACCACCGTGCCGGCCGCCATCTTCATCGGGCTGGACGGCTGGCGCGGGCCCATCCGCGTCCAGACGGCGGCGAACACCCCGGCCAGCAGGATCACGAACACCGGTTCGATCGACTGGGACGGCCAGGCCACCGGCATCTCCCAGCCGAACACGACCCGGTTCAGCCGCTCGTCGGAGTAGATCGTGAGCACCGTGAAGATCTGCTGGAAGATCGCCCAGAACACGGCGCTGACCACCCACATCGGCAGGAACGCCAGCACCCGCCGGCGCTCGATCGGGGTCACCTTCGGGCTGCGCAGCATCAGCGTGAAGTAGGAGATCGTGGCGATCACGACGACCCCGAACACGATCCACTTCAACCGGTCGGCGGTGACCACGCCGGTGACCACCAGTACGCCGGCCACCAGCACGATCCCGACGCCGAGACCCGCGGCGGCCGCCCGGCCGGAGGCGGGCAGCGGGTTGGGCACCTCACGCCCGGACTCCGGCAGCCTGCGCCGGTTCACCGCGTACTGCGCCAGGCCGAACGCCATCCCGACCGCGGCCAGGCCGAAGCCGATGTGGAACCCGGCCGCCTCCTGCAACACGCCGGTCAGCAGCGGTCCGACGAACGCGCCGATGTTCACGCCGAGGTAGAAGATCGAGAACCCGGCGTCGCGACGGTCGTCGCCCTCGCCGTAGAGCGTCGCCAGGATCGTGCTGGCGTTGGCCTTGACCCCGCCGCTGCCGAACGCGACCAGCACGAGACCGGCCGCGAGACCGGCCCCGCCGGGCAGCAGGGCGAGCGCGATGTGGCCGAGCATCACCGAGATCGCGCTGCCGAACAGCACCTTCTCCGGCCCGAACAGCCGGTCGGCCACCCAGGCCGCGAGGATCGTCGAGAGGTAGACGGTGCCGCCGTAGGCGCCGACGATCCCGGCCGCGACGCCCTGGTCGATGCCCAGGCCGCCCTGGGCGGCCGAGTAGTACATGTAGATGAGCAGGATGCCCTGCATGCCGTAGAACGAGAAGCGTTCCCACATCTCGACGCCGAAGAGCGTCGCGAGCTGGCGTGGATGGCCGAGGAAGGTCCGTTCCCGGCGCGCTGAGGGTGTGGTGAGATCAGTCACCGGCCTGGTCTACACCTGACCTTTGCACCGCGTAAAGACGAACCTACCCACGAGTAGGTCACAGGTTCACCCGCAGGGTCAGACGGTGGCGGGCCCCTCCACCGGCACCATCCCCAGCTGGTCGGCCACCGCGGCCATGACGTCCTGCACCGCGACCGTGTCGGCCAGCGGCATCACCGCGCTCTCCGGCGCACCGGCCGCGATCCGCTCGGTGACCTCGATCAGCTCGTGCGCGTAGCCGGCGCCCAGGGCCGGGGCGAGGATCTCCTCCGGCTCGGCGCCGGGACGGTGCAGCACGACCGAGTCCGGGTGGTGGAACCGCGGCGGCACGTCGATCCAGCCGTGCGTGCCGACCACCCGCGCGGTGCCCGGGGTGGCGCACTGCAGGGAGCAGTAGAGCGCGGCGCTGCGGCCGTCCGGGTAGCCCAGGACGATCGACTCCTCGACGTCGACGCCGCTCGGGGCGAGCGTGCCCTGCGCGCTGATCCGCGACGGCGCGCCGAGCACCATCTGGGCGAACGAGATCACGTAGACGCCGAGGTCGAACAGGGCGCCGCCGCCGAGGTCCGGGGAGAAGAAGCGGTCGTCCGGGCCGGTCTCGTTGCGTACCCCGAGGTCGGCCTGCACGGCCCGGACCTCGCCGATCGCGCCGTCGGCGATCAGGCCCCGCATGGCGACCACCGCCGGGAAGAACCGGGTCCACATCGCCTCCATCGCGAACACCCCGGTCGAGCGGGCGGCCGCGGCCACCTCCCGGGTGCCCACCGCGCTGACCGTGAACGCCTTCTCCACCAGCACCGCCGTGCCGGCATGCAGCGCGGCCAGGGCGATCCCCCGGTGCTGCGGATGCGGTGTCGCGACGTAGACGACGTCGACGTCCGGGTCGTCGATGATGGCCCGGTAGGAGTCGTGCACGCGCGGGATCCCGTGGCGCCGCGCGAAGGCCGCGCCGCGCTCGGCCGACCGGGACGCCACCGCGACCAGCTCGGCCCCCGGGACGTGCCCGAAGTCGCCCACCACCTTGTCCGCGATCCGGCCCGGACCGATCACACCCCACCGCACGGTCATGGGCCCGATCCTGCCCGACCGCGACATCCGGCGAGAAATCCGCGACCTCGTCGATGAGTCGCGCCCGCCGGAACGGTCGTACCGGATGAACGCGACACCCACCCACTCCCGCTACCGGAGCCCGCCATGCCGAACATGATCTTCCCGAACCTGCCGGTCGCCGACGTCGCCGCCTCGCGCGCGTTCTTCACCGCGCTCGGCTTCCCGATCAACGAGCAGTTCTCCGACGAGAACACGGCGTCCGTGGTGATCAGCGACGCGATCGTGGTCATGCTCATGAACAAGCCCCGCTTCGCCGAGTTCACCAAGAAGCAGATCGCCGACGCGCACACCACCACCGAGGTGTTCCTCGCCCTCGGCGTGGAGAGCCGCGACGAGGTGGACCGCCTCGCCGACGCCGCACTGGCCGCAGGCGCCACCATCGGCGGCGAGCCCCAGGACCACGGCTTCATGTACGGCCGCAGCATCGACGACCTCGACGGCCACCGCTTCGAGTTCGTCTGGATGGACCCCTCGGCCATCCAGGGGTGAGCGACGACCGCGCACCGCGGGCGATGGGCCGGGGCGCCGCCCGGAGGGATGGCGGCGGCCCGGCCGTCGCCGTCCCCCCGGTGCCGAGGCCTCAGCGGTAGGGGTGCAGCTCCAGCCCGGCCGAGCCCCAGTCGTCCACCACCAGGACGGCGCCGCCCTCGGAGTCGCAGATCGTCATCGTCCCGGCGCCGTCGAGCACGATGTTGGTGTACTTCGGGTTGTCGCCGGGCACGTACTGGTCGAGCTTCTCGCCGGTCACCGACCAGGTCTGGATCGTCCCGGGCGCCGAGCCGAGGTCGATCGCGCAGACGATCAGGTTGCCGTCGGTGTCGAAGGTGAACCCGTCCGGGTGCCCGGAGTCCATCTGCACCACGGTCTGCTCGTCGACCGGCCGCCCGTCCTCGATCCGGTAGGCGAGGATCCGCGAGTCGTAGGTGGAGGCCACGTAGAGCCGGTCGTCGAGCCCGAACCCGATGCCGTTGGGGAAGTAGGACGTCGAGGTCAGCAGCTCGGCCTCCTCGGTGGCGGTGTCGATCCGCCACAGCCGCCCGTCGGCACCGAACGGGGCGCGCGTCGGGTCGGTCACGTAGAGCATGCCGTCGGGGCCGAAGCACAGGTCGTTCGGCGCGATCGGGTCCCGGTGCACCCAGTGATGGGTGCCGTCGGGACGCACGACCTGCACGCCGCCGACCGAGTCCTTGCCCCAGGTCGGGCCCGTGGTCGACCAGCGGGCGCCGTTCTGCGCGACGTAGATCGAGCCGTCCGCGGCCAGGGCCGCGCCGTTCGCGCCGCCGCCGAGCTCGGCGGCCACCTCGGCCCCGTCGGCGGTCAGCTTGTAGAGCCGGCCGTGGGTGATCGAGGTGAAGTAGGTGTCGCCGGAGGGGGTGTGGAGCGGGCCCTCGGAGAACCCGACGTCGGTGGCCACGACCCGCGGCGCGGGACGGGTACGGGTGCTGCCGGTGGTCATGGGAGGTCTCCTCGGTGTCGCTGTCGCACGGGGTCAGGCGGGTACGGGTGCGGGTGCGGTGTCCGCGCGGCGGACATGGGTGCGGTCGAGGGGCGGCGCCGCCCCGCCCCCCCCCCCGCGCCCCGCGCCCGGG
>CBIHNM010000032.1:0-22226 GCA_966211265.1 uncultured Pseudonocardia sp.
CCTGGAACATCGGGGCGGCGAACAGCGGGGCGCGCGCCGGGGCGGCCTTCTTACCCGCCGGCCGGTCGGTGATCTCCAGGTCCGGACCCTCGGAACCGGCCGGGGAGCTCTCGCCGGGCTCGGCGAGCAGCGCGTGGCCGGTGGCCGGGTCGAGCGCCCCCGCGGCGGGTTCGCCGGGCTCACCGTCCGCGGTCTCGACGACCTCGGCGGCGGCGACCTCCGCGGCCGCGGTGTCGACGGCACCACCGAGAGCCGAGATCACCTGCTCGGCGGTGGACCGGGTGATGCCGGACTGGGCGCTGCGGACCTCCTGACCGAGGTCGGCCAGCGCGGACAGGACCTCCCGGCTGGTCCGGCCGACGAGCTTGGCCAGGGCGTGCACCCGCATCCGCTCCGGGAGGTCCGCCGCGGGCATCCCGGACTGCCCACCGGTTGTCCCGGCGGGCCCATCTTTGATCGACATTGAGCTCCTTCGCCCCCGGGCGCCCTCGTGGGGAAGGCGGCCGCGCAGGGACCTTGCGCGTTACTCGTTCCGCACGTCGCGCGGTTGCGCGGTGCGGCACATCTGGTGTCGCTGAATCGTGTCACCGGGTCGTGCTCCGACGCCGTGGCGGGGTCGCCGACACCCGGCCGTGGGGCCGGAGATCGCCGGTCAGACCCGGTTCACCGGGGCCGCACCGAGCGGATCCGCGAGATTGCCCCCGTCGTCGAGCAGGCCCTGGGCCAGCCGCGTCGCCTTGACCGGGACCGGCGGGGTCAGACCTGCGACAACGGTGAGCGCACTCAACACGTCATCGGGTCGAACGGTCGGTGTCGTCTGCCGAACGACCGCCGTCAGTATCGCACAGTCGGCGCCCGCCGCCGCCGTCCGAGGCGCCGTCCCCGCCGGCGCGGCGCCGTCACCGGGCTCGACCGACAGCGCGACCAGCGCGGCACGCACGTCGACCTCCCGCCGACCCGACGGTGTGATCCGGACCACCGTCAGGGTCTCCTCGGCCAGGAGCCGCGACACGGCGTCGGTGACCTCGGCGACCGGAAGTCCCTCCAGCACCAAGCGCCACAGTCCGGCGTCGATCCGCTCCGGCAGCCCGGGCGGCGAGGCGACGACGGCCTGCAGGACGTCGAGGCCGTCGGGCAGCGCGGCGTCCAGCGCCGCCCGGACCACCTCGGGATCGAGCTCGCGGGTCAGGCCGATCTCGACGTACTCGGCCTCGCTCGCGGAGCCGGTGGGCGCCGCTCCGACCCAGGACAGCCTCGGGTGCGGGCTGAAACCGTGCGAGTGCGACACCGGGATGCCGGCACGTCGCACCGCCCGCTCGAAGCTGCGGGCGACGTCACGGTGGGACAGGAAGCGCAGCCGTCCGCGCTTGGCGAAGCGCAGGCGTACCCGCTGCACCGTGGGCGGTGCCGGGTTCGCTGCCGCGCCGGGGCGGACTCTGGCCATGGCCCGCATTCTAGGGAGCGTCCCGGCGGCTCCCGCCGGGCCCGCCCCTGCCCCGGCGCAGGGCCTCAGCTCCCCGGCGCCACCTGCGGGTCCAGGACCAGCAACGACTCCCCGGCCGGGGAGAACCCGGCCCGCCGGTAGAACGCGGAGCTGCCGGCCGTCGGGGCGAGGATCAGGCGCCGGTAGGCCCGGTCGCGAGCGTGCGTGATGACCGCCGAGAGCAGGGCCCGCGGGACCCCGGCCTCGGCGAACGAGGACAGCACGAACGCGTTGCCGACCTGCCCGGCGCGCGCGGCGCGGCCACCCGGGCGCGGCATGTGCACGGTCTCCACGACGTTGATCGACCCGACCGGGCTGTGTCCGGCGCGTTCGCTGCCGACCTCGGCGACCCAGAACGCGCGCCGCGGCTGCTCGACCCGCCACCACTGCGCGAAGGCCTCCTCGAAGCCGGGGTCCGACACCGGGCGGCCGGCCCGTTCCTCGAGCCACTGCCGTCGCAGCGCCGCCAGTGCCGCGACGTCGCGCTCGTCGGCCACGCGCACGCGCAGCCGGCGCCCGCCGGACTCCCAGGTCGTCGGGTCGGGACTCGAGGACGGGTCGGGGATGGAGGAGCTCTGCGCCACCTTCAGCCCTGCGCGGGGAGGTCCGACTGGGCGGTCGGGTTGACGACGCTCAGCGGGATCAGGGTGGTGCCGCTCGGACCCACCTCGATGTCGGTGCCGGTGGACGGGCAGACACCGCAGTCGAAGCACGGTGTCCAGCGGCAGTCGTCCTGCTCGCGGCCCTCCAGGGCCTCGCTCCAGTCGTCCCAGAGCCAGTCCCGCTCCAGGCCGGAGTCCAGGTGGTCCCAGGGAAGGATCTCCGCGCGCTCGCGGTCGCGGGTGGTGAACCAGGCCAGCGAGACGCCCTGCGGCTCCAGCTCGGCGGCCGCGGCGTCGCACCAGCGCTGGTAGGAGAAGTGCTCGGACCAGCCGTCGAACCGTCCGCCCTCGCGCCACACCCGCTCGATCACCGCGCCGACCCGGCGGTCGCCGCGGGCGAGCAGTCCCTCGATCAGCGAGGGCTCCCCGTCGTGGTAGCGCATGCCGATGTTGCGACCGATCTTGCGATCGGTGTTGACGGCGGCGCGCAGCTGGCGCAGCCGGTCGTCGACGACGTCGGGGTGGCACTGCGCGGCCCACTGGAACGGGGTGTGCGGCTTGGGCACGAACCCGCCGATGGAGATCGTGCAGCGGATGTCGTTGCGGCCGGATGCCTCGCGCCCGGCCTTGATCACCCGGTGCGCCATGCCGGCGATCTCCAGGACGTCGGCGTCCTCCTCGGTCGGCAGGCCGACCATGAAGTAGAGCTTGACCTGCCGCCAGCCCTGCGCGAACGCCTCGGAGACGGTCCGGATCAGGTCCTCCTCCGAGACCATCTTGTTGATCACCCGGCGGATCCGCTCGGAGCCGCCCTCGGGGGCGAACGTGAGCCCCGAGCGTCGCCCGTTGCGCGAGATCTCCTTGGCCAGGTCGATGTTGAACGCGTCCACCCGCGTCGAGGGCAGCGACAGCGAGGTGTTCGAGCCCTCGTACCGGTCGGCCAGACCCTTGGTGATCTCGGCGATCTCGGAGTGGTCGGCGCTGGAGAGCGAGAGCAGGCCCACCTCGTCGAACCCGGAGGCCCGTACCGACTTGTCGACCATGTCACCGATCCCCGCCACGGTCCGCTCACGGACCGGGCGGGTGATCATCCCGGCCTGGCAGAACCGGCAACCGCGAGTGCACCCGCGGAAGATCTCCACGCTGGCCCGCTCGTGCACGGTCTCGGCCAGCGGCACCAGCGGCGCCTTCGGGTAGGGCCAGTCGTCGAGCTCGACGGTGGTGCGCTTCTGCACGGTCCCCGGGACCCGGTCCTCGGCCGGGGTGACGGCCGCGATCGCGCCGTCGTCGCCGTAGGAGACGTCGTAGAGGGCGGGCACGTAGCAGCCCGGGGTGGCGGCCAGGCGCAGCAGCAGCTCGCGGCGCCCGCCGGGGCACCCCTCGCCCTTCCACGCGGCGACGACCTCGGTGATGTCGCCCACGACCTCCTCGCCGTCGCCCAGCGCGGCCACGTCGACGAAGTCCGCGACCGGCTCCGGGTTGAACGCGGCGTGCCCGCCGGCCACCACGACCGGGTGCGTCTCGTCACGGTCGACCGCGTGGATCGGGGTCCCGGCCAGGTCCAGCGTGGTGAGCAGGTTCGTGTAGCCGAGCTCGGTGGAGAACGACACGCCGAGCACGTCGAACGCGCCGATCGGGCGGTGCGAGTCGACGGTGAACGCCGGGACACCGGCCTCGCGCATCCTGGCCTCGAGGTCGGGCCACACCGAGTAGCAGCGCTCGGCCAGGGCGTCGGCACGCTCGTTGAGGACCTCGTAGAGGATCTGGACACCCTGGTTGGGCAGGCCCACCTCGTAGGCGTCGGGGTAGAGCAGGGCCCAGCGGACAGCCGTGGCGTCCCACTCCGTGTCGTCCGCGACCTGGGAGTTCCCCTCGCCGCCGACGTACTGCACGGGTTTGGACACCTGCGGCAGCAAGGCCTCCAGGGCGGGGAAGACAGAGGCGGCCCGGTGGCCTGCCGTCTCCGTGGGAAATCCAACATCGCCAGTCACGCTGGCCCAGGGTAGCCCCGTCGCGCGGCGAGGGACGGGGTGCCCCGGCCCGCGATCGCCGCGGGCAGGGCGAACCGGCCCGCGGCACCCTGCGAACCAGAGGTGATGAGCGAGGACTTCACCACCGTCGGCGATGTCCGGATCTGTCACGAGTCGTTCGGCTCGCCCGACGATCCGATGGTCGTGCTGGTCATGGGCCTGGGCCTGTCGCTGGACTGGTGGCGCGAGGGGTTCTGCCGCGCGCTGGCCGGGCACGGGTTCCACGTCGTGCGGTTCGACAACCGTGACGTCGGTCGCTCCACCCACTTCCGCGGTCCCGGGATCAGCGGATGGGAGTTCGTGACCCGGCGGGCGAGGCCCGTCTACACCCTCGGCGACATGGCCGACGACGTCGGCGGGCTGATCGCGGCCCTGGACCCGCGCGGGGCGCACGTGGTCGGCGCGTCGCTGGGCGCGATGGTCGCCCAGGAGGTCGCGATCCGGCACCCGTCGCTGACCCGGTCCCTGACCTCGATCATGGGACGGCCCGGCGACGGGAGGACCGGCCGGGTGTCCTGGCGGATGGTGCCGGAGTTCCTGCGCCCACCCCCGTCGGACCCGGTGGCGGCGATGGTCGCCTCGTTCCGCCGGATCGGCTCCGCCGGGCGCACCGCCGCCGACGACGAGGACGTCCGGGTCGCCGTGCGCCGCGCGGCGGCCCGCGAGACCGGGGACGGCAGCGGCGGCGGACGTCAGCTCGCGGCGTGCGTCGGCGAGCGCGACCGCACCGCCGACCTGGGCCGCCTGACCTGCCCGACGCTGGTGTTCCACGGCCTCGCCGACCGGGTCGTGCAGCCCTCCGGCGGACGCGCCACCGCGGCCGCGGTCCCCGGGGCGGAGCTCGTCGAGGTCCCGGGCATGGGCCACGACCTGCCCCATCGGGTCTGGCCCGACCTGATCGAGGCCGTCCGGCGCACCGCCGCCCGCGCCGGGACCCCCACCACCGGCTGAGGGCACTCATGTCCCACGCGTCACCCGTCGCGGAACCCGAGCCGCACGAGTGCCACCGGCGCTGTGCCGGTCTGCCCGGGCGGCGGGCACTCTTGACGCAGAGGTGACGCGGTACGGAGCCGTTGCCGCATGAGTGCCGGCGGGGCCGGCCGATGAGTTCCCGCGGGGACGGCGGTCCTACCGACAGATCCCGGGCGACGGACCGGGACGGCATCCCGGAGGACACCATGCGGAAGATCATCGCGGGCGAGTTCATCTCCCTCGACGGCGTCGCGGAGGCACCCGACACCTGGCACTGGTCCTACTTCGACGAGGAGCTGGGTGCCGCCGTCGACGCCATCATGCAGCCCGAGATGCTGGTCGGGCGGGTCACCTGGTCGGAGTTCGGCCGGTACTTCGGCGGCCGGCAGGACGACCCGGTGGCCGACACCATGAACGACACCCCCAAGTACGTCGTCTCCACGACGCTGGCCTCCGCGCAGGACTGGCAGAACTCGACGTTGCTGGGGGCGGACTGGGTCCGGCGGCTGCGCGACATCAAGGCCTCCGACGGCCCGGACATCGGCGTCTCCGGGAGCCTCACGCTCGTGCGGTCGCTGCTGGCCCACGGCCTGCTCGACGAGCTGCACCTGCTGGTGCACCCGCTCGTCGTCGGCAAGGGCGCGCAGCTGTTCCCGGAGGGCTCCGACGGCGTCGCCCTGACGTTGCTGCGCTCGACGGCCCTGGGCAGCGGCGTCCTGCACACCGTCTACCGGCCCGCCGCCGCCTGAGCCGTCGCGCGCGGGGTCAGCGGGTGCCGCCCGGCAGGGCCAGGCGGTTGATCGTGCGCAGGACCTGCAGGTACTGCCGGCCGAGCGACCCGGTGGTGTACTCCAGCCCGTACTCGCGGCACAGCTCCCGCACCTCGGGGGCGACCTCGGCGTAGCGGTTGCTGGGCAGGTCCGGGAACAGGTGGTGCTCGATCTGGAAGCTGAGCTGGCCGGTCATCAGGTGGAAGAGCCGGCCGCCCTCGAGGTTGGCCGAGCCGAGCATCTGCCGGACGTACCACTGCCCGCGGGTCTCGCCCTCGAGCTGCTCCTCGGAGAACTGGACCGCCCCCGTCGGGAAGTGCCCGCAGAAGATCACCGCGTGCGTCCAGACGTTGCGCACCAGGTTCGCGGTGAGGTTCCCGGCCAGCACCGGCAGGAAGAACGGGCCGGCCAGCGCCGGGAACACCAGGTAGTCCTTGGTGAACTGCTTCGCGGCCTTGCGCCCGATCGACTTGACCT
Source organism: uncultured Pseudonocardia sp. (assembly GCA_966211265.1). GTDB lineage: Bacteria > Actinomycetota > Actinomycetes > Mycobacteriales > Pseudonocardiaceae > Pseudonocardia. The sequence continues at coordinate 6,335 of CBIHNM010000032.1, forward strand.
GCTCCCACACCCGCGAGACCGGCTTCTCGCCGGCCACGACCTTCTCCACCTCGAGGTCGTGCAGCGCCACGCCCCACTGGAAGAACAGCGAGAGCAGGAAGTTGTAGACGGGGTTGCCCAGGTAGTACGGGCTCCACTTCTGCTCCTCGGACAGGCGCAGGATCCCGTAGCCGACGTCGCGGTCCTTGCCCACGACGTTGGTGTAGGTGTGGTGCATGTAGTTGTGGGAGTTCTTCCACTCCGCCGAGGAGCTCACGTTGTCCCACTCCCACGTGCTGGAGTGGATCTTCGGGTCACGCATCCAGTCCCACTGGCCGTGCATGACGTTGTGCCCGATCTCCATGTTCTCCAGGATCTTGGCGATCGAGAGCATGGCGGTGCCGGCGATCCAGGCCGGGGGCAGCACCCCGGCGAAGAGCAGCGCCCGCCCGCCGATCTCCAGGGCCCGCTGCGAGCTGATCACCTTGCGGATGTAGGCCGCGTCGGACTCGCCGCGCTCGCCCAGCACCCGGTCGCGGATCGCGTCCAGGCGACGGCCCAGCTCCTCGATCTGCTCGGGGGTCAGCGAGGTCGTCGCCTCGACGTCGGAACGGCGGGTGGACGGGACGACCTGCAGCGACGGGCGGACCGGGTGCCGGTCCGGGTCGTCGGTCACGGTCTCGGCGGTGACGGGGCGGTCGAGGGTCGCGGTCATGGCGGGTCCTCCTCGTGGGTGTGTGATCAGGGGGTGTCGAGGCGAGCGCTGCCGCTCGCCCCGGAGATGCAGGTCTGGACCAGGTCGCCGGGCTCGCCGTGCACGTCACCGGTGCGCAGGTCGCGGACCTGTCCGTCGCGCAGCGGGAGCACGCAGCCGAAGCAGATGCCCATCCGGCAGCCGCTGGGCATCAGGACCCCGGCGGCCTCGCCGGCCTCCAGCAGGCTGGTGCCGGGCTCGACGTCGACGGCCTTCTCGCCGTACTCGACGCGCCCGCCGGAACCGCCGGTGCTGCGGGCCGGGGCGGTGAACCGCTCCACCCGCAGCGCCTCCGGGGTCTGCGCCCAGTGCGCCTCGGCGGCGTCGAGCAGCTCGGCCGGACCGCAGACGTAGGCCCGGCGCGCACGCCAGTCCGGGACCAGCTCGTCGAGCTCGGAGAGGTCGAGCCGGCCCTGCTCGCCGGTGTGCCGGGTGTGCACCCGCAGGCCGCAGCGACGGGCGGCCATCGCCTCGAGCTCCGCGGCGAAGATCGAGTCCTCGGCGGAGGGGGCGCTGTGCACGACCACGACGTCCGGCACGGCACCGGTGGTGTCGAGCGTGCGCAGCATGCCCATCACCGGGGTGATGCCGCTGCCGGCGGTCACCATCAGCAGCGGGGCCGGCGCGTCCGGGAGCACGAAGTCCCCGGCGGCCTGCTCGAGCTCGACGATGGTGCCGATCGGCAGGTCCCGCACCAGCTTCTGCGAGACGACGCCGTCCGGCACGGCCTGCACGGTGATCGTCAGGTGCTCGGCGTCCTGTGCCCCGGACAGGGAGTAGGAGCGCCAGTGCCGGACGCCGTCGACGTCGATCCCGACCCGGACGTACTGGCCGGCGCGGTGGCCCTCCCAGGCCCGGCCGGGCCGGATCGTCACCGAGACCGCACGGTCGGTCTCCCGGCGACGGGCGACGACCCGGCCGCGCAGCCGGGTGGTCGACCACAGCGGGTCGATCAGTCCGAGGAAGTCCTCGGGCAGCAGCGGGGTGGTCATGGCGGTGGCGGCGGCCAGCAACCGGCGGCCCGGCCGCAGCGGAGCGACTCTGAACATGACATCGAGTCTGCACGGATTGATGTCACATAGCAAGGCAGTATCGCCGGTATCGTGTGTCACATAGCTTCTTGTTAAGGTATGTCTCATGCCGGAGGACATCGTGCATGACGAATGGCGGACGATCGACGAGCTGGCCCGGGCCAGCGGCGTCACGGTGCGCAACATCCGCGCCTACCAGGCCCGCGGCCTGCTCCCACCGCCGCAGGTGCAGGCCCGCACCGGCTACTACGGACCCGGCCACGAGGCCCGGCTGGAGCTGATCAAGGACCTGCAGGACGAGGGCGTCAAGCTCGACACGATCAAGAAGCTGCTCGACACCACGGGCGGGTCCACCGAGCAGGTCGTGCACTTCATCCGCACCGTGCGCGGGCTCTTCGGCTCCGAGGAACGCCAGATCGTCAGCCTGCCCGAGCTCGTCGAGCGCTTCCGGGCGACCGACACGGCGATCCTCAAGCGCGGGCAGAAGATGGGCCTGCTGCGCGAGCTCGGCGACGACCAGTACGAGGAGGTCAGCCCGCGGTTGATGAACGCGGCGGCGGACCTGACCGGGCTCGGCATCCCGATCGAGCGCTCGCTCGACGTCGTCGAGCAGATGCGCAAGCACGCCGACGGCATCGCCAAGACCTACGTGGACCTGTTCCTGGGCGAGATCTGGCAGCCCTTCGACGCCTCCGGCCGCCCCTCGGAGGAGTGGCCGCGGGTCTACGAGACGATCGAGGCGCTCCGCCGGATCTCCGGCGAGGCGATGCTCGCGGTGCTGGAGCTGGCCGTGTCCGAACGCCTGGACGTGACGTTCGGACGCGACATCGCCCGCAACGTCAAGACCACCAGCGCTCCCCCACCGGACGGCGGCGCGAGCACCTGAACTGGCCTGTTACGGTCCGGCGGCAGCCTCGCATCATTGGTCACACCACGGCGGAGGGCCGACCGAACCGTGTTCTGATGGCGACGATCCGGTCGCATGGACGCCGACCGGAGCCGGCACCGAACCGGGCGTCGGCCGTCGCGACGGAAAGGCACGGACCACTCGCATGCACGCTGCCCTGGAGTCGATCTACGAGCGGGTCCTGTCCCGTAACCCCGGCGAGGTGGAGTTCCACCAGGCGGTCCGCGAGGTGTTCGACAGCATCGGCCCGGCCGTCGACAAGCACCCCGAGTACGCCGACGCGCGGATCGTCGAGCGGATCTGCGAGCCCGAACGTCAGATCATCTTCCGGGTGCCGTGGGAGGACGACGAGGGCGGCATCCACATCAACCGGGGGTTCCGGGTCGAGTTCAACAGTGCACTCGGGCCGTACAAGGGTGGTCTGCGCTTCCACCCGTCGGTGCTGCTCGGGACGGTGAAGTTCCTCGGCTTCGAGCAGGTCTTCAAGAACGCGCTGACCGGGTTGCCGATCGGGGGCGGCAAGGGCGGGTCGGACTTCGACCCGCGCGGACGCTCGGACCGCGAGGTGATGCGCTTCTGTCAGAGCTTCATGCTCGAGCTCTACCGGCACATCGGCGAGCACACCGACGTCCCCGCCGGGGACATGGGTGTCGGCGGACGTGAGCTCGGCTACCTGTTCGGCCAGTACAAGCGGATCACCAACCGGTACGAGTCCGGGGTGCTCACCGGCAAGGGTCTGCCCTACGGTGGCGCCCAGGTTCGCCGGGAGGCGACCGGCTACGGCTGCTCGTTCTTCGTCGAGGAGATGCTGCGTGCGCGCGGTGAGTCCTTCGACGGCAAGGACGTCGTGGTCTCCGGGTCGGGCAACGTCGCGCTCTACACGATCGAGAAGGTGCACCAGCTCGGCGGACGGGTCGTCGCCTGCTCGGACTCCGGCGGCTTCGTGCACGACCCCAAGGGCATCGACCTGGAGCTGCTCAAAGACCTCAAAGAAGTCCGCCGCGAGCGGATCGACGTGTATGCCGAGCAGCGCGGCGACGCGGTGTACGTGCCCGACCGCTCGGTCTGGGAGGTGCCGTGCCAGGTCGCGCTGCCCTCGGCCACCCAGAACGAGCTCGACGAGAACGACGCCGCCACCCTGGTGCGGGGCGGCTGCATCGCCGTCGGCGAGGGGGCGAACATGCCCACCACCTCCGCCGCGGTCCGCGTGCTGCAGGAGGCGGGCGTCGCGTTCGCGCCGGGTAAGGCAGCCAACGCCGGCGGGGTCGCCGCGTCCGCATTGGAGATGCAGCAGAACGCCTCGCGCGACTCCTGGAGCTTCGAGCACTCGGAGATCCGGCTGCGCGAGATCATGGTCGACATCCACGCCCGCTGTCACGACGTCGCCGAGGAGTACGGGAGCCCGGGCAACTACGTGGCCGGGGCGAACATCGCCGGCTACTCGCGGGTGGCCGAAGCGATGCTCGCTCTCGGGCTGGTCTGAGGACGGACGCGGGTCAGACCAGCAGGCCGGCGCTGCGCAGCGCGGCCCGCAGGTCCTCGTGGTGCCACTCGTCGAGCGGCACCAGCGGCAGCCGGATCCCGCCGGGCATCAGGCCCATCTCGGCCAGTGCCCACTTCACCGGGATCGGGTTCGGCTCGACGAACAGGGCGCTGTGCAGGCCGACCACGTCGGCGTCGAGGGCGGAGGCGTTCTCCGCGTCCCCGGCCACGGCCGCCTTGCACATCCGCGCCATCGTCTCCGGGGCGACGTTCGCGGTGACCGAGATGTCACCGTGGAACCCGGCGAGCATGCTGGCCCGCGCGGTGCCGTCGTCCCCGGAGTAGAGCGCGAAGTCGGGCAGGTCGAGGGCGACCAGCTCGCGGACCCGGTCCAGATCGCCCTTGGCCTCCTTGAGCCCGACGATGTTCGGGATCTCGGCGAGCCGGGCCACCGTGGAGGGCAGCATGTCGCAGGCCGTGCGGCCCGGGACGTTGTAGAGGTACTGCGGGATGTCGACGGCCGCGGCGATCGCGGCGAAGTGCCGGTAGAGGCCCTCCTGCGGAGGCTTGTTGTAGTACGGGGTGACCAGGAGGGCACCGTCGGCGCCGGCCGCGCGGGCGGCCCGGGTCAGATGGATCGCCTCCGAGGTCGAGTTCGCGCCGGTGCCGGCGATCACCGGGACCCGGCCGGCCGCCACGTCGATGGTGCGTCGCATGACCTCGGTGTGCTCGAGCACCGACAGGGTGGCCGACTCACCGGTGGTGCCGACCGAGACGATCGCCGACGTGCCGGCGGCGACCTGCCGTTCGACCAGGTCACCGAGCGCCTTGTGGTCGACCTCGCCGTCGGTGTCCATGGGGGTGACGATCGCGACGATGCTTCCGGTGATCATGGTGGTCTTCCGTCCTTCCGCTGGTACGGCGACCGTAGCAAGCCCCGCGGCCGGGAATCGACGGCTCGGCCCGCTCAGCCCAGTGCGACCAGGGCGGGCTGCACCGAGCGGGTGATCCGGCGGGCGGTCGTCACCAGGACCGTGACCAGCGCGACCACCACCACGAGCGACACCGCGACCGGACGGTCGTTGGCCGCGATCCCGGCCAGCGCCCAGACCACCGCACCGGCGAAACCCGCCGTCCCTGTCGCCGAGCTCACGACCGAGAGCACGACGACGATCAGCGCCGCGAGCACGACGATCGCCGCGACCTGGGCGAGCACCCCGTCGCCGGGGATGCCCGCCCACACGCCGGTGGCCAGGGTCCCCAGCACGACCGCGACCGCCGTCCACCCGGTGTAGATCGACACCGGCAGGCGGAACGCGAGCCGTTCGAGGCCGCTGCGCGCGGGGTCGCGGGACAGGCGCCCGAACACCACACCCAGCGCCACGGCGAGGGCGACCAGCAGGATCTGGGCCGTCAGCGGGTGGTCGCCCGCGAACGCGAGCACCCACAGCGGGTTGGCCACCGCCGTGGCCGCGAGCCACCAGCCGCACCGCCGGTGGATCTCGCGTCCCCGCTGGGTCGGCAGCAGCGCGAACACCGCGTAGGCGAGGAAGCCCAGGTAGATCACGCCCCAGATGGAGAACGCCCACCCGGCCGCCAGGAGCGGTGTGTCGTACTGCCGCGCGACCGTCCCGATGTCGCGGCCTGCGAGCGCGGAGACCACGATCTGCAGGACGGCCAGGAGCGCCACCACGACGCTGCGGACGAGGTCGAGCGTGGTGGGCCGCGGGGTGAGCACCGTCATGGAGGAATGGTGGACCCCCGCGCCCGGTTCGGCCATCCGGCGGACGGGCGGATTCTCGATCTTGTCCGGCCACGGTCGTGCGAACGCTGCTCCCGTACCGCGGGGCCGCACGAGAGCGGCGTTCGTCCGGCGCAGACCGGCGCCGTCCGGGGTCAGGCCAGGCGGCGGCGGAACAGGTGCACGTCGCGGGCGTCGTCGGCGGACAGGCGCACGCCGCCGGTGAGCACGCCGTACTCCTCCCAGCCCCGCGCGGCGTAGAACGCCGGGAGCGACGTCCCTCCGCGGCAGCCCAGGGTCAGCTGCTCCAGGCCGAGCGCGGTCCCCTCGGCCACGGCCGCGTCGAGCAGCGCGGTCCCCCGGCCCCGTCCGCGAAGGTCCGGCCGGACCATCAGGCGGCCCACCTCGGCCCGGTGCGCCATGATCCCGCTGCCGGGCGTCAGGAACACCGTCCCGGCCAGGCCTGCGCCGTCGTCGAGGCGCAGCATCCGGGACCGCCCGGCCCGCACGTCGGCGACCGTGGCCTCGGCCAGCGCCCGGATCGCGTCCGGTGGGTCCCCGGCCACGAAGTCGACGGCCCCGCCGGCCTCGGTCACCGCGATCCACAACGAGCCCAGCTCCACCGCCGTCCCGGCGGGCGGGTCGGGGACCGGGCGCGGCCCGGGGACGGCGCCGGGCCGCGAGCCCGGCGCCGGGGTCACAGGCCGGGGAACCAGAGCTTGATCTCCCGGGCGGCCGACTCCGGGGAGTCCGAGCCGTGCACCAGGTTGGACCCGGTCTCCAGGGCGAGGTCGCCGCGGATGCTGCCCGGGGTCGCCTTCTCCACCGGGTCGGTGCCACCGGCCACCTGACGCCAGGCCGCGATCGCGCGCGGCCCCTCGACGACCGCGGCCAGCACCGGACCGGAGGTGATGAACTCGAGCAGCGACTCGAAGAACGGCTTGCCGTCGTGCTCGGCGTAGTGCTGGGCGGCCAGCTCACGGTCGACGGTGCGCAGGTCGAGGGCGACCAGGTCGAGGCCCTTGCGCTCGATCCGGGAGATCACCTCTCCGACGAGCTTGCGCTCGACACCGTCGGGCTTGACCAGGACGAGAGTGCGTTCAGTCACGCGGTGCAGGGTAGCCACGGACCGCCGTCGCCCCCCGCACCGGGCCCGGCTCCGGCCGGGAGCCCGTGCGGGCGAGGCCGCTCCGGCTGACGCCGCCGCTCAGGCCTGCTGCGACGGCAGCAGCCCGCGCTCCATCTTCCGACGGACGTCCCAGCGCATCCAGACCAGCACGCCCCACACGATCGCGAACACGACGCCCATGATGCCCAGCCCGGTGACCAGCCAGAACCCGGCGACGATCGTGACCACCTGCAGCCCGAGCGCGACCCCGAGCCCGTAGGGCCTCCGCTGCAGCCCGCCGGCCAGGATCATCGCGAGCGCGATCAGCAGCATCGTCGTGACCCCGGTCGTGGTGGCGCCCTCGCCGAACTTGGGCAGTACCAGCAGCGCCAGCAGCACCACGATCGACTCGAGGATCAGGGTCGCCGCGAAGATGCCGCGGATCCCCTTCATCGGGTCGGTCGCCGGCGGGCGCACGCCGCCGGCCCCGGGCTGCTCGGCCGGGTCCGCGGCGCCGTCGGCGGGTTCGCTCACGCCGGTTCCTTCCCGAACAGTGCGCGGGCCTCGCCGGCGGTGACCACCGAACCGGTGACGATCACACCGACGCCGGAGTCCCCGGCCTCCTCGGCCAGCTCCCCGGCCTCCTCGATCGCCGCCCGCAGCACGGGCTCGACGCTGACCCGGTCCGCGCCGAAGACCTCCGCAGCCAGGGCGCCGAGGTCGTCCGGGTCCATCGCCCGCGGCGAGCCGTTGGTGGTCACCACGACCTCGTGCAGCGCCGGTTCCAGCTCGGCGAGGATGCCGCGGGCGTCCTTGCCCTCGAGCACCGCGACGACACCGACCAGCCGGGTGAAGCGGAACTCCGAGCCCAGCGACCTCGCCAGGGCCGTGGCCCCGGCCGGGTTGTGCGCCGCGTCGATCAGCACGGTCGGCACGCCCTGCCCGCCCTGCACCGGCTCCAGCCGGCCCGGGGACGTGATCGAGGCGAACGCCGCGCGCACCGCGTCCGGGTCCAGCGGATGCGCCGTGCTCGCGCCGACCATCGCCTCGGCCGCGGCCAGCGCGACCGCCGCGTTCGACGCCTGGTGCTCGCCGTGCAGCGGCAGGAACACCTCGTCGAAGCGCCCGGACAGGCCCTGGAGCTCCAGACGCTGGCCGCCGACGGCGAGCTCGCGCTCGCGCACGCCGAACTCGGCCCCCTCGCGGGCGACCTCGGCGCCGACCTCGGCACAGCGCTCGATCAGCACCTCGGCCACGGCCTTGTCCTGCGCCGCGAGCACCGCGACCGACCCGGGCTTGATGATCCCGGCCTTCTCCTTCGCGATGGCCGCGACGTCGTCGCCGAGGTACTCGGCATGGTCGAGCCCGATCGGCAGCACGACGGCGACGTGCGCGTCGGCGACGTTCGTGGCGTCCCAGCGCCCGCCCAGGCCGACCTCGACGACGGCGGCCTCGACCGGGGCGTCGGCGAACGCGGCGAACCCCATCGCGGTGAGCACCTCGAACTTGCTCATCGCGGGCTCGCCCTCGGCGGCCCGGGCGTCGACCAGCTCCACGAACGGCTCCACCTCGCGGTAGACCTCGACGAAGCGCTCGGCCGTGATCGGCCGGTTGTCCAGGTTGATCCGCTCGGTGGACCGCTGCAGGTGCGGGCTGGTGTAGCGGCCGGTGCGCAGCCCGATCTCGGTGAGCAGCGCATCGACCATCCGGGCGGTGGAGGTCTTGCCGTTGGTGCCGGTCAGGTGCACCACCGGGTAGGCGCGCTGGGGGTCGCCGAGGGCGTCGCAGAGCGCCTGGATCCGGTCCAGCGAGGGCTCCATGACCGACTCCGGCCAGCGCCGGTCCAGCGTCGCGTCGACGGCCAGGAACTCGGCGAACCCGGCCACCGACGACTGCGCCGGGACGACGTCCGGGCTCTCGCCACCGCGGATCTCGTTCAGCACGTGCGCGAGCACCGCGTCCTGCGCGGTCTCCTCCGGGGTGTCCACCGCGCCCTCGCCCTCGGGCAGCTCGTCGGACCGGTCCCCCTCGGCGGCGTCGGGGCCGTCGGCGGGCCCGTCGTCGGTGTCGCCGGCCTGGTCGTCGGCGCGCTCGGCGTCGCCGAACCCGCCCTCGGCCCAGCGGTCACCGCCGTAGGTGATGCCGTCCCGGCGGCCCGAGCCACCGTCCCGCCCGCCGCCGCTGCCGTCGTCGAACTCGTCGTAGGCACTGCGGTCGTAGGCGCCCAGCTGCTCGGCGCCCTCGTCCTCGCCGGGCCGGTCGTCCCTCGGGCCGCGCGGGGTGCTCATGACTCCGGCAGCGCGGCGAGGCGGGCGCCGATCCGCTCGATCTCCGAGCGCGCGGTCTCCTGCCGCGCCCGGATGCCCTCGACCACCTCGGCCGGGGCCTTCTCGGTGAACTTCGGGTTGTTCAGCTTCTTCTCCGCCGCATCCCGCTCCTTCTCGGCGGCGGCCAGGTCACGACCCAGCCGGGCCCGTTCGGCGGCGACGTCGATCGCGCCCGAGGTGTCGAGCTCGACGTGCACCGAGGTGGGGCGCGCCGACGCGCTGCCCGCCGCGGCGGCGTCGACCCCGCTGACCGGGACCTCGATCGTGGCGGTGGCGGCGAAGTCGTCGCCGGGGTCGTCGAGCCGGGTCAGGAACCGCACCGCGGCCTCGTGCCCGGTCAGATCGGCGGCGGCCAGGTTCTCCAGCTTCGCGGCCACCGAGCGGCGGTCCGGCAGTCCCTGCTCGGTGCGGAACCGGCGGACCTCGGTGATCAGCTTCTGGACGGCCTGCACCCGGGCGACGGCGTCCGGCTCGGCGGGCGCCCCGGCGTCGGTCGGCCAGGGCGCGGTCACCACCGTCTCCCGGCCGGTCAGTGCCGTCCAGAGCGCCTCGGTGACGAACGGGACGATCGGGTGCAGCAGGCGCAGCAGCGCGTCGAGCACGTGCCCGAGCACCGCGCGGGTGCCCTCGGCGACGGCACCGCCGGCCTCGAGCTGCGGCTTGGCCAGCTCGACGTACCAGTCGGCGACCTCGTCCCAGGTGAAGTGGTAGAGCCCCTCGGTCGCCTTGGCGAACTGGAAGGACTCCAGCAGCTCGTCGGTCTCGGACCGGACCTCGCGCAACCGGCCGAGGATCCAGCGGTCGGCGTCGGTGCGGTCGGCGGGCGCCGGCAGCTCCAGGTCCACCGAGGCGCCCTTGGACAGCGCGAACCGGGTGATGTTCCACAGCTTGGTGGTGAAGTTGCGCGAGGCCGCCACCCACTCGGTGGACAGCGACATGTCCGTGCCCGGGTTCGATCCGCGGGCGATCGTGAAGCGCAGCGCGTCCGCGCCGAACTCGTCGATCATGTCCAGCGGGTCGATCACGTTGCCCTTGGACTTGGACATCTTCTTGCCGTGCTCGTCCCGGATCAGCCCGTGCAGGTAGACGTGTTCGAACGGCGCCCGCTCCATCGCGTAGGTGCCGAACATCATCATCCGGACGACCCAGAAGAACAGGATGTCGTAGCCCGTGACCAGCACCGACGTCGGATAGTAGTGCTCCAGGTCGGCGCCGGCGTCGGGCCAGCCGAGTGTGGAGAACGGCCACAGGCCCGAGGAGAACCAGGTGTCGAGGACGTCGGCGTCGCGGCGCCAGCCCTCGCCGGTCGGGGCCTCGTCGTCCGGTCCGAGACAGAGCGTCTCGCCGTCCGGGCCGTACCAGACCGGGATCCGGTGGCCCCACCACAGCTGGCGGGAGATGCACCAGTCGTGCATGCCGTCGACCCAGTCGAAGAAGCGCTTGGCCTGCTCCTTGGGGTGGATCGTGGTCTCCCCGGAGCGCACCGCGTCACCGGAGGCCCTGGCCAGCGACTCGACGCGCACGAACCACTGCAGGCTCAGCCGCGGCTCGATGACGACCCCGGTCCGCGAGTCGTGCCCGACGCTGTGCAGGTAGGGCCGCTTCTCGGCGACGATCCGGCCCTGGGAGGCCAGCTCCTCGCGGATCGCGACGCGCGCCTCGAAGCGGTCCATGCCGTCGAAGCGGGTCCCGGTGCCGGCGATCACGCCCGACTCGTCCATGATCGTGGGCATCGGCAGGTCGTGCCGGCGGCCCATCTCGAAGTCGTTCGGGTCGTGCGCCGGGGTGATCTTGACGGCGCCGGAGCCGAACGACGGGTCGACGTAGGGGTCGGCCACGACCGGGATCTCCCGGCCGGTGATCGGCATCGTGATCGTGGTGCCGTGCAGGTGGGCGTAGCGCTCGTCGTCGGGGTGCACGGCCACGGCGGTGTCGCCGAGCATCGTCTCGACCCGGGTGGTGGCCACGACGATCGAGCGGCTCTCGTCGTCGAGCGGGCCGTAGCGCATGGAGACGAGCTCGCCCTCGACCTCCTTGTGCTCCACCTCGATGTCGCTGATCGCGCTCTGCAGCGCGGGCGACCAGTTGACCAGGCGCTCGGCGCGGTAGATCAGGCCCTCGTCGAACATCTTCTTGAAGACCGTCTGCACGGCGCGGGACAGGCCCTCGTCGAGGGTGAAGCGCTCGCGCGACCAGTCGACGCCGTCGCCCAGACGGCGCATCTGGCCCAGGATCGAGCCGCCGGACTCGCGCTTCCAGTCCCAGACCTTCTCCACGAACAGCTCGCGGCCGTAGTCGTGACGGGTCTTGCCGTCGAGCGCGATCTGGCGCTCGACGACGGACTGGGTCGCGATGCCGGCGTGGTCCATGCCGGGCAGCCACAGCGCGTCGTAGCCCTGCATCCGGCGGCGGCGGGTCAGCGCGTCGATCAGCGTGTGGTCCATCGCGTGCCCGAGGTGCAGGCTGCCGGTCACGTTCGGCGGCGGGATGACGATGCAGAACGGTGGCTTGCCCGACGTCGGGTCGGCCTCGAAGTAGCCGCGATCGACCCACCGCTGGTACATCTCGCCCTCTACCTCGCCCGGGTTCCACTTGGCGGGCAGGTCGGCGGCGACGCCGCGAGAGCGCGGTGGGAGGGTTTCGGTCACGCTGTCAAGTCTACGAGGCCACCACGACGGCACTTGGGCGCCCCGATCCGGTCCCTCGTCGAGGCCGGCGAGGAGTACGGCCGGCGCGGCGGTGCGCCCGGCGGGCCCGACGTCCGGACCCGCCCGGCCACGGTCGCCGCTCACCCGGACATGACGGTCCGGTCACCCGTCCCGGGTGCGTGTCCCGCACGGACGGGTGGCCCGGCCGTGCGCGGGTAGCTGTGGGTCGCCGCACACGGGACGGTGCCGGGGTGTCGCAATCCCGCTCCCTGCTGCGGCTGTCGATCGCCGCCGCGGTCGCCGCAGGCCTCGCCCTCCCCGGTACCGCGGCGGCCGAGCCGCCGCCCCCGGAGCCCCCGGTGCCCGACCGCTCGACGCCCGCTCCGCAGGCACCGGCGCGGTCGGAGCCCGACCGGGCCGGGACCCCGCGGCGCCCGGGTGGCGCCACGACGATCCCGGGCAACTACGCCGACCCGACCATCGCCGAGTTCGACGGCACCTACTACCTCTACCCCACCACCGACGGCGCCCGGGCCGGGGACGCCTCGTTCCGCGTCTTCTCCTCGACCGACCTCGTGCGCTGGCGCGACCGCGGGACCGCGTTGCGCCTCGGCCCGGGCGTGGACTGGGCCGAACGCAACGCCTGGGCCCCGGCGATCGCGCGCAAGGGCGGGAAGTACTACTTCTACTACACCGCCGAGATGCGGATCGGCGTCGCGGTCGGCGACTCCCCCGCGGGCCCGTTCCGCGACAGCGGCCGGCCCCTGGTCGAGGTCAACACCAGTGGTCGCGGCACCTCCATCGACCCGGCCACGTTCACCGCACCGGACGGCACCACCTACCTGTACTGGGGAAACGGCGAGGCGTTCGTGGTCCCGCTGAACCCCGACATGGTCTCGTTCGACCCGGAGAAGGTCCGCCGGATCGAGGGCCTGGACGGCTTCGGCGAGGGGCTGTTCATGGCCCGGCGCGGCAACACCTACCACCTGACCTGGTCGATCGGCGTCTTCGCCGACGAGGACTACCGGGTCGGCTACGCCACCGGCCCGAGCCCGACCGGCCCGTTCACCGACCGCGGTGTGCTGCTGTCCAAGGACACCGGCAAGGGCATCCGCGGCACCGGGCACGACTCGGTGCTGCAGATCCCCGGGACCGACGAGTGGTTCATGGCCTACCACCGATTCGCGATCCCCGGCGGCGACGGCACCCATCGCGAGATCACCCTCGACCGGATCCCGATCCGCGCCGACGGCCTGTTCGGCCGCGTGACGCCCACGCTCACCGGCCCCGCCCCCCGCTCCGCCCGGTAGCCCGCGGCCCCCGCTCCGGTGCGCGGGAGCTCCCGTCGTGCGGGACGGGTGGACGGGAGCAGCTCTCGTACATCCGTCCGGCAGGGTGGGCGTGCGGGCCCGGGGTCAGCCGTCCCAGTTCTCGGCCAGCTCGGAGAGCCTGCCGGCCAGCCGGGTGACCGCCTCGTCCGGCTCGTCGGCGCGGCCCGCGGCGATCCCGAGCAGGAACGCCGTCACCGGCGCACCCGGGCGGGAGACGCCGTGGGCGACGTCGGAGGTCAGGTCGAGCACCGTGTCCACGGCCGCGACCGCGTCCACGTCGTGCAGACCCAGTTCCGTGGCGACGGCAGTGACCCACGGGGCCAGCGCCGTCACGTCGTCCCCGGCCATCAGCGGCTCATCCGAACAGCGCCGGGATCTTCGCGACGAGCTGGACGAGCCCGTAGACGAACGGGATCACGACCCACGACCAGGCCAGGACCGCGCCCAGCCACTGCAGCGGGGACCAGGTCCCGGAGCTCTCCTGCGCGGTGCTGCTCATGCCTGTGCCCCTTCCGTGGACTGCGTGGTGTCGGCGGTCGGCTCGTGGAAACGCGCGTTCACCGGGCGGATCAGCTCGTTGCACACGAAGCCGACCGCCAGGAGCACGATCATGATCGTGAACGCCGTGGTGTAACGCGCCGGGCCGGTCACACCGGCCTCGATCTGCGCGTCCGCGAGCGCGTTCACGATCACCGGTCCGAGCACCCCGGCCGCCGACCACGCCGTGAGCAGCCGCCCGTGGATGGCGCCGACCTGGTAGGTGCCGAACAGGTCGCGCAGGTAGGCCGGGACGGTCGAGAACCCGGCACCGTAGAACGACAGGATCAGGATCGCGCAGATCAGGAACACGACCCGGTTCGTGTTCGTCATCAGCGTGACCACGAGGTAGAGCAGTGCACCGACGCCGAGGTAGATGCGGTACATGTTCTTGCGGCCGAGCACGTCGGAGAGCGACGACCAGGCCAGCCGTCCGGCCGAGTTCGCCAGCGAGAGGATCGAGACGAACCCGACGGCGGCGGCCCCGAGTGTCTGCGCGGGGGTGGCCTCGGCGAAGAAGTCCTTGAAGATCGGGTTGGCCTTCTCCAGGATGCCGATCCCGGCGGTGACGTTGAAGGTGAGCACCACCCAGAGCAGCCAGAACTGCGGGGTCTTGATCGCGTTCGCGGCCGAGACCTGGCCGCGGCTGATCATGGTGCCCTGCTTGCCCGAGGCCGGGTCCCAGCCGGGCGGGGTCCAGCCCTCCGGAGGCACCCGGATCAGCAGCCAACCCAGCGACATGAACACCGCGTAGATCAGGCCCATCACCACGAACGTCGTCCCGATCCCGGAGACCGACGGGTTGTTCCCGGTCGCACCGAACGCGCTGAGCAGCGACGCGGTCAGCGGCGAGGCGATCAGCGCGCCGCCACCGAAGCCCATGATCGCGATGCCGGTGGCCAGACCCGGCTTGTCCGGGAACCACTTGATCAGGGTGGACACCGGGGAGATGTAGCCGATGCCCAGGCCGATCCCGCCGACGAACCCGTACCCGACGACGACCAGCCAGAACTGCCCCAGGTAGAGCCCGACACCGGAGATCAGGAAGCCGGAGACGAAGCAGGACGTGGCCACGACCATCGCCCAGCGCGGGCCGTTGGCGTCGACCTTCGTGCCGAACAGCGCCGCCGACAGGCCCAGCATGATGATGCCCAGCGTGAACGGCAGCGCGCTGGCCACGCCGGAGACGTCGAGCCCCTTCTCCAGCGGGGCCTTCAGCGCGCTCCAGGCGTAGGCCTGCCCGATCGCGAGGTGGATCGACAGGGCGGCGGGCGGGATCAGCCACCGGCTCCAGCCGGGCGGGGCGACGATGCGCTCCCGCGTCAGGAATCCTGCACCGACCGCCATGGTGTCCTCCCGATCTACGACTACGTCCGGTGCAACCTATGCACCCGGACGAGGGACAGCAACACGAACGACGACGGGACCCGGCCGGAGCCGGGTCCCGTCGTCGTGCGGCGTGTGGATCAAGCCGAGCGGTCGCGGCGCTCCCTGCGCGGGGGCTGGCGCGGCACGATCGTCGGGTTGACGTTCTCGCGCACCGTCTGGTCGGTGACCACGACCTTGGCCACGTCGTCGCGGCTCGGGATGTCGTACATGACCGGGAGGAGCACCTCCTCCATGATCGCGCGCAGGCCCCGGGCGCCGGTGCCGCGCAGGATCGCCTGGTCGGCGACCGCCTCCAGTGCCTCGTCCGAGAACTCCAGCTCGACGCCGTCCATCTCGAAGAGCTTGCGGTACTGCTTGATCAGCGCGTTCCGCGGCTCGGTGAGGATCTTGACGAGCGCTTCCTTGTCCAGCGAGGTCACCGACGCGACGATCGGGAGCCGGCCGATGAACTCCGGGATCAGCCCGAACTTGATCAGGTCCTCGGGCAGGGTCTCGCCGAAGCTCTCCGCGTTGTCCATGTCCTTCTTCGAGCGGATCTCGGCTCCGAAGCCGATGCCGCTCTTGCCCACCCGGTCGCCGATGATGCGCTCCAGCCCGGAGAACGCGCCGGCCACGATGAACAGCACGTTCGTCGTGTCGATCTGGATGAACTCCTGGT
>CBIHNM010000033.1:0-21965 GCA_966211265.1 uncultured Pseudonocardia sp.
CGAGCTTAGCGACACCGCGCAGCTGGGGGTCGACGCGGCGAGGCGCCGCGGCGGCGACGCCGGCGACATCGTCGTGTTCGCCCGGTCGGTCGGCGCGATCAGCGTCGAGGCCGACCACGGCGGCCCGCCGCGCTGACCCCCGGCCGGTCTCAGCCGGGCATGGTCTCGCCACCGACCGGTGCGAGCACCTCTCCGGTGTAGTACGACGACAGCGACGGAGCGGCGAAGAACACGTACGAGGGCGCGATCTCGTCCGGATGCGCGGCACGCCCCATCGGGGTCTGCGCGCCGAAGGACTCCACCTTCTCCGGGGGCATCGTGGCCGGGATCAGGGGGGTCCACACCGGGCCGGGGGCCACGCAGTTCACCCGGATCCCGCGATCGTTGAGCGACTGCGCCAGGGAGTAGGTCAGGGACTGCACCGCGCCCTTCGTCGCCGAGTAGTCGATCAGCGACTTGTTGCCGCGCAGGCCGTTCACCGAGCCGGTGTTGATGATCGAGCCGCTCGCCGGCAGGTGCGCCAGCGCGGCGCGGGTGACCCGGAAGAAGCTGTGCACGTTCACCTCGAACGTCCGGAGCCACTTCTCGTCGGTGATCTGTTCCGGGCGGTCGTAGGGCTCCTGGGTGGCGATGTTGTTCACCACCGTGTCGAGCCGGCCCAGCTCCTCCACCGTGCGCGCCACCACCTCGTCGCAGTGCGCGGCGAGGCCCAGGTCGCCCGCGATCGTCACGCAGCGGCGTCCTTCGGCGCGCACCAACGAGGCGGTGTGCTCGGCGTCGCCGTCCTCGGACAGGTAGGACAGCCCGATGTCGGCGCCCTCCTTGGCGAAGGCCACGCACACCGCACGCCCGATGCCGGAGTCGCCGCCGGTGACCAGGGCGACCGTGCCCTCGAGCAGGCCCCGGCCGATGTAGTCGCGCATCTCGTCGCGCGGCGCCGGGTCCAGCCCGCCGGTCCCGCCGGGCGGGTCCTGCTGCTGCGCGGGTGGGTTCGGGTCACTCATGCGGGACCGTCCTTCCCCGGGCGCAGCAGGGGCGCCCGGCTCATCGGCGCGACCTGCGCCAGAGCACGCCCACGGTCAGCCCGGTCACCACGGCGGCGGCACCGACCGCGGCCGATCGGGCCGGCCGGGTGAGGTTGCCCTCGGCGTCGGTCGCGCGGTCGTTGACCTGCCCGACAAGCTCGGCGCCGCGCGCCTGGACGGTCTGCGCCCGGGCGCCGGCCCGCTGCCTGGCGTCGTCGATCGAGCCGCGGGCCCGGGCCGTGACGTCGAGCCTCCGGCTCAGGGCCGCCGCCGTGTCACCCAGCTCGCCGCGGGTGGCCTCGATGTCGGCCACCAGCTCCTCGGCGGTGGCGTCGGGCCCCGGTGGCCGGGTCCCGGGGCCCACCGGCCTGCCGCCGCCGGCCGCTGCGGAGTTCCTCGTGTCGTCAGGACGGTCGGGTGTGTTCACGGTGTCGGGCCTCCTGTACTTCCTCGACGTCGCGATGGACGTTGTCCATGGTGCGCTGCGGGGTCGGCGAGACCTGCCGGACCTGCTTCCTGCCCAGCAGCCCGGCGACGGCGGCCGCCACGAACAGCACCGCGGTCACGATCAGCGCGGCCGCCCACAGCGGCAGCACCAGGTCCAGGGCGATGATCGCGGTCGCGAGCGCGGCAATGAGCCCGGACAGGGCGAGGACACCGGCGCCGCTGAGCAGCCCCGCTCCCTTCCCGGCCTGCTGGGCGGTGTTGCGCAGCTCCACCTGGGCCAGCGCCAGTTCGTCGCGGACCAGCCGTGAGGTCTGCTCGGACAGCCGGGTCATCAGCTGTCCCACCGGCTGGTCCTGCGGTGGCACCGTCGACGGGTCCGGGCCTTCCGGGGCGCGGACGGGGTCACGAAGGTCGCTCATCAGCTCCACTCCTGGTCGGTTCGGCATGCCCGGGGTCAGGTCACGGGTCGCTCGGGCGGCGGTCCTGCGCGTGCGGGTCCGGCTCAGATCGACCGCGCGGCAGCGTTCTCGGTACCGGCGTCCGCGTGGCCGAGCGACCCGTCGGCGTTCTCGAGGTGCGCCCGGACGAACCACTGGTACTGCTCGAGGGCACCGGACTGACCGGTCAGCAGGTCCTCGGTGACCGGGTCGAGGTCGCCGGTCTTCTCGATCGCGGCACGGTGGTCCTCCACCACGCCGGTGTAGACCAAGTCCAGCGCGGCCAGGTGCCGGATCGCGTCGCCGCGCCCGATCGCGTAGTCGTCCCAGCTGCGCTCGGCCACCAGGGCCCCGGGGGTGCCCGACGGCGACCCGCCCAGCGTGGCGATCCGCTCGGCGACGTCGTCGACCATGCCACGCACGCCGTCGACCTGCGGGTCGAGCATCGTGTGCACGGCGATGAAGTGCGGCCCCACCACGTTCCAGTGCACGTGCTTGAGGGTCAGGGCGAGGTCGTTGAGCGCGTGCAGGCGATCCTGCAGGATCGCCGCCACCTCACCGGCATGGTCCTGCTTCAACCCGGGGACGGTGTAGCGGATGCTGTCGGTGGCCATGAAGGAGTTCCTTCCGTCGGGGTCGGCCCTCGGAGCGCGGACGGCGTCCGATCGGGGCCCGTACGCCACCCGGTTACCCGGCCCGAGGCCGGTCATGCACATCCGATCCCGGACGGGCGGGGCCGGCCGGATTCGGCTGCGGCGACCCGGCGCGCAAGGGCGGCCCGGTTGGCGTCGCACGGCGATCGTCGGGTATCTCCACGGTGTGGACGATCCCCCCGCCGCCGGCACGGCGGCCCCGCACCGAGACCGGCGGGCCAGCCTGCCCGCACGCATGCTCGTCGCCCGGATGCGGTGGAACAGGACCTCGGCGTTCTACGACGACGCCGCCGTCATGCGCGCGGAGCTGGCCGCACACCAGGACCCGGCCGGGACCCGGCCACCGCGGTGGCTACGCGCGGTCCGCGACGTCGAGCACTCCACCGTCGACGGCCACGACTGCTGGACGCTGCGCCCCCCGCGCCGCTCCCGGTCCGGGATGCACGTCCTGCACCTGCACGGAGGCGGGTTCGTGGAACAGCCCGGCGCGCACCACTGGCGCTTCGCCCACTGGCTGTGCACCCGTCTCGGCGCCGCGGTGACCCTGCCGATGTATCCGCTGGCGCCCGAGCACGACCACCGCAGCATCTGGCCGATGGCCCGCCACGCCTACCGCCGGTTCCTGTCCTCCCACCGTCCGGAGGACCGCGTCGTGCTCGGTGACTCCTGCGGAGGTGCGCTCTCGCTGGCCCTGGCCCAGCTGCTGCGCGACCGCGACGAACCGGTGCCGGCGCGGGTCGGGCTGTTCTCGCCCTGGCTCGACCTGGCCGTCACCGACCCGCTCTCCGCCCGGATCGCGCCACGGGACCCGGCCCTGGGGATCGAGGGCCTGCGCCAGGCCGGGCGCTGGTACGCCGCAGGGACCGCGCTCGACGACCCGGAGATCAGCCCCGTGCACGCCGACCTGCGGGGTCTCGGGCGCATCGCCGCCTTCGTCGGTACCCGCGACCTGCTGCTCGCCGACGCGCGCCGGCTCCGGCGCGACGCGGAACGGGTCGGGCAGGAGATCGAGCTGCACGAGTACCCGGACATGTTCCACAACTGGATCATGCAGCCGGTTCCGGAGGCCCGGGTCGCGCGGCGCGACCTCCTGGCGTTCCTGCGCCGCTGACCCGGCGGCCGCGGGTGCCCGCACGACGGGGGCCGTGCGGTGCGTGGCGCGGAGCGCACGCCACGGGTACCACCGGTCGCCCCCGGGTACCCCCCGCCGATGCCCGACACCGGTGAGCGAACCCCTGCCCGACGTCGCTATCCCTTCGACGTCGATCCACGCGTGCGCCTGTTGCTGCTGCCCTTCGGCGTGAACGACGCCTCCGACGCCTACGTCGACCTCGACGACGACCGGCTCCGGGTGCGGTTCGGCCACTGGCTGCTCTCGACTCCGGTCCGCAACCTGGCCGGTGCCCAGGTCCTCGGGTCGTTGTGCCCCCCGAAGGTGCTCGGCCCGCACCTCTCGCTGGCCGATCGGGGCGCGACCTTCGGCTCCAGCACCGAGAAGGGCGTGTGCATCCGGTTCCACCGGCCGGTTCCGGCCCTCGAACCCACCGGGATGCTGCGCGTTCCCGGCGTCACCGTCACCGTGGCCGACCCGGACGCCCTGGCCCACGCCGTCGAGCGGCACGCCGCGGCGACGCGGGAACACACCGTCCGGCGTGCGGAACCGACCCCGCAGCCCGGCCGGGCCCGGCGCACCGCGGCGGTCCTGCGCTACCCGCTCGGTCTGGCGGTGAGCACCGCGCGCTACCTGCGCCGGTCGAGCCGGGTGGAGCGCACCGAGCAGGCCGGGGACGGCACGGACCTGCCGCCCGCGCTGCCCTCCGGGTATCTCGACGCGCACCTCAAGACGCTCGAGGAGGGGTCGGGCCCGCTCCTGCACCGCACGTTCCGGGTACGGGTCGGCGACCCCGACACCGACGCGGCGGGCCTGATGGCCCGCGTGGCCGCCGATCTGGACCGCGCAGCCCCCTCGGAGGTGGCCTCGTTCCGCAAGCTCAGGGGCCGGCCGGGCCGGCTTTCCGCCGGTGACGAGTACACCGTCCAGATGCCCGCGCCCTGGAACGGCCCGGTCCGGGTCGTCCACCAGGACACGACCTCGTTCCGCCTCGCCACCCTGACCGACCACCTCGAGGCCGGGCAGATCGAGTTCGCCGCGCACGACCGCGAGGACGGGCTGGAGTTCGCCATCGAGGCCTGGTCCCGCCCCGGTGACCCGCTGGCCGCGCTGGTGTTCGACCATCTGAAGATCGCGAAGGAGATCCAGCTGCACGTGTGGACGCAGTTCTGCGTCGCGATGTGCGAGCTCGCGAACGGTCGCCTCGAGGGTCCGGTCCGGGTCCGCACCCGGCGTGCGGGCTGGCCGACCGGGCCGGGTCCCGCCCGCGGCCGGCGCGGCCACCGGAGTGCCGGGGCCCGCTGAGCCCTCACCCGGCGGCGAGGGCCTGCGGGGCGGCCTGTTCGAGCCGGGTCCGCAGGAAGGCGACCTGGGTCGCGGTCTGCGCCCGGCACGCGGTGACGGTGTCGAGGGCCTCGGTGTCACGGGTGGCCTGGGCGGCCTGGCCCACCAGGTCCCAGGTGATCGAGACGAAGCAGGCCAGCAGGTAGAGGTCCTGCAGGTCGCGCAGGAGTCCCACCGGCCCGCTCCGCAGCTCGGTGAGGCCCTCGGCCTGCAGCCGCTCCGGCTCGTCGTCGCGCCGCTCGCCGTACCGGCCCACGAGCGGTGCGAGCCGGTCGATGTGCTGGTCGCACTGGCGCGCCAACGTGTGGCCGAGGTGGTGCACGTCGGCCTCGGCGGCGTGTCCGTCGGCGACCAGGCGCCACGAGTCGGCCAGCGTCCGCTCCGCGCTGTGCAGCAACCCCACGTAGGTGTCCAGGTGCACGATCAGGCCCCTCGCTCGATCCGGTCGACCCGCGCGCCGCAGAGCTTGAGCTGGGGCTGCTTGGACACCGGGTCCCACGCGGTGATGGTCAGCTCGTTCGCGGCGCGGTCGCCGTAGTGGAAGGGCACGAACACGGTGCCCTCCCTCCCCTCGCAGATCCGGACCGGGAGCTCCAGCGAGCCACGGGGGGTGCTGACCCGTACCGGCTCGTCCTCGCTGACGCCGAGTCGGGCCGCGTCGCCGGGCGCGAGCTCGACCCACGGCGCGGGCGCGGCGGCCTCCAGCTGGGCGGTCCGGCCGGTCTTGGTCCGGGTGTGGAAGTGGTGCACGGTCCTGCCGGTGATCAGGCGCATCGGGTAGTCGGTGCCGGGCGCCCCGGGCGGGTCCGTCTGGTGGGCCGCCTTGAGGATCGCGCGCCCGTCCGCACGCATCGCACGGTGCTGCGGCTCGGTGACGGTCGCGCCGGTGAGCAGGTCGTGGCCGTAGGTCTCGCAGTAGTCGGTGGCGGTGTGGAAGACCGGGTCGACGTAGAGCCGTTCGGTGCCGTGCGGCGCGCCGGCGGTCACCGGCCACTGCACCCCGGAGTGCCGGCGCAGCAGGTCGTAGGACAGCGCGCTCTGGTCGCAGGGCCGTCCCGCGCTGGCCCGGGCCCACTCCCGGAACGCCTCCTCGGGGGTGTCCCACCAGGGCAGCGGGCGCCCGGAGCGGGTGCGCAGGCCCATCCGCCGGGCGTAGTCGATCCACAGGTCCAGGTCGCTGCGCGCCTCCCCCGGCGGGTCGACGGCCTTCTCCGACAGGTGCACGGTCCGGTCGGCGTTGGTGAAGGTCCCGGTGCGCTCACCCCACAACGCCGCCGGCAGCACGACGTCGGCGAGCGCCGTGGTCTCGGTCTCGTAGGCGTCGGAGACGACGACGAAGCACTGGTCGCCGCCGAGCAGCGCGCGGATGCGCGACAGCTCGGGCATCGACACCGCAGGGTTGGTCCCGGCGATCCAGAGGAACCCGATCGAGCCCTGCTCGACGTAGCGGAACATCTGCATCGCGTGCGTGGGCGGGGACCAGTGCGGGATGGTCATCACGTCGACGTCCCAGAGCTCGGCGAGCTCGGCGACGTGGTCCGGGTTGTCCCAGTTGCGGAAACCGGGCAGGTCGCCGTCGGCGCCGCACTCGCGGTTGTTCTGGGCGGTGGGCTGGCCGTTCATCTGCAGCACCCCCGCACCCGGCCGGCCGATCATGGCGCGCAGCAGGTGCAGGTTGTTGACCCCGACCGAGGCGGCGGTGGCCTGGTGGGACTGGTAGAAGCCCTGCAGCACGGTCGAGAGCACCGCACGCGAGGTCCCGAAGATCTCCGCGGCGGCCACCAGGTCGGCCGCGTCGATCCCGCAGATCTCCGCGACCCGATCAGGGGTGTAGTCCCGCACCGTCTCGGCCAGCGCGTCGAACCCCACCGTGTGGGCGTCCACCCACGACCGGTCCACCCAGCCGCGGTGCACCAGCTCGCGGGTCAACCCGTTGACCAGGGCCATGTTCGTCCCGGGGCGCACCGGCAGGTGCACGGTCGCGCGGCGTGCGACCTCGGTGCGCCGCGGGTCGACACACACCAGCCGGGGCGGCGCGGGCCCGTCGAGGCGGTCGAGCATCCGGGCCCAGAGCACGGTCTGGGTCTCGGCGACGTTGTGCCCGAACAGGAACAGCGCGTCGCAGTGCTCCACGTCGGAGTAGCTGCCGGGCTGCCCGTCGGTCCCGAAGCTCTCCTTCATCGCCGCGGCCGCGGTGGCGGTGCACAGCCGCGTGTTGCCGTCCATGTGCGGCGTCCCGATCCCGGCCTTCCCGATGACCGAGATCGTGTAGTACTCCTCGAGCATCAGCTGGCCGGAGGTGTAGAAGCCGTGCGAGAGCCCGCCGCGCTCGGCCAGCAGCCGGCCGGAGTGCTCGACGACCCGGCCCATGGCCGTGTCGTGGTCGGTCTCGACCAGCTCGCCCGACCCGTCCCGGATCAGCGGCCGGGTCAGCCGGTCGCGCTGCTGGCCCTGCCAGCCGTAGAGCCCCTTCGGTCCCAGCCGCCCGCGGTTGACCCGGTCGTCGCCGCGACCTCGCACGCCGACGATCTCGTCGTCGACGACGGCGATGTCGAGGCCGCAGCCGTTGCTGCACAGGACACACGCCGATCGGACCCACCGGTCGACATCGTGCTCGGCCACCCCGGGCCGAAGGTGGAGATCGACTCGGCTGGGCCACTCGGTGCCGGCCTCGTGGCAGGTGCGGGAGCCCCACACGTCCACGGTCCGGTCGGTTCGCTGATCGTCGACCACGCTTTCCGTGACTACACCCCGGGCCCGGACCCGACAACTCGGGAACGCCGGTGCGGGGCGGGGCCCCGAGCTCTGCGGTCACTGCATCCGCGGGTCCCGGGTGGGGTCGGCGTACATCCGGGGGCAACCCCGGTCGACGGCGTCGGGCCGCAGCTCGAAGTGCCAGGGTTCGTTGCGGTAGATCCGGCACAGCCCGTAGCCGGCGCCGTGCCGGGACAGCCAGGCCCTGGCCTCGTCGTGCCCGACGTCGATCGCCTCCCCCGACACGTGCGGGGACGTGTCCGCGGTGGCGACCCACCGGGCGGCTTCGGTCTCGGAGCCGTACTCGGACACGGCCTCGCGCAGGAGCCGGTCCTGGTGTGCCCGGGAACGCCAGCCGCTGTTGACGATGAACACGACCCCGTCGTCCGCGGCGTCGGCGGCGGCCGCGCGGAGCGCGTCGAGCAGTGCCGGGTCGAGGTGGGCCACCGCGGGGAACTCGTCGTCGAAGACCGTCACCCCGTCCGGGACGGCACCGTCGGCCACGCCGGGACGGCGCTCGCCCGCCGCTACCGGACCCGGGTCGTGGGCCGAGGATCTCGGTGCCGCCGCCTGGAGACCGAGGGTCCCCAGCGTCGCGGCGGAGGTCACCGCCACCACGACGAGGATCGCCGCCCGCCCGCGGCGGGACGCCGTTCGTGCTGGTCCACGGTTGGTCATGGCGGTAGTCAAGGCAGCGTGGCGTTGCCGGCACGTATGCGGTTGTCGATACGTCGCCGATATGTGCCGGCTCGTAGCATCGAGGGGTCATGCGCGTGCTGGTCGTCGAGGACGAACCCCTGCTGGCCGAGGCCATCCGCGATGGCCTGCGCCTGGAGGCGATCGCCGCCGACCTCGCCGGTGACGGCGACACCGCTCTGGAGCTGCTGGGTGTCAACGCCTACGACATCGCGGTCCTCGACCGCGACGTCCCCGGGCCCAGCGGGGACGAGATCGCCCGGGTCATCGTCGCCTCCGGCAGCGGCATGCCGATCCTGATGCTCACCGCGGCCGACCGCCTCGACGACAAGGCCTCCGGGTTCGGGCTCGGCGCCGACGACTACCTCACCAAGCCGTTCGACCTGCGGGAGCTGGTGCTCCGGCTGCGGGCACTCGAACGCCGTCGCGCCCACAGCCGACCCCCGGTGCGGGAGATCGCGGGCCTGGCGCTGGACCCGTTCCGGCGCGAGGTCTACCGCGACGGCCGCTACGTGGCGCTGACCCGCAAGCAGTTCGCCGTGCTCGACGTGCTCGTCGCCGCCGAGGGCGGGGTCGTCAGCGCCGAGGAGCTCCTGGAACGCGCATGGGACGAGAACGCGGACCCGTTCACCAACGCCGTGCGCATCACGGTCTCGGCACTGCGCAAACGCCTCGGCGAACCCGGCCTCATCGCCACCGTGCCCGGCGTCGGTTACCGCATCGACACCGGACCGGCCCCGTCGGCGGGAGCGGGCGGTGCACCGCCCGGCACCGGGCGCCGGGGCGGCCGGCGTGGATAGGCGTCCCGGGATCAGTGTCCGGCTCAAACTCACCCTGAGCTATGCCGGGTTCCTCATGCTCGCGGGGGCTCTGCTGCTGGCCGTCGTGTGGGTGTTCCTGCTGCGCTACGTGCCCGAGGTGATCGCCACCCCGGAGCGTGGGCCCCGGCCGCCGGGCGCTCCGGCGATGTTCATCCCCAACCGCTCCGACCTGCTGCGCGCCTTCCTCCCGAAGGCGACGGCGATGCTGGGGTTCCTGCTGGTGTTCGGGCTCCTGGGCGGCTGGGTCCTCGCCGGCAGCATGCTCGCGCCGCTGACCCGCATCACCGACGCCACCCGCCGGGCGGCGAACGGGTCGCTCTCGCACCGGATCCGGCTGGACGGCAGCGCGGACGAGTTCCGCGAGCTCGCCGACGCCTTCGACACGATGCTCGCGCGGCTCGAGGCCCACGACGCCGAACAGCAGAGGTTCGCCGCCAACGCCTCGCACGAGTTGCGCACCCCGCTGGCGATCACGCAGACCCTGCTCGACGTGGCCCGCAACGACCCGGGCCGCGACCCCGGCGAGCTCGTCGAGCGTCTCCGGGTGGTCAACGGCCGGGCGATCGACCTCACCGAGGCGCTGCTGCTGCTCAGCCGGGCCGACCGGCGGTCCTTCGCCCGGGAGCCGCTGGACCTGTCGCTGATGGCCGAGGAGGCGACCGAGACGCTCCTGCCGCTCGCGGAGAAGCACGGCATCGCCGTCGAGACCCGCGGCGACGTCGCCCCGACGGTCGGGTCGCATGCGCTGCTGCTGCAGCTGGTGACGAACCTCGTGCACAACGGGATCGTCCACAACCGTCCGGGGCGGGGCACGGTCTGGGTCAGCACCGGCGTCCGCCCCGGGAACGTGGTGCTCACCGTCGAGAACACCGGAGAGAGGCTCACCCCGCGCCTGGTCGCCACGCTCGACGAGCCGTTCCAGCGCGGCACCCGGCGCGTGCGCACCGACCACGCCGGCGTCGGCCTCGGACTGGCCATCGTCAAGAGCATCACCACCGCGCACGGCGGAACGCTCGCCCTGAGCCCACGGGCCGCCGGAGGGCTCCGCGTCACGGTGGCGCTGCCCGCCGCGCACTCCGGCAGGTGAGGACGCCGCTCCACCGAGGACACATCTCGATGGTGACGCACCGCGTCGAACATGCACGTGCACATGCACTGTCGACTACCGTCGGAGACGAAACCAGGTGATCCGGTCATCGACTGACTACATAAGGTGATCAATGGCGATGAGCTACCCCCCGGACGAGCAGGACGAGATCGTCGGCGACGCGATGGCCGTCGGCGGGCCGGCCTTCGTCGAGGAGCTGCACTACGCCGCGATGGAGGCGGCCCAGGCCGTGGTCCCGTGGAACGGCGACGGTCCGGAGCCGGCGGCCCACCGCGCGATCTGGGTCGCCTTCGCCCGCACGATGGTCGCCGAGCGACGCCGGGCGGTGCGGTCCCCCCGTGTCCGGGCGCCCGGCCCGGACGGGGACCCGGGGACGAGCTCGTCCGCCGAGGGCCCGGACCGTCCGGACCGGTGAGTCCGCGGCCGCCGGGCGCTCTCGGGTGTGAGGCGGCGCCCATGGTGGGTACGCGCCGACGATGACGGAGTACGACAGTGCCGACATCGGCCGGTGGCAGCAGGCCGGCGGGACCCGGGCCGGGGCGCACCGGCCACACCTGGCGATCGCCGTGGCGGTGCTCGCCGTGGCCGGCGGTGTCCTGACCGGTTGCAGCGGTCAGTCGCGCGGCGGGACCGACCAACCCGGCGTCCAGGGACCCTCGAGCGTCGCCCCGGGACCGGCCGGGGCCGCCGAGCAGACGCGGATCTCACGCTCGTCGGTCCAGGACCTCGGCGCCGCGCTGCGCGCCAACGGCGTCGAGGACCCCGACGACTGGGCCAACGTCGTGATCGAGAACCAGCCCTACGGGGCCGGGCCCGTCGGCGAGGAGCGTCTGCGCCAGGTCCTCGCCCGCTTCCGGGCCGACCCCGACACCACGGCCAGGATCACCACCGCGCTCGCGCCGTGAGCGTCGGCGCCGCGCCGCTCGACACCGGGCCGGGCCGCGGACATCATGGGCCGGTGGCCACCGCAGACCGCACGCCCCGCTCCGGGGTCCCGGGCGCCGGCGGTCCGCCCCACGCCACCGTCCACGACGAGGTGTCGCTCGCCGACGGCACCCGGGTCGTCGTCCGGTCGGTCGAGCCGGAGGACGCCGACGAGCTGGCCGCCAAGTACCACCAGCTCAGTGCCACCAGCGCCTACCGGCGGTTCTTCACCAACCCCCCGGAGCTGCCCGCGCAGCAGGTGCGCTACTTCACCGTCGTCGACCATCACGACCACGAGGCCGTCGGCGCCGTCACCGCCGAGGACGGCGACGGCATCGGGGTCGCCCGCTACATCCGCGACAAGGACGACCCCGAGCGCGCCGAACTCGCCATCGTCATCCTCGACGCGTGGCAGGGCCGCGGCGTCGGCGGGCACCTGATGCGCACCCTGATCGGGCGGGCCCGCGCGGAGGGGATCCGGACCCTGCACGCCGAGTACCTGTCCGAGAACCCCGCGCTGCCCGCCCTGTTGCGGCGCTGCGGCCGCGTGCGCACCCACCCCGAGGGCACGGTGTCGCGCGCGACCCTCGATCTCGACCGGAGCGAGCCGGCCGATGACCGGACCGGTGTGTGAGGCCGGGTGCGTCCCGGGTACCGGCCGGACATGAACCCGGGGCGTGAGCTGAACCAGGGCGAACAGCGCGAGGCGGTGCGGTCACTGTCGGCCGGTCTGATGCTGGCCGAGATGTCGGTGGAACAGCTGTGCTGCAACGCGGCGAGCCTGGACGGGGCGCTGGGACCGGCGGACGTGCGGGAGGTGCTGGCCGGGACCCGACGGTGCACCGCGCACGAACACGACGTGCTGGCCCAGGCGATCAACGACCGGTCCGTCGACCGCGGTGAGAACCACCCGGTGCGCTACTCCCACGAGCTCGCCGCTCCCGGCGGGAACTGACGGTCCCGGCGGGCCGCCGTGTGAGGTCGTCGCGGCCGGGTAGTCCAGGTGCATGCAGGAGAACAACCACATCGCCGATCCGACCGCGCGTTCCTACGTCGCGGCGTTGCGTTCGTTCGAGCAGGACGGGGACCTGTCCGGCCTCGTCGAGCACTTCGCCGACGGAGCCACGCTGACCCGGCTGGACGCGCGGGGAGCCCGGACCGACCCCCGCGCGTTCTGGCGCGAGTACCGCGACCAGTTCGAGCAGGTCTCGACGACCTTCCGCAACGCCGTCGAGAGCCGGGACCAGGTGGCACTGGAATGGGACAGCAAGGCGGTGCTGCGCCACGGCACACCCGTCACCTACAGCGGGGTCACCGTCCTCGACCTCGACGCGGGCTCGATCGTCGGCCTGCGGACCTACTACGACACCGCCGCCTTCACCCCGGGCCCGGCCCCCGACCGTCGATGACCGCGGCCGGTCGTACCGCCCGGCGGTGAGCTCGGGTGGGTCGGGCGTCCCGCAGCGTGGCACAGTCCCTGCGTCACAGCGGTCGCAGGCGTCGCCGCCGGCGGCCGGCCCCGCTCCGCTCCGACCCGCAGGAGAGACAGATGCACCGCACCCCGACCGACCTGCCCACCATGGTGTTCGACTGGGGCACCATCAAGTGGCACGTCACGCCCGACTCGGTCCCCGCCGCGTCCTCCACGCTCGGCGAGGTGGTGATCTACCCGGAAAAGGGCCACGACCGGCACGTGCACCCCGACGCCGACGAGGTCCTCTACGTGATCGAGGGCGAGGGGCGGCAGACCGTCGACGACGGGCCGGAGTTCACGATCAGGGCGGGGGACGCGGTCTGGGTGCCCAGGGCGACCCCGCACTCGACGTTCAACACCGGGTGGCGCCCGCTGCGCCTGATCGCCACCTACACCCCCGGTGGGGCCGAGAACGTGCTGCGCGGGGCTCCGGACTTCGTCGAGCTCGCCGCGGGCGTGAACCCGACCTGGGCGGTCGCCGACGCGACGTGAGCGCCCCCGGGCGCGGTGCACCGGGGACGAGACGGGTCGCCGTCGCGGGGTTGAGCACGCGCTGCACGGGAACCCCCGCCCGTGAGTACTGATCATGTCCAGGAGGGGTTGGACGCCGTCGAACGCGAGCTGGGGCTGCGCGGCTCGATCGAGAGCGCTCAGGGTCTCGACGCGGTGCAGGACCTCGCCGATGTCGTGGCCGACCGGGTCGGGCCCTCGGTCGCCGCCCGGACCGCACACCTGATCGGGGCCGCGGCCGGCAGCGCACAGGAGCCCCCGGTGGCCGCGCACGACGTCACCGAGAAGGTGTCGGCGCTGGCCCGCAGCGGGAACGCCGACACCGAGCGGGCCGTGCCGCCGAACGAGCGCCCCTGACGGTCCTGCGTGCCGTGCCGACCCACCCCTCCCCCGGCGACGACGGCCCGGACCTCGCCGACGACGCCGAGCACGTCGCCCACGAGGCCGTGGACAAGGCCGTGTCCGGCGGCGGCGACGCCCCGAGCCGGGCCGTCGAGCTGCTGGGCCGGGTCGGCCTCGTCGCCTACGGGGCGGTGCACCTGGTCATCGCCGGGCTGGGGACCCGGCTCGCGGTGGGCGTGCCCGGTGAGGAGGTCGACCAGCGCGGCGCGATCGCGGCGCTGGCCAGGTTCGGGCCGGTGAGCACGGCGATGCTCGTGGTCTGCGTGGCCGGTCTCGCCTCGTTCGCCCTGTGGCAGGTCGCCGCCGCCGCGACCGGGTTCCGGTGGACCTCGGGCGGGGAGCGGGTGCGCAAGCGGGTCGGCGCGGCGGCCAAGGCGGTGGCGGTGCTGACCGTCGCCGCGGTCGCCGCGCGTTTCCTGTTCGGGGATCCCGGACCCTCCGGACGGGCCGGCCCGCAGCTCGCGGCCACCGCCCTGCTGGAGCTCCCGGCGGGGCGGTGGCTGGTCGCCGGGCTGGCCGCGTTCGTCGTGGTGGTGGCCGCGACGATGGTCTACACCGCGGTGGCGCGCACGTTCATGGGCGACCTCGTGGACGGGATGCCCGGCCGCGCCCGGCGGGTCGCCACGGTGCTCGGCGCGTACGGCAACCTCGCCCGCGCGGTCGTCTTCGGCGTGGTCGGCGCGTTGTTCGCCGAGGCGGCCGTGTACGGCGACCCCCGCCGGACCGGCGGGTTCAACGAGGCGTTGCGCGGCCTGGCCGCAGCCGGGTGGGGCGCGACACCGCTGCTGGTCGTCTCGGCCGGACTCGCCTGCTTCGGCGTCTACTGCCTGCTCGACGCCCGCTACCGCCGGGCGTGAGCGTGCGCGGCGCTCAGCGGCCGCAGGCGTGCCGGCCGCGTGCCTGCGCTCCGGCGACCGGCGCGGCGGCGAGCGCCTCCGAGGCCGCCCGGTGCGCCTCGTGGTCGGTCAGCAGTCCCATGTGGCCGGTGCTCACCTCGACGTTGCGGGCACCCGGGTCGGTGCTCGCCCACCTCGGCACGACCCGGTCGGCCCGGCCGTGGACGCAGGTGAACGGCATGTCCTCGGGCAGCGGTCGGCGCAGCCCACGCCGGTACTCGCGGCAGCACGAGCCGACCATGCAGCTGGTCCGGACCATGCCGGGCACCCCGACCGTGCCGGCCGCGGTCAACGTGGCCACCGCGAACAGGGTGGGCAGGCGCAGCCCGTACAGGTCGAACGGCGTGCCCAGCGTGACCAGCCCGCCGATGCGCTCCGGGAGCCGACCGGCCACCGACCGGGCGAACTGCCCGCCCCGGCTGTGCCCGACCAGCTGCACCGGCGAGCCGGCGTCGTCGGACACCTCGCGCACACGCCGGGCCAGCGTGTCCACGGTGCGGCTGGCACAGTCCAGGCCCGCGCCGATGGCGACCGGGGTGACGTCGTAGCCGGCCACGCTCAGCCGCCGGGCCATCGGGCCCAGCAACGGTGCCGTCGTCGCCGCCCCGCCGACCAGCAACACCGGTCCGCGGCCGGGCACGAGGTCCTGTTCGGACGTGGCCCCGGCCGCCCCGCCCCTCGCGGGCGCGATCGTTCCGGCACGCAAGCGTGGGTCTCCCTTCGTGGACTGCGGGACCGCACGGCTGGAGGTCCAACCGGCTCCCCCCGGTCCGTTACCCGCACCCCGGGTTTCCACACCGGAGGGCGTGCGGGCTCACACCGGCGGTCTGTGTTTCCGCATCGCGGCGAGGTCGCCGTCGTCGAGATCACTGCCCGTCATGCTCGGCTCCGCACCCGCCGCCGGGTACCGGCGACCGCACTCCGGCCGATCACCGCGTCGGCCACGGCGATCACGAGGGCCAGCGTGACCAGTCCGACCGTGACCACCAGGCCGCGCGAGATCGCCGCACTCCAGTCGCCACGGGTCGCGGTGAGATGGCCGAAGAACACCGCGCCGACCACGGAGATGCCGACCGCCGAGCCGAGACGCTGACCGGTCTGCAACACCCCCGCCGCGGTGCCGCCCTCCCGGGGCGGGATCTCGGCCAGCGCCAGGGTCTGGTTCGGTGAGATCACCAGGCCGCTGCCGAGCCCCGCGACCAGCAACGGGCCGGCGATCGCCCAGCCGACCTGCTCCGGGCTCAGCCGCAGGATCACGTCGGTGGCCAGCAGCCCGGCCGCGACCAGCACCAGCCCGGCCACCACCAGTGACGACCCGTAGCGCGAGACCACCCGGCCGCCCAGCGCCGAGGAGACCGCCGACCCGAGGGCGAACGGGGTCAGGGCCAGCCCGGCCAGCAGCGGCGAGTAGCGCAGGCCCTGCTGGAAGTAGAGCGTCAGCACGAAGAAGATCGAGGTGAAGCCGGCGAAGTAGACCAGCCCGAGCGTGACGCCCAGCGCGTAGCTGCGGGTGCGCAGCAGCGCGAAGTTCACCAGCGGGTGTCCGTGCACCCGTCGGGCGCGACGTTCGCCCCCGACGAACCCGAGCAGCAGCGCCGCCGCGACCCCGAGCAGCCACCAGGGGGCCGCCGCCGGGCCCTGCTCGGCCAGGACCAGCGGCACCATCACCGCGACCACCGCACCACCGAGCAGCAGGGCGCCGAGCACGTCCAGCGGGCGGCGCCCGCCGGTGGGCTCGTCGCGCGGGAGCACCCGGGCACCCACGATCAGGGCGACGATCCCGATCGGCAGGTTGACGAAGAACACCCAGCGCCAGCCGTCGGCGTCCCCGCCCCACTGCAGCAACAGCCCGCCCAGCAGCGGGCCGACCGCGGTGGACACCCCGATCGCGGCGCCGAACAGGCCGAACGCACGCCCGCGTTCGGCCCCCCGGAACAGCTGCTGGATGTAGCCGACGACCTGCGGGTTCAACATGCCGCCCGCCACCCCCTGCAGCAGCCGCACCACGACCAGCCAGGTCGGGTCGGTCGCCAGCCCGGCCAGCACGCTGGTCAGGGTGAACAGGGCCAGCGCGAGCAGGAACATCCGGCGCCGCCCACGGTCGTCGCCGAGGCGTCCCGCGGCCACCAGCACCAGGCCGAACGTGAGCGCGTAGCCGGAGACCACCCAGGACAGCTCCGCCGACGACGCACCGAGACCGCGCTGGATCGGCGGCAGCGCGACGTTGACGATGCTGACGTCGAGCAGGGTCATGAACCCGGCGATCAGGCACACCGACAGTGCCCGCCACCGCCGCGGGTCGGGCTGCTCGCTCGACGTCACCTCGACCATGGTCCCCGGCCGCGCCCACGGCGCCACCCGGGGGCTCCCGGCACGCTGAGAGGTCGGGGAGCTTCCGGTCCTGCTCCCGACCCCGGCAGACGGCCTCCGCCGGTCGTCTCAGCGCAACCGTGCGGCGAGTCGCGCACCGAGGCCCGGGTTGACCAGGCGATCCGCGACCAGGAACCCGGACGCACCGCCGAGACCGGGTCCGGGGTGGGTGGAGGCACCGATGTGCCACAGCCGCCGGACCGGCGTCGTGTGTCCACCGGGGGCGGGCAGGGGACGCCACCAGAAGTTCTGGTCCAGCTCGGCGGACCCGGCGTAGGGGTCCCCGCGCAGCGCGTTCGGGTTGTGCGCACTGATCTGGACGGGATCGAGGACGTCGATCCCGAGGATCTTCTCGCGCAGGCCGGGCGCGTGCGCGGCGATCCGGTCGAGTACCCGGTCGGCGTAGCCGGTGGACAGCCTCCGGCTCCAGCCGTCCGTGACGTCGAGTTCCCCGGCCGCGTCTCCGGCCGGCTCGAACGGCAGTTCCTGCAGCTGCAGCCACAGTGCGGCCGCGCCGTCGGGGACCCGGCTCGGATCGAGCACGTGCTGCTGCCCCACGACGACGGTCGGTCGTCGCGGTAGCAGCCCGGCCTCGGCCTCGGCGCAGGCGATCGCGGTGGACGACGACCCGTCCGAGAGGTGCACCAGCGGCACGTCGGCCAGCCGGGCGTCGCGCCACGGCACCGGCCCGGAGAGCGCGACGTGCACCTGCATGGCTGCCCGGCCGGGGCGGAACCGGGCCGCGGCCACCGACACCTGCGACGGCACGGCGCCGGGCGGGAGCAGCTCGCCGTAGAGCGCGGCCGGGGTCACCGAGGCGAGCACCGCACGCTCGGCGTGGATCTCGAAGCCGTGGCCGGCCACACCGTGCGCGACCCCGTCGCGCACGAGGATCCGCTCGACGTCGTGACCGGGGAGCACGGCGACGCCGAGCTCGTGCAGCAGCCGCTCCCACGCGGTGACGAAGTGTCCCGCCCCGCCGACGACGACCGGCAGACCGGCGCCGTGCAGGGTCGCGGCCAGGATCGGGACCATCAGCCCGCCGGACGCGCTGTCCGGGGCGAGGCCGGCGTGCAGCAGCCACGGCGCCCACAACCGGTCGGTCTCCGTACCCCGGAACCGGTCCCGCATCCAGGACCGGCCCGAGGTGAGGGCGTCGCGGGCGTAGGACTCCAGCCCGGCCCGCCCGGCCGCACGGGCCAGTGCCGCGACCGGACCGAGCACCTGGCGGGAGTGCAGCTCGGAGCCGAGCAGGCCACCGATGCCGGCGGCGTGCGCGCCGAAGCGCTCGACCATCGCGCGGTAGGTGTCCCGGTCGGCCGGGTCGGTGAACCCGGCGACGGTCGCGGCGAGGCCGCGGTGGGCCAGTGCCACGGAGCCGTCGTCGGCGACGGTCGCGGTCAGCGGGCCCTCGGTGTTGGCGTAGCGCAGGCCGTGCCGGTGCAGATCCGCGCCGAACGCGGCGTAGGCCGGGCCGGTGACGAACAGGGGGTGCCAGCTCGACCAGGTGTCGTGCCGGTATCCGGGCAGGGTGCGCTCGGCGCCGGCGACGAAGCCGCCGATCCGCTCGTGGTCGTCGACGAGCGCGACCGACCAGCCGCCACGGGCGAGCCGGGCCGC
Organism: uncultured Pseudonocardia sp.; assembly: GCA_966211265.1. Taxonomy (GTDB): domain Bacteria; phylum Actinomycetota; class Actinomycetes; order Mycobacteriales; family Pseudonocardiaceae; genus Pseudonocardia. The sequence goes on from CBIHNM010000033.1 coordinate 18,593, forward strand.
GGCGGCCATGCCGTTGATCCCGCCGCCGACCACGACCGCGTCGACCGCGCTGCGATGCACGCTCATCCCCCGACGAGCGCCAGCACCCGGGCCGGGCTCCCCGAGCCGCCGACGATCGGCAGCGGGCACACGATCAACACGGCACCGGTGGCCGGCAGCTCGACCAGGTTGCGCAGGCTGGTCAGGCCCCACTTGTGCGCGCCCATCAACTCCGAGTGGCACGGGAAGGCCGGCTCCAGCACGGGCGCCTGTCCGGCGTCGGTGCCGACGGTCTCCACGCCGAGCCCGGTGATCGGGGTCTCCCGGGCGAGCCAGCGCGCGCACTCCGGTGCGACGCCCGGCGTGTGCGAGCCGTGCTCGTCGACGTTGGCGAACGCGTCCGGGTCGTCGCCGCGGGCCGACCAGCCGGTGCGCAGCAGCAGCCAGCCGCCGTCGGGCAACGGGCCGTTCTCGGCCTCCCAGGCCTGCACGTGCTCGATCTGCAGGAGGAAGTCGGCGTCCTTCTCCGCCTCCGCCGAGCTGTCGATCACGACGGCCGGTGCGAGCAGGGTCGACATCGGGGCCTGCGAGACGTCGAGTCCGTCCCGGCCGGTGACCCAGTGGTTGGGGGCGTCGAGGTGGGTACCGGTGTGCTCGCCGGTGTGGATGTCGTTCCAGTACCAGGCCGGGCCGCGGTCGTCGTAGCGGGAGAGCTCCTCGAGCCGGAACCGGCTGGTGTTCGCGAACGGCGCGGGCAGCTCCAGGATCGGGGTCGACTCCTGCAGCGGCGTGGTCAGGTCGACGACCCGGACCGTGCCGGAACGGGTGGCGTCGAGCAGGGCGGACAGCACGGTCATGGGGTCTCCTCGGGGCGTGGCCTCAGGCGAGGATGGCGCGGCCGGTGAGGCCCGGCCATCCGATGGACGCGGTCTCTGTCCGCCGCGCGCGACGACGTCGCACCCGGTCAGGACCGCAACGTGTCCGACGGCGACTCGCCCCAACGCTGCCGGTAGGCCACGGCGAACCGGCCGAGATGGTGGAAGCCCCAGTCGGCGGCGACCCGCGACACCGTGCACCCGGTCGGGTCGGCGCCGGCCAGCTCGGCCCGGGCCCCGGCGAGGCGGGCCTCGCGCAGCCGTGCGGTCGGCGTCGTGTCCAGGTGCCGGCGGAACCCCTCCTGCAGGCTGCGCACCGAGAGCCCGACCGCCTCGGCGACGTCGTCGACGGTGAGCGGCTCGCGGGCGTGGTCGGAGATCAGCCGGTCGGCCCGGCGGATCACCTTCGGCAGCGCCGCTCCGTGCGCGTGCTGCGGGGCCAGCTCCGCCGACGAGGAGTGCGCCACGGCCGCGAGCAGCTGGCTCATCAGCAGCTGCTCGGCCTGTGCCTGCAGGACCGGGTGCCGCAGGCCACCGGGCCCGTCGAGGTCCGAGCGCAGCATCTCCACCGTCGCGCGCCAGGACCGCGCAGCCGGTGCCGTGAGGTCCAGCGAGGTCGCCAGGCGCAGCGGCTCGGCGGGCGGACGGCCGAGCAGCCGGTGCAGCTGCTCGGTCAGCGCCGCCCGGTCCACTCGGACGATCAGCTGCTCGTTGCCGGCCTCCCATCTCATGTCCAGGTCGGAGTCGGGATCGGGGACCGAGGCCAGCGTCGGGTCGGAGACCACCTCGCCGCCGCCGGTGCGCACCACGGCGCGACCGCGCAGCGGGATCTGGATCAGCAGGAACGAGCGGAACGGCTGCGGCCGGATCCGCACGGTCGCGCCGTAGGACAGGTAGCACAGCCCGATCGAGCCGAACTCGGCCGCGTTGAACCGGACGCCGCCGCGGCCCAGCCGCTCCATGGGTTCCAGCCGGTGCGGGCAGAACACCTCGCCGACCCGCTCCCGTGCCTCGTCCAGATCGGGCGAGCTCACCCGGCGGTAACCGCGCAGGACCTCGGTCATGGCCACCTCCTCGTGTCCGACCTGCCCCGGCCGCGCCGGGCGGACAGCGCCCGCGTGGTGAGGATAGTCACCGTCATCATATAGCTCAATGCTGACCGCGTTCATCATTCCGCTACATGACTGTCCTGTTCCGTCTCCCGGAGGGCATCCGATGGCCGACCTGCACGACCGCACGGTCCTGGTGACCGGCGGTTCCACCCTCGTCGGACACGGTGTCGTCCGCGCCCTGCACACGGCGGGCGCCACCGTCGCCGTCGCCGACATCGACACCGACGGGGCGAAGCCCCTGCTCGACGAGCTGGGCGAGCGCGTCACGTTCCACCACACCGACATCACCGACGACGACGCCGTTGCGGCGACCGTCGCCGCCGTCGCGGCCGGTTCCGGCCTGCACGGTCTGGTCAACCTCGCCTGCAGCTATCTCGACGACGGCGCGGACACCAGCCGCGCGGACTGGCTGCGCGCACTCGACATCAACCTGGTCAGCGCCGCCGTCGTGACCACGGCGGCACGGCCGCACCTGGCCTCCGCCGGGGGCGCGGTGGTCAACCTGACCTCGATCTCGTCGAAGGTCGCCCAGACCGGGCGCTGGGTCTACCCGGCGAGCAAGGCCGCACTGGTCCAGCTCACCCGGTCGATGGCGATGGACCTGGCCGGCGACGGCATCCGGGTCAACGCGGTCAGCCCCGGCTGGACCTGGTCGAAGATCATGGACGACCTCTCCGGGGGCGACCGCGTGAAGACCGACCGGGTCGCCGCCCCGTTCCACCTGACCGGCCGCGTCGGTGACCCGGACGAGGTCGGTGCCGTCGTGTCCTTCCTGCTCTCCCCCGCCGCCTCGGCCGTGACCGGCGCCGACTGGGCCGTCGACGGCGGCTACTCGGCCATCGGTCCCGAGCGGGCCGTCCCCGCCATCCCCCAGCTCGCAGAAGGAACAGCGTGAGTCCCATGAAGATCGCCATCGTCGGGGCCGGGTTCGCCGGCCTGTCCTCCGCGAAGATCCTGACCGGCTTCGGTCACGACGTCACCGTGTTCGAGAAGGCGCCCGACGTCGGCGGCGTCTGGAGCCGGACGCGTCGCTACCCCGGCCTGACCACCCAGAACGACAAGGGCACCTACTCGCTGTCGGACTTCCCGATGCCGCGGCACTACCCGGAGTGGCCCTCCGGCGAGCAGGTCCAGGACTACCTCGAGTCCTACGCGCGGCACTTCGCGGTCACCGACCGGCTCCGGCTCGACACCGAGGTGCTCTCCGCCGAACCCCTCAGCGGTGGAGGCTGGACGGTCACCACGGGCGCCGGCGCAGTGGGGTTCGACCACCTCGTGGTCGCGAACGGGATCTTCTCCGACCCGTTCGTGCCGGAGTTCGCGGGCGGCGAGGAGTTCCGCGCCGCGGGCGGGCGGTACTGCCACGCCTCGGAGTTCACCGAGATCGACCAGGCCCGCGACAAGGAC
>CBIHNM010000034.1:0-21749 GCA_966211265.1 uncultured Pseudonocardia sp.
ATCGCAGCCCGGCTGGCAGTCGCTCGAAGGCGGCCTGCTGTGGCGGCGGGTGGCCGGCGACCGTGGCGAGTCGCCGCGCCTCGCCACGGTCGTCGGACTCGGCGCCCTGACGGTGCCGCTCGGGCTGGCCGCGGCAACGGTGACACTGTGGGCCGTCGTCACCCTGACCGGAGTGTCCTGAGACGGCGCGCTCCGCTGGAGAACCTGGCGACACACCCGAGCGGCACGGTCGTCGCACGGGTTCCGACGACGGTGCCGCTCGTGGCGGAGAAGGACGGGGCTCAGACCTCGTGGGCCTGGTCGTGGCCGAGGTCGGTGTCGGGGTCGAGGTCGCGCGGGGCGAGACCGCGCACGACCGGGCGCGAGGTCCCCCGGCGCTGCTGCGGCATCCTCGCGACCGTCTTCATCTCGTGCGCCATGTCGTACCCGTAGTCATGGATGTGCTCGATCGACATCGTTGTCCCACCGCTCCCCGCGAACGCCTCGACTGAACCCGATCCCAACGCTCCGTGACCGGAACCCTCCGGACGGTGCACGAGAATCATCGCCCGCGAGGGGATCACCGGACAAGGGTCGTCCACCGTCCGGAGTCGGACCCTGCCCGGACGGGTCACGGAAGATCGATTCAGAGACCCGCGAGATAGGACGTGTCGTTGACGAGCCGGACCGACGCTCCGCCGTCCGGGTAGAACTCGGCCACGTTCACCGACGCCAGGTCCAGGTGCAGCCGGTAGAGCACCGACGGTCCGGCACCGAGTGCATCCCGCAGCAGCATCTTGATCGGGGTCACGTGGCTGACCACGACCACGGTCCGCCCGGGGAACTCGGCGAGGATCGCGTCCTTCTCCGCGTTCACCCGCTGCCCCACCGAGGCGAAGCTCTCCCCGCCGGGCGGCTCCACCTCCGCCGAGCTCAGCCAGCGTGCGTGCAGCTCCGGGTCGCGCTCGCGGGCCTCGGCGAACGTGAGCCCCTCCCAGCCGCCGAAGTCCGTCTCGATCAGACGGTCCCGGACCTGCATCTCGGCCATGGTCGTCTCGGCGACCGCGGCGGCGGTCTGACGCGCCCGGCGCAGCGGCGAGGACAGGATCGCCGCGATCTGGACCTGCTCGGCGGCGAACCGCTCGGCCAACGCACGGGCCGCCGCGGCGGCCTGCGCCTGGCCCAGCCCGGTCAGCTCGGGGTCGCCGTGCCCGGAGTAGCGGCGGTGCACCGAGAGCTCGGTCTGGCCGTGCCGCAGCAGGATGATCCGGGTGGGCACGCCGATCTGGCCGGTCCAGGCCGTCGCCGCGGCGTCGGCCGAGCCGGCCGTCGGCGCCACCGCGGGTCCGGCCACCGCGTCGACGACGTCGGTCCTCGACAGCGCCTCGGTCGTCGCCCCGGTGGGGTCGCTGCTCTCGGTGGCACCCCCGACGGACGCACCGCCCGGCGGGACCACGGCCGGGCTCGACCCGCCGTCCATCGCCTTGTTCGCCAGCGCGTCCGCGCGGGAGTTGCGCGCCCGCGGGATCCACTCGTAGTCCACCCGATCGAACTCGGCGGCCAGGTCGCCGGCCCGCCGGGCCAGCGGCTGCATCGCCGGGTGCTTGACCTTCCAGCGCCCGCACATCTGCTCGACGACCAGCTTGGAGTCCATCCGGACCTCGACCTCGGTCGCGCCCAGCTCCAGCGCCGCGGACAGGCCGGCGATCAGGCCGTTGTACTCGGCGACGTTGTTGGTGGCGGTGCCCAGCCCGTCGTAGACCTCGGCCAGCACGGTCTCACCGTCGGCGTCGAGCACCACCGCGCCGTAGCCGGCCGGGCCCGGGTTGCCGCGCGATCCGCCGTCCGCCTCGACGATCAGCTTCACAGGCCGGACTCCCGGGTGCGCACCAGGATCGCGCCGCACTCCTCGCAGTGCACGACCTCGTCGGCGGCCGTGCCGCGCACCTGCGAGAGGAACGTGCGGTCCAGCTCGAGGCGGCACGCCCCGCACCGGGACTCGCGCAGCGCGCCGGCCCCGATGCCGCCGCTCTCGCGGCGCCGGCGGTAGTCGGCCAGCAGGTCCTCGGGCACGGTCGGCAACAGCTCCTCGCGGGCCCGGTCGCGGCCGGCGCGGGCGGCGTCGAGGTCGGCGACGGCGGTGTCCCGGCGCTCGGTGACCGCGGCGACGGCCCCCTCGGCCTCGGCCAGCGTGCGCCGGGCGTGCTGGAGGTCCATCCCGACCGCCTCGCGCTGCTCCATGATCTCGAGCTGCTCGTCCTCCAGCACCCCCTGGCGGCGGGCGAGGGTGTCGAGCTCGTGCTGCAGCTCGGTGGCCTGCTTGGCACCGACGCCGGACCCGGCGAGCAGCGCCTGGTCCTTCTCGGTGCGGGCCCGGACCCCCTCGACGTCCCGCTCGATCCGGCGGATGTCGCGGTCCAGGTCGCCGGCCTGGGTCTCGGCACGCACGACGGCGTCCTTCGCGGCCTGCACGCTCTGCTCCGCCTCGGCCAGCTCGGCGTGCTCGGCGAGCGTGCGCTTCTGGTGCTCCAGGCGCCCGATCTCGGCGTCGACCCCGGCCAGCTCCAGCAGCCGGGTCTGCGCCGCGACGTCGGCCTTCACAGGATCGCCACCTTCGTCGGATCTGCCGTCATGATCGGGGCCTGCCTCGTTCTCGTCAGTCGTGCGGGGGCGCCGCGGCCGTCCCGGGGTGCGCGGCGGTCGTCCACGGGTCGGTACGGATCCGGGAGACGCGGACCTCGACGCTACCGCCGAGGGCCGTGGCGACGACATCCGCGGCCTGCGCGCACCACGGCCACTCCGACGCCCAGTGCGCGACGTCGACCAGTGCCGGGGTGAGGGTGCCGGGGCCGGTGCCGGCCAGCACGTGCTCCGAGGCCGGGTGGTGGCGCAGGTCGGCGGTGACGTAGGCGTCCACGCCGGCCGCGATCGCCGAGCCCAGCGCGGAGTCACCCGCGCCACCGCAGACCGCCACCCGCCGGACGTCCCGGCCCGGGTCGCCGGCCCCGCGCACGCCCCACACCGTGGCCGGGAGTCCGGCCGCGACCCGCTCGGTGAACGCCGCGAACGACTCCGCACGCTCCAGCTCACCGACCCGGCCCAGGCCGCACGCCGAGGGCAGCTCGGCCATCTCCAGGATGTCGAAGGCGGGCTCCTCGTAGGGGTGCGCGGCCCGCAGGGCCTCGACCACGCCGCGCCGGCGCGCGCGTGGGAGCACCATCTCGATCCGCGTCTCGGCGACCCGTTCCAGCCTCCCGACCTGCCCGATCGCCGGGTTCGCGCCCTCGTGCGGCAGGAACTGGCCGGTACCGGCGGTGGCGAACGAGCAGTGGCTGTAGTCGCCGATCTGCCCGGCGCCGGCCGCGGACATCGCCTCGTGCACCGCGCCGATCGTGGGCCCGACCGGCACGAAGGTGACGATCTTGTCCAGTGGAGGGGCCGGGACCGGCTGCAACGGTCCGTCCACGCGCACCCCGATCGCGGCGGCCAGGGCGTCGGAGACGCCGGGGTCGGCCGAGTCGGCGTTGGTGTGCGCGGTGAACAGCCCCGCCCCGCCGCGGATCAGGCGGTGCAGCAGCGCGCCCTTGGGCGTGTCCGCGCCGACCCCGTGCACCCCGCGCAACAGCAGCGGATGGTGGGTCACCAGCAGCTGCGCCGGTGCCGCCAGCGCCTCGTCCACCGTCTCGACGACCGGGTCGACGGCGAACAGCACCCGCGAGACCTTCTCGTCGGGGTCGCCGCAGACCAGCCCGACCGCGTCCCAGTCGTGGGCCAGCGCGGGCGGGTAGGCAGCCTCCAGCGCCTCGACGACGTCCCGCAGCCGGGCGGTCACCGTCGCGCCCCCGCGGGACCGGGCACGCCGGCGACTCCGGCCGCCCCGCCGCGGCGGGGGGTGCTCACGCCGGCACCGCCAGGTCGCGCAGCGCCGTCTCGAGGGCTTCCACCAGCACGCGGGCGGTGCGCGGCGGCCGGACCGCGACCCGCAGGTGGTCGGGGCCGAGACCGGGGAAGGTGTCGCAGCGGCGCACCGCGATGCCCTCGGAGCGCAGCCGGGTGCGGACGGCCTCGCCCCGGCCGTCGGGCAGGTGCAGGAGCAGATAGGGCGCCGCCCCGGGCAGCACCTCGATGCCCTCGATGCCGCCCAGCGCGGCGGACTGCTCGACCCGGTGCGCGGCCAGCTCGCGGGCCCGCTGGTCGGCCGCGGACAGCGCGGCCGGTTCGCAGCAGGCCACGATCGCCTCCAGCGCGAGCGTCGAGACCGGCCACGGCGGCCGAGGTGCGGCGAGCTGTTGCAGCAGGACCGGGTCGCCGAGCGCGTAGCCGGCCCGCAGCCCGGCCAGCGCCCAGGTCTTGGTGAGCGAGCGGAACACCAGCAGCCCGGGCAGCGAGACCTCGCCGGCGACCGACTCCGGCTCCCCCGGGACGGCGTCGGCGAAGGCCTCGTCGACCAGCACGACGCGCCCGGGCCGGGCCAGCGAGCGGATCGTCTCGGCCGGGTGCAGCACGCCGGTCGGGTTCGTCGGGTTGCCGATGACGACCAGGTCGGCGTCGGCGGGGACGGCCGCCGGGTCCAGCGCGTGCCCGTCGCGCGGGTCGGTGAGGACCCGGGTGACCTCGATCCCGGCCTCGCTCAGGACGGCGTCCGGTTCGGTGAACCCCGGGTGCACTACGACGGCGTGGCGCGGGGACAGCGCCGGCAGCAGCGCGAACCCCTCCGCGCTGCCGGCCAGCGCGAGCACCTGCTCGGGCGGGCGGCCGTGCCGTGCCCCGACCGCGGCGCGGGCGGCCGCGTCGTGCGTGGCAGCGGGATAGCGGCCCAGGTCGTCGAGCATCGCGGCCAGCCGATCGCGCAGCCAGTGCGGTGGCCCGTCCCCCTGCACGTTGACCGCGAAGTCGACGAGCCCCTCGGCCGCGTCGGCGTCGCCGTGGTGGTGCAGGTCGTGCCCGGGCGGTCCTGCCGTGCCGCCGGACGCAGGTGCGAACGCCATCGCCCCACCCTACGACCGGTCGCCGCCACGCCGGGCCGCGGCCGGTGCCGACCACCACCGGCGTACCGCCCGGGCGGCCCGGGCCGCCGCACCGGCGCCTACGGTGGGAGCGTGCACGTCTCCTTCGTCTGCAGCGGCAACATCTGCCGGTCCCCGATCGCGGAGAAGGTCCTGGCCGCGGAGATCGAGGCCCTCGGGCTCTCCGACCGCGTCCGGGTGACCAGCGCCGGGACCGGTCACTGGCACATCGGCGCGCCGATGGACGAGCGCGCGGCGCGGACCCTGGCCGAGCACGGCTACGACACCGCGCACACGGCCCGTCAGGTCGACTCCGAGGTGCTCTCGGCCGACCTGCTGATCGCCCTGGACGAGGGGCACCGGCGGTCGTTGCGGTGCTCCGCCCCGGAGCCGGAGCGGGTGCGACTGCTCCGCTCGTTCGACCCGCACGCCGTCGACGGCGCCGAGGTGCCGGACCCCTACTACGGCGGACCGGACGGGTTCACCGAGGTCCTGGACATGGTCCGGGCCGCGATGCCGGGCCTGGTCGACCTCGTGAAACGGAGCGCGTGAGCGCGCCGCCTGCCGCGGGCGGCGGATGAGCACCCCGGCCGCGGTCGTGGAGCGCCTCACCGGCGCCCGCGTGCGGCACGACCGGGGTGGCGTCCCGCCGTGCTGCGAGCTCGACGACGGACGGACGGTCGTGGTCAAGAACGGCGCGGCCGACCCCGGGTCGGTGGCGGCCGAGGCGGCCGGGCTGGGCTGGATCGTCGTCCCGGGCGGCCCGGCCGTGCCCGAGGTGCTCGGCTCCGACGACGAATGGCTGGTCACGACGCTGGTCGAGACCGGGCCTCCGTCCGCCGAGCACGCCGCCGAGCTGGGCCGCCGCCTGGCGGTGCTGCACGACGCCGGCGCCGAGGGCTTCGGTGCCGCACCGCCCGGCGGGCCGGAGCGGGCGTGGATCGGGCGCACCCGGATGGACAACGGCGCGAACGCCGCGAGCTGGCCGCAGTGGTACGCCGAGCACCGGGTCGAGCCCTACGTCCGCGCCGCCCGCGACGCCGGCGACCTCGCCGACACCGCGGTGTTCGAGCAGGTCTGCGACCGGCTGCCGGAACTGGCCGGGCCGCCCGAGCCGCCCGCCCGGCTGCACGGCGACCTGTGGTCGGGCAACGTCGTGTGGGGGCCGGGTCAGGCCTGGCTGATCGACCCCGCGGCGCACGGCGGGCACCGCGAGACCGACCTGGCCATGCTCGACCTGTTCGGCCTCCCCCACCTCGACGCGGTGCGCGCCGGCTACCGGGAGACCGGCGCGCTCGCCGACGGGTGGCAGCGGCGGGTCCCCCTGCACCAGCTGTTCCCGCTGCTGGTGCACACCGTGCTGTTCGGCGGCGGCTACGCCGGCCGGGCCGTCGCCGCCGCCCGCGCCGCGCTGGCGGCCTGACGCCCCGGCCCGCGGGAGGTCAGTAGGCGCCGTGCTCGCCGCGCAGCGGGAACGCCGACGAGCCGTTGTCGCCCAGCTTCACCCCCAGCACCTGGTGGAGCTGGATGTTGTCCAGGTCGAACCCGAGACGGCACGCGGCCATGTAGAGCCGCCACACCCGGGCCCGGCCGGTGCCGACCTCGGCGACGCCGTCGTCCCAGTTGCGCTCCAGGTTCGCTCCCCAGTCGCGCAGGGTCATCGCGTAGTGCTCGCGCAGGTTCTCCGCGTGCCGGATCTCGAACCCGGCGTCGTTCATGGCCGACACCAGCACACCGATCGTCTCCAGCTCGCCGTCCGGGAAGACGTAGCGGCTGATGAACGGGTCGGTGTGGCGCTTGGTCGGGCGGAACGGCTGGGTGATGCAGTGGTTGAGCATCCGGCCCTCGGGACGGAGCTTGGCGTACATCGAGGCGAAGTAGGAGTCGAGGTTGCCCTTGCCGATGTGCTCGGTCAGGCCGATCGAGCTGACCGCGTCGTAGGCGCCGTCGGGCACGTCGCGGTAGTCCAGGTGGCGCACCTGCGCCAGGTCCGACAGGCCCCGCCTCTCGATCGCCTCCTGCGCCCAGGCGGCCTGCTCGCGGGAGAGCGTCACCCCGAGCGCGCGCACACCGTGCTCGGCGGCGGCGTGCATGACCATCCCGCCCCAGCCGCAGCCGACGTCGAGCAGCCGCATCCCCGGCTCGAGCGCGAGCTTGGCCGAGACCAGCTCGTACTTGGCGGCCTGGGCCTGTTCGAGCGAGGCGTCGGCGTGCGGGTAGGCGGCGCAGGTGTAGGTCATCGAGGGCCCGAGGACGTACTCGTAGAACCTGTTGGACACGTCGTAGTGGTGCGAGATGGCCTGGGAGTCGCGGCGCCGGGAGTGCCGCAGGCCCCTCGGCCGCGCCTCCAGGTCCGGCGGCGGGACGTGGTGCTCGCGCCAGTAGGGCAGCAGCTGCCGGGCCAGGCGCAGCTGCTCGCGGCGCGGGATCGAGTGCAGCGTGACCTCCGACAGCGCCTGCAGCGCCGCGTAGAGATCGCCGTCGACGTCGATGTCCTCGGTGACGTAGGCCCTGGCCAGCCCGAGCGACCCGGGCGCGGACGCCAGCCGCGCCAGCGCCCGCGGGGTGCGCACGTGCAACGTGATCTCGGCGTCCGGCGGGCCGGTCGTCGAGCCGTCGAAGGCCTGCACCCGGATCGGCGAGTTCGGCCCCAGCACGCTGGTCAGCAGCTCGGCCACCGGCGGCGAGGTCACCTGTGTCCGTTCGATCAACCCTGTCATCGCCCTGCGCCCCCACTCCTCCGTCGTGCGGAGCGCGTCCCGCTCCGCCACCCCTTCCGGCCGCCTCGGCTAGCGGCCGGTCACCTTGCTGAACAGGTCGGGCGCCCGCCCGGCCGGGTCGTAGCGGTCCTTCACCGCCCGGTATGCCGGGCCGTTGTAGCGTGCCCAGAACTCGTCCTCGTCGTAGTGAACCGTCGAGTAGAGCGATTTGTGCCCGCCGAGATCGGCGACCAACGTCTCGACCAGCCGGTTGTGCGCATCCGGGCGGCCGGGTACCCGCGGGACCGAGGACCAGAACCCCACGTTGACGTAGAGTTCGTCGACCTCCATCGGGTAGAGCGGCCACGTCCGCTGCCCGCGCAGCCGTACCGGGCACAACCAGATCGGCGCGATCCGCACGTCGCGGTGGAACGTCTCGAGGAACTCCGGGATCCGGGCGGCCGGGATCTCGACGTCCTGGACGACCATCTCCTCCTCGGGAGCACCGAGCACCCGCCGGACGTGGTTGCCGGCCTGGTAGCGCTGGTCGAGCGCGACGAGCCTGCGGTACACGTCCGATCGCCGCAGGTGACGCGGCCAGAAGCGGCGCACCCACGGCTGCTGGACACCGAACGCCCGCGAGCACCAGAACCAGTCCGGGTCCCAGCGCCAGATGTAGTCGCGGACCCGGAGGTGGTCCACCGGGCGGCGCTGCAGCGACCGGTAGTACACCTCCTGGCCGGTGTAGTCGGAGACCCGCGCCCCGGGCATCGGCTCGTCGACGAACTCCCCGACGGTCAGGTACTGCTCACCCGGCGAGAACACCGTCCCGTCCAGGAAGTCGAGGTGGCCCGGCCGCGACAGGTCGCAGAGGTCGACGATCGCGGCGGTGGCCGCCGCCGCGTCCGGGTAGCGGTGGTGCGACAGCTTCACGTACGGCCGCACCGGCATCAGCTCGATCACCAGGCGCAACGCGTAGCCGAGCGTGCCGTAGGAGTTCGGGAACGCCGCGAACAGCTCGGCGTGCTCGCCCGCGGGCGTCACCGTGAGCAGCTCGCCCTCGGGTGTCAGGACGTCCATCTCCAGCACCGACTCGTGCGGCAGGCCGTGCCGGAACGAGGTCGACTCGATGCCCAGCCCGGTCACCGCGCCGCCCAGGGTGATCGTCTTGAGCTGCGGGACGACCAGCGGCATGAGCCCGTGCGCCAGCGTGGCGTCGACCAGCGTCTCGTAGGTGGCCATGCCCTGGACCTCGGCGGTGCGGGCGACCGGGTCGACGCCGATCACGCCGTCCAGCGCGGAGGTGTCCAGCCGCACCACGGCCGGCGCCGGGCGGTCGCGGTCGCCGAAGCGGAACAGGTTCGAGGTCCGCTTGCCCAGCTGCACCGACGGCCCGGACGCGGCGCGGATCCGTCTGAGCTCGGCGACCGCCGCGTCGTGCGCGGCGCGGGAACCGGACACGTCCGAGGTGGTCATGGGGCCAGACGGTAATCCTCGGTCGTTGGTGACGCTCACTCTTTCCGGATGGAGCGGACGTCTCGCCGGTCACACCCGTTCCCGCCGCGCGGGCGCCGCGCGGCCGTGATCTGATCGGGTCCGATGTCTGAGCACAGCAACGAGAACCCGATCCAGAACGTCACGTTCGCGAGCAACGGCGGCACCGCCCACGGCTACCTGAAGCTCCCCGACTCCGGGTCCGGGCCCGGCGTCGTCGTGATCCAGGAGTGGTGGGGCCTGACCGACCACATCGCCGACGTCACCGACCGCCTCGCCGCGGAGGGCTTCGTCGCGCTGGCACCGGACCTCTACGGCGGGCGCACCACGCACGACTCCGACGAGGCCGGTGCGCTGATGGGCGCGCTCCCGGTCGACCGCGCCGCCACCGACCTGGGCGGGGCCGTCGACCACCTGCTCGGCCACGAGGCCGTCACCTCGTCCACCGTGGGCGCGGTCGGTTTCTGCATGGGCGGCGGGTTCGTGCTGGTCCTGGCCGCGCAGCAGGGCGACAAGATCGGCGCAGCGGTGCCGTTCTACGGCGTGCTCGGCGAGGACTACCCGAGCTTCGCCGGCCTGACCGCGCCGTTGCAGGGCCACTTCGGCCGCGACGACACGATGGCCGACCCGGACGCCGTGGCCGCCCTCGCCGGGCGGATCGAGTCCGAGTCCGGCGTGCGGCCCGAGTTCCACCAGTACCCGGCCGGGCACGCGTTCTTCAACGACGAGAACCTGATGGGAACCTACGACAAGGAGCAGGCCGAGATCGCCTGGGACCGCACCCTGCAGTTCCTGCGCGCGAACCTGCGCTGAGCCGCCCGGGCACGGACGTCGGTGCCCGGTGCCGACGTCCGCGCCCGCGCGGGCTCAGCGGCCCAGCTTGTCGGCCACCAGGCGGGGCAGGGCCGGGATGCCGGTCCGCGGGCGGTAGGCCCGCGCGGCGGCGGTGAGGCCGGCGTGCTCGTCGTCGGAGAGCGTGATGTCCGCGGCCGCGGCGTTGCTCTCCACCTGCCGGACGCTCGACGCACCCGGGATCGCCACCACGTTGTCGAAGTGCAGCACCCAGGCCAGCGCGATCTGCGCCGGCGACGCGCCGTGCGCGGAGGCGACGTCGCGCAGGGTGTCGAGCAGCGGGCGCGCGGCGTCGAGGTTCTCCGGCAGCCACACCGTGTTCTGGCGGACCACGTTCGAGGGCCGGTGGTCGCGGCCGTAGCGCCCGGTCAGCAGCCCCTGGGCGAGCGGGCTGAAGGCCATCACCAGGTGCCCGGTGCGCCGGGCCCACGGGATCAGCTCGTCCATCGGCTCCCGCGCGACGAGGCTGAACTGCACCTGGTTGGACAGCACCCGCGAGCCGAGCGCGGTCTCCGCGGCGCGCCAGCGGTCGGGCGAGTAGTTGGACACGCCGACCTCGTCGACGAGCCCGACGTCGCGCAGGGCACGCATCCCGCGCATCGTCGTCGTGTCACCGACCAGCGGGTTCGGCTGGTGCACCTGGTAGAGGTCCACGGTCCGGACGCCCAGACGCTGGGCCGAGGCGACACCGCGCTGCTGCACGACCGGTGCCGTCGGCAGGATCGGGAAGATCTTCGTGGCGACGACGGCGTCGTCGGTCCCACCGGTGGAGGCGAGCGCCTCCCCCAGGATCCGCTCGCTGCGCCCGAAGCCGTAGGCCTCGGCCGTGTCGAACACGGTGATGCCCAGCTCCCGGGCCCGCTCGACGATCTTCGCGGACTCGCCGCCCGCGTAGGCGTCGCCGTAGCCCCACTCCGCCGAGCCGAACTGCCAGGTCCCCAGGCCGATCACCGAGTACCGCTTGGCCGTGCCGAGTCGCTCCAGGTAACGCATGCCGCCCATTGTCCGGGGCGGTCAGCTACCGGGGGATGCCGGGGAGCCGGCGTGGTCGTCGAGCATCCGGTCCAGCTCCGACCAGGTGGTGTCGCGGGCGCGACGTCCGGTGAGCACGCCCAGGTGCCCGCCCGGGGCGGTGGCGAACCGGACCTCCGGCGAGCCGGTCAACAGGTCCACGGTGCGGCGCACCGACTTCAACGGCGCGATCACGTCGTCCTCCCCGGCGACGACCAGCACCGGGACGTCGACGGCGGAGAGCTCGATCGTGCGCCCGCCCAGCACCAGCGCACCGGCGGCGAGATCGTTGCCGCGCACCAGCAGGTGGAACAGCTGCCCGAACGCGCGACCCGGGTAGCCGTGCATGTTCGCCATCAGGTGGTCGACGGCCTCGATCTGGGCCAGGCAGTCCCGGTCGTCGAGCCGGGACAGCAGCGCGAGCGGCCGGGTGATCAGCTTGTCGACCGCCGTGAGCTGGAACGCCCAGCTCACCATCGGCGCCGGGAAGCTGCCGATCGCCTGGTAGATCGACGACACGACGCGCCCGCCCGCGATCTGGGCCAGCGGCCGGATCGGGGCGATCAGCGGGACCTCCGCGATGTCGACCGGGGTGCCGATCACGCTGACCGTCGCGACCGGCAGGCGCTCGCCGGACTGCGCCGCGGAGGCCACCGCGAGCAGCGCGAAGATCCCGCCGAGCGACCACGCCATGAGGTGGACGTCCTGTCCGGTCTCGGCCGCGACCTCACGGGTCATCCGCGGCACCACGTCCTCGACCCAGTCCTCGAGGCCCAGGCCCCGGTCGTCGAACGACATCGGGCCGTAGTCGACGAGGTAGACCGTCCGGCCCGCGTGCAGCAGGTGCTGCACCAGCGAACATCCGCGGCGCAGGTCGTAGGCGAAGTCCGGTGCGCCCAGCGGCGGCACCAGCAGCACCGGCGGCCCGCCGACCTGGTCGACGCCCGAGCGCGGCAGGTAGCGGTAGAGGATCCCCGACGGGGACCCGACCACGGCCTCGCGCGGCATCCGGTGCAGGTTCGCCACGTGCCCGGTCACGGCCTTGTCCCAGACGTTCGCCGCCGCGTCCAGAAGGTTCATACCCGCCCCATGCACGCACCTTATCGGCACGAGGGGGACATCGGCGGCCCGCGGGACCACCTGAAGTTACCCGTCGGTATGTGACACTGCCTACCATGCAGCGCGACATCTTCACCGCCGAACACGACGCGTTCCGTGACCTGTGCCGGACGTTCATGGCCAAGGAGGTCCTCCCCTTCCACGAACGGTGGGAGGAGGAGGGGCAGGTCAGCCGCGAGGTCTGGAAGGCCGCGGGCGCCGCGGGTCTGCTGGGCATGGCCGTGCCCGAGTCCTACGGCGGGGGCGGGGTCGACGACTTCCGCTACAACGCCGTGCTGACCGAGGAGATCTCCGCCGCCGGCGCCAGCGGGCTGGGCTTCCCGCTGCAGAACGACGTCGTCGCGCCGTACCTGCTGCGGCTGGGCACCGAGGAGCAGAAGCGGCGCTGGCTGCCGGGGTTCTGCTCCGGCGAGACCATCACCGCGATCGCGATGACCGAGCCCGGCACCGGCTCGGACCTGCAGGGCATCGCCACGACCGCCCGTCGCGACGGCGAGGACTGGATCCTCAACGGCTCCAAGACCTTCATCACCAACGGGATCATGGCCGACCTGGTCGTCGTGGTCGCCAAGACCGACCCCGACGCCAAGCACATGGGCTTCTCGCTGTTCGTCGTCGAGCGCGGGATGGAGGGCTTCGAGCGCGGGCGCCGGCTGAAGAAGGTCGGCATGAAGGCACAGGACACCGCCGAGCTCTCGTTCACCGACGTGCGGGTGCCGGGTGCGAACCTGCTCGGGCAGGAGGGCCAGGGCTTCGTCTACCTGATGCAGAACCTCGCCCAGGAGCGGCTCTCGATCGCGGTGGGCAGCACGGCGGGCGCGGCCCGCTCGCTGCAGCAGACCCTGGACTACACCAAGGACCGCAAGGCCTTCGGCCGTCCGGTGTCGAACTTCCAGAACACCCGGTTCGAGCTGGCCGAGATGGACACCGAGGTGACCATCGCGCAGGTGTTCGTGGACCGCTGCATCCGCCAGCACGTCGAGGGCGAGCTGTCGGTGCCCGACGCCGCCAAGGCCAAGTGGTGGACCTCGGACCTGCTCAAGCGCGTCGTCGACCGGTGCGTGCAGCTGCACGGCGGCTACGGCTACATGATGGAGTACCCGATCGCGAAGGCGTTCGTGGACTCGCGCGTGCAGTCCATCTACGGCGGCACCAACGAGATCATGAAGGAGATCATCGGCCGGTCCCTGATCGGCTGACCCCGTGAGCGGCGCGGGCGGGGGTCCGGTCACACGGCCGGTGGGCCGTTCGCGTACAACAAGCGCATGGCCTTCCGGTTGACACCGCACGAACGCGGGTTCTATCCGCTGTTCACCCGCGCGGCGGAGAACATCGTCGTCGCCGCGGACGAGCTCGCGAAGCTCGTCGCCGCCGAACCGGACGCCCGCCCGGAGATCGCGCGACGGGTCAAGGAGTCGGAGAACGCCGGCGACGAGCTGACCCACGAGATCATGGTCAAGCTCAACAAGGTGTTCGTCACCCCGTTCGACCGGGAGGACATCTACCGGCTGGCCTCCTCGCTCGACGACGTGTGCGACGCGATCGAGGAGGCCGCCGACCGGATCGTGCTCTACCGGCTCGGGCCCCTGCCTCCGGGCGTGGACGCGCAGGTCGACGTGCTGCAACGCGCCGCCGCGCGGACCGTGCAGGCGATGCCGGGGCTGGAGAAGATGTCGGCCCTGCAGGAGTACTGGATCGACGTCAACTCCCTCGAGAACGAGGCCGACGAGATCTACCACCGGGTGCTGTCCGGGATCCTGTCCCCCGCCGAGCCGATCACCGACCCGGCCGCGGTGCTGGAGGCGATCAAGCTCAAGGAGGTCGTGGACACCCTGGAGGACGCCGCGGACGCGTTCGAGACGGTGGCCAACACGGTCGAGTCGATCGCGGTCAAGGAAGCCTGAGTGGAGCTCGCCGCCGTCGTCGTGGTGATCGTCGTCGCACTCGGCTTCGACTACACCAACGGCTTCCACGACGCCGCCAACGCGATCGCCACCTCGGTCGCCACCCGCGCGCTCACCCCCCGGGTCGCGCTCGCCATGGCCGCGGTGATGAACCTGCTCGGCGCCTACCTGGGCACCGAGGTGGCCTCCACCGTCGGCCGCGGCATCATCGCCGCGCCACAGGGCATCTCCGGACTCGCGGTCGTGCTCTCGGCCCTGGTCGGGGCGATCGTCTGGAACCTGGTCACCTGGTGGTTCGGGCTGCCCTCGTCGTCCTCGCACGCGTTGATCGGCGGGCTGGTCGGGGCCGCGCTCGCCTCCTCCGGCAGCGTGCAGTGGACCGGGGTGCTGGAGAAGGTGATCATCCCGATGGTGCTCTCGCCGGTCGTCGGGTTCCTGCTGGCGGGACTGGTGATGATCGCGATCCTGTGGCTGTTCCGGCGCGGGCGTCCGTCCCGGCTGACCCGCGGCTTCCGGCACGCCCAGACGGTCTCGGCCGCGGCGATGGCACTCGGGCACGGCCTGCAGGACGCGCAGAAGACGATGGGCGTGATCGTGCTGGCGCTCGTGGTCGGCGGCTTCCACCAGGGCTTCGACGTGCCGTGGTGGGTGGTGCTGATCTCCGCCGGTGCGCTCTCGGCCGGCACCTACGCCGGCGGCTGGCGGATCATGCGCACGCTGGGCCGCCGCATGATCGACCTGGATCCGCCGCGCGGGTTCGCCGCCGAGGCGACCGCCTCGGCCGTGCTGTACACGACGGCGTTCGTGTTCGCGGCTCCGATCTCCACCACCCAGACGATCACGTCGTCGATCCTCGGGGTGGGCGCGACGAAGCGCCTGAGCGCGGTGCGCTGGGGCGTGGCCGGCAACATCGCGGTGGCCTGGGTGTTGACCATCCCGGCCGCCGGGCTGGCCGCCGCGTGCGCGTTCTGGCTCCTGCACCCCCTGGTCAGCTGACCCGGGGCCCCTTCCGTACCCCTCCGGCTCCCACGAGCGGGTGGGGGTCAGGGGCGTGGGAGCACCGTGTCGAGCGCCCGGGCGAGGTCGGCGACCAGGTCGCGGGGGTCCTCCAGGCCGACCGACAGGCGCAGGTGCCCGTAACGGCGGAACGGCTCCGGGAAGTGTGCCGCCCGACCGGTGTCCCCGGCCGCGACGTGCACGACGAGCGTCTCGTCGTGGCCGAGCGAGACCGCCGAGGTGATGATCCGCAGCGCCGCGACGAACCGGTTCTGCAGGGCCGTGTCGCCGTCCAGGGCGAAGGCGAGCATCCCGCCGAAGCCGCCGTCGAGGGTGGCCGCCGCCAGCTCGTGCTGCGGGTGCGAGGCCAGTCCCGGGTAGGCGACGTAGGCGACCCGCGGGTCGGACTCCAGGAACTCGGCCACGGTCTGCGCGGAGGCGCAGTGCGTCCGCATCCGCATCGGCAGCGTGACCGCGCCGCGCATGATCAACCAGGCGTTGAAGGGGCTGAGCACGCCGCCGACGTCGACCATCGCGTCCGCACGGATCCGCTCGACCAGCTCGGCACGTCCGAGCACCGCGCCGCCCATCGCGTCCCCGTGGCCGTTGATGTACTTGGTCAGCGAGTGCACGACCAGGTCGGCGCCCCGCGCCAGCGGCCGCTGCAGGACCGGGGTGGCGAACGTGGAGTCCACCGAGCACAGCGCCCCGGCGGCGTGCGCGATCGCCGCGACGGCGGCCACGTCGGTGATCCGGGTGGTCGGGTTGGCCGGGGTCTCCACGTGCACCAACCGGGTCCGTGGCCCGATCGCGGCGCGGACCGCGTCGGGGTCGGAGGAGTCGACCAGCGTCGCGGTGATGCCGTAGCGGTCCGGGAGCAGCTCGGTCAGCAGGCGGTGGGTGGCGACGTAGGTGACGTCGGAGGACACGACGTGGTCACCGGAGCGCAGGAACGTGAACAGCACCGCGTGCAGCGCCGCGACACCGGAGGCCAGCGCGACCGCCGCCGTCCCGTCCCCCGCCGGGTCCTCCAGGGCGACGAGCTTGTCCTCCAGCCAGCGCTGGTTGGCCCCTCCGTTGCGGGTGTAGAGCGCGGTCCCGGTACCCGACCAGTCGAGCTCGGAGGGGTCCTCGGGCAGCGCGTAGGAGTTGGCGGTGACCAGCGGGCGACGGATCGCGCCGGTCCCCGGGTCGATGTCGTTGCCGGCGTGCACCGCACGCGTCGCCAGGTGGTCCACACCGGTGTTCTACACCGGGGCCCCGGCCTACCCGGCGGAGCGGCCACCGATCGGGACCACCATCGGGGTCCGGGTGACCGGGTCCGGCACGACGTGGGCCCGCAGCCCGAACACGTCGGACAGCATCGGCGCGGTGATCACGTCCGCCGGGTCGCCCGCGGCGACGATCCTGCCGTCGCGCATGGCGACCAGGTGGTCGGCGTAGCGCGCGGCCAGGTTCAGGTCGTGCAGCACCATCACCACGGTGCGCCCGGCCTCGGTGTGCAGCCGCCGGACCAGTTCCAGGACGTCGATCTGGTGGGCCAGGTCCAGGAACGTGGTCGGCTCGTCGAGCAGCAGCAGGTCGGTGCCCTGGGCCAGCGCCATCGAGATCCAGGCGCGCTGGCGCTGGCCGCCGGAGAGCTCGTCGACCGGACGGTCGGCCAGGTCGCCGATCCCGGTCCAGTCCAGCGCCTGGGCCACGGCCTCCTCGTCGTCGCTGGACCACTGCCGGTACCAGGCCTGGTGCGGGTGACGGCCCCGGGAGACCAGGTCACCGACGGTCAGGCCCTCCGGCGCGAGCGGTGACTGCGGCAGGATCCCCAGCACCTTCGCGACCTCACGGGTCGGTGTCTTGTCGATCCGCTTGCCGTCCAGCAGGACCTGGCCCGAGACCGGGGTCAGCAACCGGCCCAGCGCACGCAGCAGCGTGGACTTGCCGCAGCCGTTCGGCCCGATCACCGCGGTGACGGTGCCGGGCAGGACGTCGAGGTCCAGGCCGTCGACGACGAGGTGGTCGCCGTACCCGAGCCGCAGGCTCTCCGCACGCAGCCGGACCGGGGCCCCCTCTGCGACACGGTCGGCCCCGAGGTCGGCGCTCCGGGCGCTCTGGAGGGTCATGAACGTGCCTCCCGGCGGTGACGAGCGAGCAGGAACAGCAGGTAGGGGGCCCCGAGGACGGCCGTGACGACGCCGACCGGCAGCTCGGTACCGCCGAACGCGGTTCGGGCGATCACGTCGGAGACGACCACGAGGGCGGCGCCCAGGAGCATCGACACGCCGAGCGGCGGCGACGGCGACCGGCAGAGCCGCTGGGCCAGCTGCGGGCTCACCAGCGCGACGAACGCGATCGGTCCGGCCGACGCGGTGGCCACCGAGGCCAGCCCGACCGCGACCAGCAACAGCCCGGTGCGCGCGCCGTTGACCCGGATGCCCAGGCCGCGCGCGGTGTCGTCGCCGAACCGCAGCCCGCCCAGGACGAAGGTGAGGATCAGCGCGGCCGGCACCAGGACCAGCATCGCGATCGAGACCGACACCACGTCGTCCCAGCTCCGGGCGTTGAGGCTGCCGTTGAGCCAGACCTGGGCCTGGGCGGCCTGGTAGATCTGGGCGACGGTCAGCAGCCAGTTCACGGCGGCGACCAGGACCGCGTTGATGCCGATCCCGACCAGCACCAGGCGGTAGCCCTGCACACCGCGCCGCCAGGCCAGCGCGTAGATCGCCGTGGCGCTGAGGAGCCCGCCGACCAGGGCGGCGATCGGGACACCCACCGCGGCGAACGTGCCGCCGACGGCGCTCATGCCGCCGCCCAGCACGATCACGAACACCGCCGCGGCACTGGCACCCCAGGTGATGCCGATGATGTCCGGGCTGGCCAGCGGGTTGCGCGCGACCGCCTGGAAGATCGCCCCGGACACCGCGAGGGCCCCTCCGACGAGCGCGCCGGTCAGCGACCGGGGCAGGCGCAGCTCCAGCACGATGAACCGCTGGGACTCCCCACCCCCGCCGAACAGCGTCGCCAGCACGTCGCCCAGCCCGATCGGGTAGTCGCCGCGGCCCAGGTTCACCGCCGAGGCCAGCACCAGCACGACCGCGCACGCCAGCAGCACGAACAGCGTGCGCGGGCGCCTGACCCCGGAGAACCCGCGGTACCGCCAGGGCACGCGTCCGGGCACGCGGGGGCCGGGCTCCGCCGTGCGACGCTCCTCGGTCGTGGTCATACCTCGGCCAGCTTCCGACGGCGGATCAGGGCGATGAAGAACGGGGCGCCGATCAACGCCACCACGATGCCCACCTGCAGCTCCGCGGGCCGGGCCACGACCCGCCCGACGACGTCCGCGCCCAGGATGAGCACCGCGCCCGACAGCGCCGAGCCGGGCAGCAGCCAGCGGTAGTCGGGGCCGGTGGCCGCCCGCACCACGTGCGGCACGACCAGGCCCAGGAAGACGATCGGCCCGCACGCCGCGGTCGCCGCGCCGGACAGCAACGTGATCGCCAGGATGCCCACGGTCCGGGTACGGCGCACCGAGTGCCCCAGCGAGGCCGCGACGTCCTCGCCCAGCGACAGCGCGTTCAGCGCCGGGGCGCTGAACAGCGCGATCAGGGTGCCGATCACGATGAACCAGACGACCTGCCCGGCGACCGCGGTCTCCCGCCCGGCCAGCGAGCCGACGTTCCAGAACCGGTAGGCGTCCAGCGTGGCCGCGTCGATCAGGATGATCGACGAGGTGAGCGCCTGGAGCAGGAACGACACCGCGGCACCGCAGAGCGCGAGCGTCACCGGGGTGGCGCCGCCACGCCCCCGGGCACCGATCGAGAAGACCGTCACGCTGGCCACCATCGCGCCGGCGAAGGCGAACCAGACGTAGCCGAGCAGGCTGGTCACGCCGAAGACGTAGATGCCGACCACCACGAAGAACGCGGCCCCGGCGTTCACCCCGAGCAGGCCCGGGTCACCGAGCGGGTTGCGGGTGAAGCCCTGCACCAGTGCCCCGGCCAGCCCCAGCGCGGCCCCCACGAGCACCCCGAGCACCGTGCGCGGGACCCGCAGCGAGTTGATGACGATGTCGTTCTCGGTACCGGTGGGGGCGAACAGCGCGCCCACCACCTCGCCGAGCGGGATCAGCTTCGTGCCGACCGCGATACTGGCCAGCACGGCCAGCACCAGCGCGCCGACGAGCAGGACCAGGCCGATCAGCCGGCGGCGGCGCATCGTCGGGCGCGGGCGCGGCCCTGCGGTGGTCGTGGACCCGGACGCGGGCTCGGCCGTCGCGGTCACGTGGCAGCCCTCGTGCGCCCGGTGCCCATCGGTCTCCCTCGTTCGTGGTCGGCAGCCCTCACCATAAGTGAGGCAACCCTGGGGCGATAGCACCCCCGGGTCCTCGATCGACTCGGCGACGGTGGCGCGCGGGCGACGTGCTGAGATGCGCGTCGTGCGCGACCTGTTTCACACTCCCGGCCCCGGCCCGTCCGCGGGCGACCCCGACGACGGGTCCGATGCCTGGCTCGTCGCCCGCTACCCGCACCCGGACGTGTCCGACCGGCCGTGGGTCCGGGCCAACATGGTGAGCTCCCTCGACGGGGCGGTGGAGGTCGAGGGACGCTCCGGCGGCCTGGCCTCGGCCGCCGACCGCCGGGTGTTCGGCGTGCTCCGCAGCCGCGCCCAGGTGATCCTGGTCGGCGCCGGCACCGTGCGTGCCGAGGACTACCGGGGTGCCCGCCGCGGAGCCGGTGACGGCCCGCCGCCGCCGATCGCGGTCGTCACCGGGTCCGCCGACCTCGACCCCGGCGCACGGCTGTTCACCGACACCCGGACCGCGCCGATCGTGCTCACCGGCGCCGCCGCACCCCCGGGACGGCGCACCGCCCTGGCCGCCGCGGGCGCCGACGTCACGGTGCTGGACGACCTGCGCCCGCAGACCCTGCTGGCCGAGCTCGGGCGCCGCGGGCTGCACCGGGTGCTCTGCGAGGGCGGGCCGACGCTGCTCGGCGCGCTGGTCGCCGCGGACGCGGTGGACGAGCTGTGCCTGACGCTGAGCCCGCTGCTCGCGGCCGGGCGGGCCGGGCGCACGGCCGTCTCCGACCCGGTCCCGACCCGGTCGATGGAGCTCGCCGGGGCGCTGGAGGAGGACGGCTCGCTCCTGCTCCGCTACACCCGTCGGAGTGACAGATGACCGGTCGGGACTCCGAACGGGTGAACGTGCGTGAGGAAACCGCCGCGTCGGGCATCCCACACCCGTACGCCTCGACCACGAAGGAGAAGGAGCGGGACATGACCTCCAGCACCTCCAGCAGCACCCCGGCGACCCCCAGCGGCGCCTCTCCGGCGCGCCTGAGCGACGACACCACCCAGGGCAAGACCAGCATCGCCGCCTCGGTCGTCCAGAAGATCAGCGGCATCGCCGCGCGCGAGGTCTCCGGCGTCCACTCCATGGGCAGCGGCGCCTCGCGGGCGTTCGGCGCCATCCGTGAGCGCATCCCCGGCGGCAGCTCGACCGGCGCGTCCAGCGTCGCGGGCGTCGCGGTCGAGGTCGGCGAGAAGCAGGCCGCGATCGACCTCGACGTCGTCGTCGAGTACGGCGCCTCGATCGTCGAGCTGGCCCGTGCGGTCCGGCGCAACGTGATCGGGGCGGTCGAGCGGATGACCGGGCTCGAGGTCATCGAGGTCAACATCTCGGTGAACGACATCCACTTCGCCGAGGAGGACGACGCCCAGGAGTCCCCGGCGCCCGCCTCCACGGCCCGCGTCGAGTGACCGGACCGGACACGGTGTCCGTCACGCCCACTCCCCCGGCCGGACCGGCCGCGGACCCGGCCGAGCTCGCGCAGCTCGTCGCGGACGCGGTCACCGCGCACCCGGCGGTGGCCCGGCTCGACGGCGGCGCGTTCGGTGCGGTGGCCACGTTCCTGCCCGGTCGACGACTGGTCGGGGTGCACGTCGGCAGGCCGGGCGAACCGGTCGAGCTCGCCGTCGTGCTCCGGCTGGACCGCCCGATCCCGGGAGTCGTCGACACCCTGCGGACGACCGTCTCGGCACTGTGCGGCGGATCGCCGGTGGACATCACCGTCTCCGACGTCGAGGTGCCCGGGCACGAGCCGGACGATCCGGAGGGCACCGCGCCGTCGGCGCCCCCCGGCGCGGCGGGTGTCCGTCGACCGGTCGGGATCACCCCCGGCACCTCGGTCGAGATCGGGCCCTGAGCCGGATCGGGCACCGGACATCGAGCACGGAACGGCCGGGTCGGCGCCACAGCAGGCGCGCGGCCCGGGAAGCGGTGGAGGCGGATGAACGAGCACACGGACGACGTGGCCGGCGGGGCGAGCGGGCTCAGCCCCCGGCAGCGCGCGGAGTACCGCTCGTTCGTCCGCACCCACCATCCCGACCGTGGCGGTGACCCCGAGGCCTTCGTCGCGGGGCTGGCGCACTACCGGGACCTCGCGGCCGGAGCGGCCACGGGACCGGGCCCGTCTCCTGCCGAGCCGGACCGCTACGACGCGCCGATCGAGATCGTCCCGGACCTGCCGCTGCCGACCCGGGTGCTCGTCGCCCTCATCCGCACCATCCACCGCCGTCGCCGCACACGGGTCGAGTAGGCCCGTCCGGAGCCGGCACCACCCCCGGGGGCGCCCCCCCCCCGGGGCCCCCCGCGCCCGGCGCACACCCCAAGACACCCCCCCCCCCCCCCGCGGGGC
>CBIHNM010000035.1:0-21504 GCA_966211265.1 uncultured Pseudonocardia sp.
GGCCGACGGATCGAGCCCGCCGCCGCGCGTGCGCGGGACCACGAGGAGGTCGCGGGGGGGGGGGGGGGGCGGGGGCCCGGGCCCCCGGCCCCCCCCCCGCCGACGATCAGCCGCCGGCGGACTGGAACTTCGCGACGGCGGCGTCGAGCGCGGCGAGCGCCTGCCCCTGCTTGGCGAAGTCACCGGCCTGCTGGGCCGCCTTGAGATCGTTGAGCGCCGAGCGGATCTCGCCCGCCGCCGCCGACTGTGCCGCGTTCGCGGCGCCCGGCGTGGCCGGTGCGGCCGGCTTCGCGGGCGTCGCCGGGGTCGGCGTCGTGCCCGCCGCGGCGGTGCCGGCACCGGCCCCGAAGATCTGGTCCAGCGCCACCGACAGGCTCGGGCTGTACCCGACCTTGCCGCCGTAGCTCACCAGGACCCGGGCCAGCTGCGGGTAGGACGAGTCCTGACCGGCGCGTTCGATGTAGACCGGCTCGACGTAGAGCAGGCCACCGGCCACCGGTAGCGTCAGCAGGTTCCCGTAGTCGATCGTGGTCTGGTTCTGCCGGAGCAGGTTCAGCTCCTGCGACACCTGTGGTGAGCCGAGGAACTGGGCCTGCACCTGCTGCGGGCCCAGTGTCTGGGTGTCGGTCGGCAGCTGCAGCACGGTGATCTTGCCGTAGTTCTCCGGATCGGAGTCCACCGACATGTAGGACGCCAGGAACTGGCGTCGCAGGCTGACCAGCGCGCTGGTCAGCTGGAACGTCGGCTCCGGCTGGCCGGGCAGCCCGGCCAGGATGTAGTACGGCGGCTGCGCGTCCTGCGAGGAACCGGTGTTGCCCTGCACCGTCGGGTCCGAGGGCACGTCCCAGAACGAGACCGTGGAGAAGAACTCGCCGGGGTCGCTGACGTGGTAGCGCGTGAGCAGCTCCCGCTGGACCTTGAACTGGTCCTCCGGGTAGCGCAGGTGCGCCTGCAACGACGGGGTGATCTCGGACTTCGGCCGGACCGAACCGGGGAACGCCTTCTCCCACGTCTGCAGCACCGGGTCGGTCTCGTCGAAGGCGTAGAGCTTGATCGTGCCGTCGTAGGCGTCGACGGTGGCCTTCACCGAGTTGCGCAGGTAGCTGATGTTGTCGTTGGGGCCCTGCTGGCCCTGCGCGCCGAGGCGGCTGTCCGAGGTCGCCTCGCCCAACGGGACCTGCGCGGCGTACGGGTAGTTCTGCAGCGTCGTGTAGCCGTCGATGATCCACTGGACCCGGCCGTCGACGACGGCGGGATAGGCGTCGTTGTCGACCGTCAGCCACGGGGCGACGTCCTTGACGCGCTGCGAGGGGTCGCGGTTGTAGAGGATCCGCGAGTTCTCGTTGATCGAGCTGTTGAACAGGATGTTGCGCTCGCCGTAGGCCAGCGCGAACGCCATCCGGTTGCCCAGCCCGCCGATCGGCACGCCACCCGCGCCGTCGTATGTCCACTGCTGGGTGTCGGAGTCGTATTCGCGCGGGGCGTCACCGGGGCCCGCCCCGACGATCGAGTACTCGTTGTTGAGCAACTTGCCGTAGTAGATGCGCGGCTGCTTCACCGGGATCGCGCCCTGCTGGGAGGTGTCGCTCACGGTGAACTTCGGCAGGCCGCCCTGGCCGCCGGTGTCCTCCAGCGCCGCGTTGACCTGGTTCGCCGGCGCGGCGACGAAGCCGTTGCCGTGGGTGTAGACGAGGTGCTTGTTGATCCAGTCGGTCTGGTTGCCGACCAGGGCGCTCTGGTCCAGCTCGCGAGCGGCGACGATGTAGTCCTGGGTCTGGCCGTTGACCGTGTAGCGGTCGATGTCGAGCGAGTCGGAGAAGCCGTAGAAGTTCCGGCGCTGCTGGAGCTGGGTGAAGGTCTTGTTCAGCTTGCCGGGGTCGAGCAGCCGGATGTTGGGGATCGTCGCGGTGTCCGAGCGCACCTGCGCCGGGGTCGCCGTCGAGGTCCCGCTGTAGTCCTTGATCTCGACCTTGTCCGGGGTCAGGCCGAACGCCGCCCGGGTCGCCTCGATGTTGCGCTTGATCGAGGGCGCCTCGCGCTCGTTCGCGTTCGGGGCCACCACGAACTGCTGCAGCACCGCGGGCCATGCCGCGCCGACCAGGATGGAGGAGATCACGAGCATCACCAGCGCGACGGCCGGGATCTGCAGGTTGCGCCGGAACACCGCGGCGAAGAACGCCGCCGCGCAGATCACCGAGATGACCAGCAGGATGACCTTCGCCGGGAGCACCGCGTTCAGGTCGGTGTAGGTGGCGCCGGTGAAGTTGGGGTTGCGCCGGGAGAACAGCAGCTCGTACCGGTCGAGCCAGTAGCCGACGGCCTTGAGCAGCACGAACACCCCGGCCAGGACGGCCAGCTGGGCGCGCGCGGCGGAGGAGACCTGGCCGGTGCGCCCGGTGAGCCGGATCCCGCCGAACAGGTAGTGCGTGACCAGCGCGACGATGAAGCAGATCGCCACCGAGGCGAACAGCCAGGTCAGCACGAGCCGCAGGAACGGCAGCGTGAAGGCGTAGAACGAGATGTCGTTGCCGAACTCCGGATCCACCTGACCGAACGGCGTCGCGTGCAGGAACATCTGCACCGTCTGCCAGTCACCCTGCGCGGCCAGCCCGGCGATCACGCCGATCGCGACCGGGACGCCGACCGCGAACAGCCGCAGCCGCTGGATGATCACCGTGCGGTACCGGGCCACCGGGTCCTCGGGGCCCGAGACGGGCACGAAGACCGGCCGGAACCGGTAGGCGATCCACAGCGTCAGGGCGACGAGGCCGCCGACGAGCAGGGCGATCACCAGGAACTGCACGACCTGGGTGAACAGCCGGGTGGTCAGGACGTTGCGGAAGCCGACCTCGCCGAACCACAGCCAGTCGACATAGAAGTTGACCAGCCGAGAGCCACCCAGCAGTGCGATGACCAGGACACCTGCGGCGATGAGCAGGATCCGGGTACGCCGGGACAGCGACGGCGCTCCCACGGGGGGCCGCATGGACACGGTCACGCTCCAGTACTTGCCGGAATCAGGAGCGGGCGACCGGCCGGCGGGGAGCGACGGCACGGTTGTCCCACTGTCTGCCCAACTCTACGGAGAACGCGTGAGTTCCCGGTGCGATCCCCCGCATTCGGGTCCCGGGAAGGGGGATCACGCGCCCGACCGGGTGAGGGCCCGTAGGGTGCATCCGTGGGCGGTCGATCTTCGTCGGGGATGGCGGCGCTCCTGCTGTTGCTGGGAATCGCCGTCGTCGGGGCCGTCGTACCGGTCCCGGTGCTCTCCCTGGGCCCCGGACCGACGGTGAACACGCTCGACGTCTACCAGGGCAAACAGGTCGTCTCGGCGGCCGGCCTGCCCACCTACCCGACGTCCGGGCACCTGAACATGACCACCGTCGGCGTCACCGACGGGATCACCGCCTTCCAGGCCCTGCGCGAGTGGGCCTCCTCCGACCACCAGCTCGTCCCGCGGTACACGATCTACCCGCCGGGCCTGTCCGACCAGCAGGTCACCTCCGCGAACCAGCTCGACTTCGACGGCTCGGTGGCCGATGCCGAGGCCGCGGCGCTGACGTATCTGAAGATGCCGACCCGGGTGACGGTGGGCTCGCTGACCGAGGGCTCCCCGTCCACCGGGATCCTGGCCGAGGGCGATCAGATCGTGGCCGTGTCCGGCCGGCCGGTCTCCTCGGTCCCGGTGCTGCTGGAGATCCTCGAGGACGCCCGGCCGGGCGAGCCGGTCACGCTGTCGATCAAGCGCGGCGACGACCCGGCACGCGAGGTGTCGGTGATCCCGGCCGGCCACCCGGACGACCCGGCGCGGGCGTTCCTCGGCATCACCCCGGCCACCGCGCCCGCCGCCGGTGACCGGCTCTCCATCACCCTCGGCGACGTCGGCGGCCCGTCGGCCGGGCTGATGTTCACCCTCGCCCTGGTCGACAAGCTCACCCCCGGCGAACTCACCGGGGGTCGGTTCATCGCCGGCACCGGGACCATCACCCCGGAGGGGACGGTGGGCCCGATCAGCGGCATCCGGTTCAAGATGCTCAAGGCCTCCGAGGTCGGGGCGCAGACGTTCCTGGTGCCCGCGGACAACTGTGCCGAGGCCGCGGCGGACGCCCCGGACGGGCTGGCGCTGGCCCGGGTCGCCACGGTCGGCGACGCGGTGACCGCGCTCGACACGCTCCGGGCCGGGGGCACCCCGCGGGGCTGTTCCTGACCGCCGCCCGGGGCGTCGGCCGCCCGTCGGTACGCCGTCGGCGAACGTGCGCCCACCTGCACCGGAGCTCGTCCGCACGCACCTGCGCTCCCGCGTACGGTGGTGGCCATGAGTGACATCCCCTTCGGCTTCGGTCCCTCCGACCGCGACCGTGACCGCGACGACCGTCGGAGCGAGTCCGGCGATGCCTCCGGAGGGGACACCGGCAGCGGGTCCGACGACTCCGGGCAGGGCCCGAAGGACCCGTTCGGCTTCGGCAAGCTCCCGCCCGGAGCCGGTGACCCGAGCGGCGGTTTCGGCGGGTTCCCCGGCATGCCGGGGATGCCCGGGATGCCGGGCGGCACCGGCGGTTTCGACGTCAGCCAGCTCGGCCAGATGCTCAGCCAGCTCGGCCAGATGCTCAGCCACGCCGGGACCAGCGGCGGCGACGCCGGACCGGTCAACTACGACCTGGCCGCGCAGATGGCGACCCAGCAGCTCGCCCAGACCACCTCGTCGCTGACCGACGCGCAGCGCACGGCCGTCTCCGAGTCGTTCAAGCTGGCCGAGATGTGGCTGGACCCGGCGACCGAGTTCCCGGCCGGCGCGACCGAGGTCGCGGCGTGGACGGCGACCGACTGGGTCAAGGCGGGGATGCCGACCTGGAAACGCCTGTGCGACCCGGTCGCCCGCCGCATCTCCGGCGCCTGGGTGGAGGGCCTGCCCGAGGAGGTCCGCGCGCAGGCCGGACCGATGCTCGGGATGATCGGCCAGATGGGCGGGCTGGCGTTCGGCACCCCGCTCGGTCAGGGCGTGGCCCAGCGCGCGTCCGTGGTGCTCAGCTCCACCGAGGTGGGTATCCCGGTCGGGCCCGACCGCGTCGCGGCACTGCTGCCCGAGTCCATCGGGACCTTCACCGAGGGGCTCGACCTGCCGGCCGGTGAGGTGATGCTCTACCTGGCCGCGCGCGAGGCCGCCCACCAGCGCCTGTTCGCACACGTCGGATGGCTCAGGGAGCGGTTGCTGGGCACCGTGGAGGAGTACGCCCGCGGGATCACCGTGGACACCTCGCGGATCGAGGAGCTGGCCCGCAACATCGATCCGTCGAACCCGGCCTCGATCCAGGAGGCCATGTCCTCGGGCATGTTCGAGCCGGAGGACACCCCGGAGCAGCAGGCCGCACTGGCACGGCTGGAGACGTTGCTCGCCCTGATCGAGGGCTGGGTCGATGCCGTGGTGGCCGAGGCGCTCGGCGAGCGGCTGCCCGGTGCGGAGGCGATGCGCGAGACCATGCGCCGCCGTCGCGCCTCCGGTGGACCGGCCGAGCAGGCCTTCTCCACGATCGTCGGGCTGGAGCTGCGGCCGCGCCGACTCCGCGCCGCCGCCGAGCTGTGGCAGCTGCTCGCCGACGAGCGTGGCTCCGCCGGACGCGACGCCGTGTGGGCGCACCCGGACCTGATCCCGAGCGCCGACGACCTGGAGGACCCGGCCGGGTTCGTGCGCCGCTCGCTCGAGACCGACGACCCGATCGCGGAGCTGGAGAAGCAGATGCGGGCCGACGCGGACAAGGCGACCGACGACGCCGACCGGAACCCCGACGACGAGGGCCCCACCGGTACCTCCACCGGCTGAGCCGGCCCACGCGCGCCGCGGCTCAGCCTGCTGCGACCGCGTCCGGCTCGTCGGCACCGGGGGCGACGATGCCGCCTCCGGCCGCGTCCTCCGCGGTCGCCTCGCCGTCGGCGCCGTCACCGTCCACGCCGATCATGCCCAGCGCCGCGGCGGCGCTGAGCCCCTCGAGGTAGCCGATCGCCCGCTCGGTCTTCGGGTAGCGGTACACCCAGGCCCAGAACGTGTCGTCGTGGGCGGCCGAGAGCAGGTGCGCGAGCTCGTGCACGAGCACGTAGTCCACCACCCACCCCGGCACGTCGCGCAACCGTTCGCTGACCCGGATCGTGCCGTCGTCGGGGGTGCAGGAGGCCCAGCGGGTACGCATCGGCGCCACCCAGCGGACCGACACCGGGCGGGCGCGGCCCTCCAGGTACCGGGTGGACAGCTCGACGCCCCGGCGCATCAGCGCGTCGTCACCGCGGCGGCCCGGGGACCGGCGCTTGCGCTCGCTGCGCTCCAGCCGCCGGACCATCTCGGCGACCCAGTCGTGCTCCTCGCGCTCGCTCATCCACCCGGGGATGAACACGATGACGGTGTCGCCCTCGCGCCGGGCACTGACCATCCGGCGGCGTCGTGCACTGCGGCGGACCTCGACGACCGGGGTGCTGGCCATGCCACCAGGGTATGCCCGCCACCGCCGCGACGCGCCCCCACGGGTGGGCCGGGAACCGCGCGCCGGGCTCACGCCGCGCGCGGGACCCGTCGCCGCGGGTCACCGGGGGTGCGACGGCCTGCCGCGGCGGGCCGGGCGGGTGGGTCGCGGGCTGTGCGGTTGCGAACGCGTCGGCCGACCGGATCCGCGTGAGCGCGGCGACCGGCAGGATCGGGCGATGCCCCACCCCGCCGTCCCGCACGGGCTGCCCCCGCGCGTGGTGCTCGCTCCGCACCTGTGCGTCCTGGTCCGCGGCCCGGACTCCCGCCAGGTGGGTCTCGACCCGGCGCGCGGGCGGGTGCTGGAGGACCTGTGCCCGGCCACCGCGACGATGCTCGACGAGCTCGGTGCGGCACCGGTGGAGACCTCGGGCCTGCTCCGGCGGGCCGTCGGGCGCGGAGCGGACCCGGAGACGGCCTGCGCGCTGCTGCACGCCCTGCTGGTCGCCGGGCTCCTGCGCGACGCCCGGGCCGCGGAGCGCGTCGGGCGCCGCCGTGCGGGCTCGGCCGTCGAGGTGCGCGGGCACGGGCCGCTGGCGCTCGCGGTGGCCGCGGCGCTGGCACGGGCCGGCGTCGGGGCCGTGCACGCGCGGACGTCGGGACCGGTGGAGCACTGCGACCTCCTGGTCACCGGGCTGCCGGTCGGCGCGCTGGGTCGTGACCGGTCACGGGTCGCGGCGGAGCTGCTCACCACCGCGGCGCCGCAGGTGCGCACGGGCGCCCAGGGACGCACCCCACCGGACCTGGTGGTGCTCACCGACGCCCTGGCCCGGGGGCTGGACGAGGCCGACGCCCTGACCGGGCGCGCCGTGGAGCACCTGGTGGTGCGGATGCGGGACGGGCGCGGCGTCGTCGGCCCGCTGGTGCTGCCCGGGCGCACGGCCTGCCTGCGCTGCCTCGACCTGCACCGGACCGGCCGGGACCCGGGATGGCCGGCGCTGAGCACCGCGCTCACCGACCGCACCGGGTCCGCGGACACCGCCGCGCTGGCCGCGACCGCCGCGCTGGGGGCCACCCAGGCGCTGCTGGCCCTGGACGGCCCGACGACCGGCGCACCACCGCCACCGACCCTGGACGCGACGCTCGAGCTGGACCTGGACGCGGCCGCCGTCGTCACCCGGGTGTGGCGTGCGCACCCCGGTTGCCCGTGCGGTGCAGCGACGACGGGGGCACCGAGGGCGCCCGCGGATCATGCCCGGCCCGCGGGTGCGGCGTGCGAACCCGGCCCGCGGCGGGAGACAATCACGGGGTGAGCGACATACCCCGACGGACCGCTTCGCGCACCGCCAAGCTCGCCGGCCTGCCCCTGGGCGTGGCCGGACGGGCGGCCGCGGGGTGGGGCCGGCGCCTGACCGGCGGTGATCGGGACGAGATCTCGGCCCAGCTCGCCGCGAAGAGCGCCGAGCAGCTGTTCGCGGTGCTCGGCGAGCTCAAGGGCGGCGCGATGAAGTTCGGGCAGGCCCTGTCGGTGTTCGAGGCCGCGATCCCGGACGAGTACGCCGAGCCGTACCGGGAGGCGCTGGTCAAGCTGCAGACCGCGGCGCCGCCGATGCCGAAGGCCGACGTCCACCGGATGCTCGCCGAGCAGTTCGGCCGCAGCTGGCACACCCGGTTCCGCGAGTTCGACGACCACCCGGCGGCGTCGGCCAGCATCGGGCAGGTGCACCGCGCGATCTGGCGCGACGGCCGCGAGGTCGCGGTGAAGGTGCAGTACCCGGGCGCGGAGGAGGCGCTGCGCTCGGACCTGCGCCAGCTCGGCCGGATGAGCAGGCTGCTCCAGCCGCTGGCCCCCGGACTGGAGCTCAAGCCGCTGATCACCGAGCTCAAGAACCGGATGGAGGAGGAGCTCGACTACCGCGACGAGGCCACCTACCAGCGCGAGTTCGGCACCGTCTACGCCGACGACGACAAGGTCGTCATCCCGCGGGTCGTCGCGTCCGCGCCGAAGGCGATGGTCAGCGAGTGGGTGACCGGGCGCCCGCTGTCCTCGGTCATCCGCGACGGCACGCGGGCCGATCGCGACGCCGCGGGCGCGCTGCTCGCCGAGTTCCACTACTCGGCCCCCGCGCGCGCACACCTGCTGCACTCCGACCCGCACCCGGGCAACTTCCAGATCCTCGACGACGGCCGGCTGCTGGTGCTGGACTTCGGCGCGGTCGCGCGGCTGTCCGCGGGGATGCCGCGCGCGCTGGTGCAGATGACCAAGTTCGCGCTGGAGTACCGCTCGATCGAGCTGATGACGCTGATGCGTGACGCCGGCTTCGTGCTCCCGGACAGCCGTCTCGACCCGGACGAGGCAATGGGCTACCTGGCCCCGTTCACCGAGCCGTTGCAGACCGAGCAGTTCCACTTCAGCCGGCGCTGGATCCAGGGCCAGGCCGAGCGGGTCGGCGACCTGCGCAACCCGGAGGCCGCAACGGGCCGCCAGCTGAACCTGCCGCCGCAGTTCCTGCTCGTGCACCGGGTGACGATGGGGACCCTCGGCATCCTCTGCCAGCTCGACGCGCGGGTCCGGCTGCGCGAGATCGTCTCCACCTGGCAGCCCGAGCTCTTCGACGACGGCGTCCCCGCCGCCGGGGAGTGACCCGGCCACGACCGGTGCCACCGACCACGGCGACGCCCCGCCCGGAGGTCCCGGCCGGGGCGTCGCCGTCTGCCTGCCGTGTCGGCGGTGCGGGGTCAGCCGACCCCGACGCGTTCGCGCTCGGCCTGCTCCCGCCGCTGCGCCCACCTGGCCAGCCGCGCCCATCCCCGGCCCGCGGTCAGCCGGCGTGCCCGGCGGTACCGGCGGGCCTCGCGTTCGGCTTCCCGCTGCCGGGATCTCGCCAGGGCTTCATGGATCAACATCGGTGCTCCCTCGGTACGGCGGTCGGTGGTGGCGCGGGGTGCGGTGGCCGGGATCGGGGCCGTCGTGAGCTGGTTCATCGCTGGTCTCCTGGGTTCCGGTGTTCTCGGTGGGGTGTCGGTCGCGGTGGGTCCGCGGTGGGTCGGTACGGCCCGGTTCAGCCGCCGGCGGCCAGGGCGTAGGCCCGGTCGCGCTCCAGGTCGGCCTTGCGCGGACGACCCCGCGGGCGCTTGCGGGGGATCACCCGTCCACGCTCGAAGATCTCGCCGCCCCAGACGCCCCAGGGCTCGGCCCGCGACAGTGCCCCGTCCAGGCACTCGGCGCGGACGGGACAACCGGCACAGAGCGACTTCGCCCGCTCCAGCTCGGCCGGGGCCTCGGCGAACCACATGTCGGCGTCCGCCCGGCGGCAGGGCAGGGCCTGCCCGGTCTCCGGGACCGCGCCGAGCAGCCCGGAGAGCACGGCGGCGGTGTTGCCGCCCCCGCACTCGGTCGAGGCCATCACTCCGCCGTCGCACGGAGCTGATCGCACTAGCACCTTTCGGTCCTCCTAGGTCGGTACTGCGCTGGGATCGGTGTTCGGTCCTGCGTGTGCAGGGACAAAAAACGGGGCCACGGACCCCTGTGTGTGGGTTCCGCGGCCCCGATGAGATTCGGCCGTCGTCTGTCGAGGGCTAGGTGGCACCTCGGCATCCGGGAACGGACACACGTGTGGAGTTGGGCTTGTACTCGACGGACGCGGCGATCGGCGCGAAGCCGCCCTCGATGACGCGCACGCGCCACGCCGGGAGCACCGGGGCGTCCGCGGAGCACCGGACGGCGCCGCCGGCGGCGTGCCCGGACAGCACGTCGACCCGTCGGACGCCGTGCATCGCGATCGTGTTCGTGGTCATTTCCGGACACCTCCTTCGGCGTCTCGTGACGCGCGCGTCGCGCGTCGGGTCCATGCTCCGGACGGCCCTGCGCCGTTCGATGGGGTCGACAGTAGAAGCCCCCGTGACCGGCGCACAACCGATTAAACGGGTTGATACTTCGGAATTCGCGTGAGTGTCACCGACGAAGATCGTCGCAGGTGGGAGCGGTCGTGACACCGCGCGTGCGGTCAGCTCTCCTCGGCGACGAGCGCGAGCACCTGTTCGCCGTAGCGGTCCAGCTTGGCCGCGCCGATCCCGGGTATGCCGACCAGCGACGCCTGGTCGGCCGGCCGCTGCTCGGCGATCGCGGTCAGGGTGGCGTCGGTGAGCACGACGTAGGCCGGGACGCTCTGCTCCTTGGCGCACCCCGCCCGCCACTGCTTGAGCCGGTCCAGCAGCTCGAGGTCCACGTCGGAGGGGCAGTCGGCGCAGCGGAGCAGCTTGGTCGCCTCGACGCCGAACAGCGGCGTCCCGCAGACCCGGCACTTCGGCCGGGGTGCCCCCGGGCGGCGCTCCCCCGCGATCCGCGAGGCCGGATGCGAGTCCGGGATCAGCCCGTGCAGGAACCGGCTCCGACGGCGCGGACGGCCCCGGCCGGACGCCCGCGCCAGCGCCCACGACATCGACAGCACCCGCCGCGCCCGGGTGATGCCGACGTAGAACAGCCGGCGCTCCTCCTCGATCGCGACCTCGTCGCCCTCGGCGTGCTGGATCGGCAGCGTCCCGTCGGCCAGCCCGACCAGGAACACCGCGTCCCATTCCAGGCCCTTGGCCGCGTGCAGCGAGGCCAGCGTCACGCCCTGCACGACCGGCGGGTGCGCGGCGTCGGCCCGGGTCTCCAGCTCGGCGACCAGCCGTGCCAGGTCGGCCTCCGGCTCGACGGCGGCGAGCTCCTCGGCCAGCCCGACCAGGGCCAGCAGCGACTCCCACTGCGCCCGCGCCGTCGCGCCGTGGGGCGGCTCGTCGGTCAGCCCGGCGCGGGCGGTCAGCACCGCCCGGGTGACGGTGACCATGTCGGTGCCGGGGCGCTGGTCCGGCGCGGCGCCGCGCAGCGCGATCATCGCCCGCCGGATCTCCTGGCGGGCGAAGAACCGTTCGCCGCCACGGACCTGGTAGGGCAGGCCCAGCTCTGTCAGGGCCTGCTCGTAGGCCTCGGACTGGGCGTTGATCCGGAACAGGATCGCGATCTCCGAGGGCGGCGTGCCGTCGGCGACGAGGGTCTTGATCCGCCCCGCGACGGCGGCGGCCTCGGCGGGTTCGTCGTCGTGTTCGGAGAAGTCCGGGTCCGGGCCCGGCGGGAGCTGGCCGACCAGCTGCAAGCGGCTGCCCGCCGGGCGGTTGCGCGCGCCGCCGATCAGCTGGTTCGCGCTGGAGACGATCTGCGGGGTGGAACGGTAGTCGCGCTGCAGTCGCACCACCGTCGCCTCCGGGAAGCGGCGCGGGAAGTCGAGCAGGAACCGCGGCGACGCCCCGGCGAAGGTGTAGATCGTCTGGTTCGCGTCGCCGACGACGGTGAGGTCGTCGCGCTCGCCGAGCCAGGCGTCGAGCAGGCGCTGCTGCAGCGGCGTGACGTCCTGGTACTCGTCGACGACGAAGCAGCGGTAGCGGGAGCGGAACTCGTCGGCGACACCGGCGTGCTCCTCCAGCGCGACGGCGGTGTGCAGCAGCAGGTCGTCGAAGTCGAGCAGCTCGGCGGCGTTCTTGAGCTCCTCGTAGCCGGCGTAGACGGCGGCGACCTGCTCGGCGGGGCCCGGGGTGTCGCGCTTGCGGCGTGCCGCCTCGGCCGGGTAGTCCGAGGGCGCGACCAGGCTGGACTTGGCCCACTCGATCTCCGCCGCCAGGTCGCGCAGCGCATCGGAGTCGGTGCCGGCGCGCGCCCGGGCGGCGGCCTGCCCGACGATCCGCAGCTTGCCCTCGACGAGCTGCCAGTGCGGCCCGCCGACGACCCGTGGCCAGAAGTAGCGCAGCTGGCGCAGGGCCGCGGCGTGGAACGTGCGCGCCTGGACACCCGCGGCGTCGAGCGCGCGCAGCCGGGTGCGCAGCTCGCCCGCGGCCCGCGCGGTGAACGTGACGGCCAGGACCTGCCCGGGCGCCACGTGCCCGCCCGCGACCAGGTGCGCGATCCGGCGGGTGATCGTGCGGGTCTTGCCGGTGCCGGCTCCGGCCAGCACGCAGACCGGCCCGCGCGGTGCGGTGACCGCGGCGTGCTGCTCGGGGTCGAGCCCCTCGACCCCGACCGTCCCGGAGCCGGCCGTCCCGGAACCGTGGGCGGGGGCGTCGGTCGCTCGGGAGCTGGGCACGGTGGGGGGCACGGCCCCATCCTGACACCCGCCCCCGACGGTCCCGGGGCGCCACCGGCGGGGCGGTCGCGGATGTGAAGGCCCCCACCGGCGGGAAGATCCGGACCCGCGCACGGGTTGTATCCGGCATGGCCGATCTGACGATGTACACGACCACCTGGTGCGGTTTCTGCCGGCGACTGAAGATGCAGCTCGACCAGGCCGGCATCGCCTACCGGGAGGTCGACATCGAGCGCAACGCCGATGCCGCGCGCTTCGTCGAGGGGGTCAACGGCGGCAACCAGGTGGTGCCGACCGTGATCTACCCGGACGAGACCACCGCGACCAACCCGAGCTTCTCCGAGGTCCAGACCAAGCTCGGCGCCTGAGCTGAGACGGGCAGGCGCCCGCCGACGCACACCCGGACCGGGGACGCGCACCGAGGCCGTGCACGCGCGCCACGCGAAGCGCGCGAGCACAGGTGCGGCGCGCGTACCCGGGTGCAGTGCGCGTCGAGGAGGACGCCGGGGGACGCCGCCGGGTCCGCCGGTCAGTCGCCGTGCGCGGCCCAGGAGTCCAGCATCGTGCGGGCGATCGAGACCTTGCCCGGCAGGAGGACGACCTTCTGCTCCCCCTCCGGGGTCTTCTCGGCCCAGTCGCCGCGTGCCAGTGCCGCCCGCAGCTCGGCACGGGTGATCCACAGCGCGTCGGCGATCTCGCCGGCGGCCGGGCTGAGCGGGACGTCGGGGTCGCCGATCGCGTGCACGCCGAGCATCAGCGACCGCGGGAACGGCCACGCCTGGCTGCCCAGGTACCGCACGTCGCGGACCGCGATGCCGACCTCCTCGGCGACCTCGCGGTGCACGCACGCCTCCAGCGACTCGCCGGACTCGACGAACCCGGCCAGCACCGAGTACCGGCCCTCCGGCCACACCGGCTGGCGGGCCAGCAGCACCCGGTCCGCGCCGTCGTGCACCAGGCAGATCATCGACGGGTCGGTGCGGGGGTATTCCTCGTGCCCGTGCGCCTCGCAGCGCCGCGCCCAGCCGGCGTTGTGCGAGTGGGTCGGCGAGCCGTCGCGGGCGCAGAAGCGGGCCGTCTCGTGCCAGTTCAGGACGGCGACCGAGACGGTCATCAGCCCCGACCCCAGCCCGTCCAGCCACGCGCCGGCCGCGCGCAGGTCCGCCCACTCCGACGGGTCGTCCCCGGCCAGCAGGTCGGGCTTGCCCCGCGCCGCCCAGTACGGGACACCGTCGGCGGCGCCGAGCAGCACCGCGTCCGGGGGCGGTACCTCGCCCAGCGTCGTGGCCGCGCGGGTGACGACGGTCCCGCCGCTGCCCGCGGCGGAATCCCAGGCCGCGGCGTCGCCCTCGCGGAACGTCGCCTCCGGCCGGGTCTCCCAGGCGACCGGCGTGCGGCCGTTGTCGTCGACCACCACCAGCCGGGCCTGCGACCAGGACCGGCGCTGGTAGTCGGTGTCGAAGCGCAGCTGCTCGTCGCGGTCCATCACCCCGCGCGAGAGCACCGGCGGGTCGACGAGCTCGAAGTCCCCCGGGCTCATGCCGCCCCCGGCCCGCCGGCCGCGTTCCCGGCCACGGCGCCCAGGGCGCGCAGCCGCGGGCCGATCACCTCGGCGTCGCCGACGACCACGCCGGTGAACCGGGTCGGGGCGAAGAACTCGCACGCCGCGTCCGCGACCTGGGAGGCGGTGACCTCCTCCAGCCGCGCCGGGCGCTCGCGCAGCCAGTCCACGCCCAGGCCCACC
The DNA here is from genome assembly GCA_966211265.1 of uncultured Pseudonocardia sp. Taxonomy (GTDB): domain Bacteria; phylum Actinomycetota; class Actinomycetes; order Mycobacteriales; family Pseudonocardiaceae; genus Pseudonocardia. The sequence continues at coordinate 14,312 of CBIHNM010000035.1, forward strand.
GAGTCCAGCACCGACAGCGTCCCGGCCAGCGCGGACTGGCTGTCCAGCGAGATCAGCAGCGAACCGATGGCGTACCGGCGCGCCGACTCGATCTCCTCGGCGGTCGGCGGGACGGCGACCATCCGGCCGAGCTCGTAGCGGGTCTCCAGCAGCGCGGCGGCGGTGACGTCGCTGGCGACGTCGGTGTCCACGCCCAACACCGCGCCGCCGGGCACGAACTCCTGCGAGGAGTGCGCGCCGTAGGTGTAGCCCTTGTCCTCGCGGATGTTCTCCATCCAGCGCGAGGAGAAGTAGCCGCCGAACACGAGGTTGGCCAGCTGGAACGCGGTGTAGCGCGGGTGGTCGCGGGGCACCCCCGGCGCGGTCAGCCGCAGCTGCGACTGCACCGACCCGGCACGGTGCACCAGCTCCAGGTCGCCGGGCACGACCGCCGGTGGCGCGGAGAGCTCGCGGGCCGGGTGGGACCCGGTCCAGCCGCCCAGCCGCGCCCGGACGGACTCGATCGCGGTGTCCGGGTCGATGTCGCCGACCAGCACGAGGCGGGCCCCGTCGGGCACGACGGTGTCGGCGTGCAGCTCCCGGACCCGCTGGGCGGTGACGTCGGCGACCGCCTCGGCGGTGGGCATCTCCGAGGAGATCGGGTGGTCACCGAAGCGCTTGCGCTGCAGCACCTCGCGCGCCACCGTGCGTGGCTGGGCGCGGGCCACCGCGATCCGCTCGGCGAGGCGGTCGCGCTCGCGGGCGACCTCGTCGTCGGGGTGGGTCGCGGCGGTGAGGACGTCGGCGAGCACGTCGAGCACGACCGGCAGACCGGAGGCGAGCGCGGACCCGCCCGCCTGCAGCCACTCCGGGTCGACGCCGACACCCAGCTCACCGCCGACGGCGGCGAGCTCGTCGTCGATGCCGACCCGGTCGCGGGTGGCGGTGCCGGTCAGCATCGTCTCGACCAGCACCTCCATCCCGGCGGTGTAGGCCGGGTCCGCGGTCGCGGAGGGGGTGGCGGCCGGGATGCGCAGCAGCACCTCGACCATCGGCACGCCCGGGCGGTGGGCGGCCAGCACGCGCAGGCCGTTCGGCAGTGTCGCGGCCGCGACGTCGGGCAGCGGGACGTCGCGGGTGCGGCCCAGCGCCGGCAGCGGCCGCGGGCCGGACCCGGTGCGGCCGATCTCCTCGGCGGTGCGGGTCCGCGGCTGGGTCGCCGTCACGAGGTCTCCTCCTGGTCGGACTGGTCTGCGGCCGGTTCGACGAGCAGCACGGCGCGACCGGCGCCGCGCAGCCGGGCGGCCGCGTCGGCGACCTGGTCGGGGCGCAGCGCGGCCAGCCGCGCGGGCAGCTCGAGGGCGAGCTCGGCACGGCCGTAGAGCAGCTCGCGGGCGCCGAGGCCCAGCATCCGGAACATCACCCGGTCGTCCTCGCGGTGCAGTGCCGAGGCCCAGCGCGCGGACTGGCGCGACAGCTCCTCGACGCTCGGGCCCTGCGCGGCGAGGCGCTCCAGCTCCTCGTCGACCGCGCCGAGCACGCGGTCCGGCTCGATGTCGGCCGGGTGCACCGCGGTGATCGTGAACGTGTCCGGGTCACGGGCGTCGAACGCGCCGCCCATCAGCCCGTTCGACGCCGAGACGTCGGTGACCAGGGCCTTCCCGTCGGCACCGCCGTGCACGAGGCGGCGCTGCAGCCTCGCCGCCTCGCCGTCGGTGAGCACCGAGGCGAGCATGGCGTGCGCGAGGTAGGCGTCGGGCTCGGTGCTCGGGTCGGGGACCCGGTAGCCGAGCGCCATCGCCGGCAGCGGCGCGTGCACGTCGGGAACGGCCTGGCGCCGCTCGGAGCCGGGCACCGGCTCGGCGAAGCTCGGGCGGACCGGGGTCGGGCGGGCCGGGATGTCGCCGAAGTGCCGCTCGACCAGGGACAGCACGCCGTCCACCCCGTGCGCGGCGATGTCGCCGTGCACGGTCAGCAGCGTGTTGCCGGGCGCGTAGAACGTGTCGAAGAACGACGCCGCGTCCTCCAGCGTCGCCTGCTCCAGCTCGGAGAAGTCGCCGTAGCCGTTGTGCGCGTTCGGGAAGGTGTCGTAGAGGACCGGCGGCAGCAGGATCCAGGGGAACCCGCCGTAGGGGCGGTTCACGACGTTGAGCCGGATCTCCTCCTTGACCACGTCGACCTGGTTGCGCAGGTTCTCCGTCGTCAGCTTCGGCGCGCGGAGCCGGTCGGCCTCCAGGAACAGCGCCCGCTCCAGCGCGGCGCCGGGCAGCACCTCGAAGTAGTCGGTGTAGTCCTGGTGGGTGGAGCCGTTGAAGACGCCACCGGAGGCCTGGACGTGCCGGAAGTGCGCCAGCTTCTCCAGGCTCTCGCTGCCCTGGAACATCAGGTGCTCGAACAGGTGCGCGAAGCCGGTGCGCCCTTCCGGTTCGGAGCGGAACCCGACGTCGACGTGCACGGACACCCCGACGACGGGGGTGCTCGGGTCGGGCGCGATCAACACCCGCAGCCCGTTGGACAGGGTCGCCCGGTGCAACTCGAGTCCGGGCAGTTCCAGGGCGGCGGATTCAGCATCGGTCACGGACACGGTCGCGACCCTAGCCGGGGCCCCCGAGGACGCGCCGCGCAGAGCGCGCATCGGCACAGCGCAGAGCGCGCATCGGCACAGCGCAGAGCGCGCATCGACACCGCGCAGGGCGCGGCGCTACTCCGGCGGCAGCACCACGAACTGGCGCAGGCTCAGGTCGTGGTAGGTGACCGGGCCGCGCGGGCCGGGGGTGTGGTCGACGTTGATGCCGGTCTCCGGGAGGCCGAGCAGCTTGTACCCGTCGAGCAGGCGCGAGGTCGCGTTCCAGAACACGCCGGTACCGGTGTAGCTGTCGATGAAGGTCTCGGCGACGGCCGGGTCGGTCGTGCAGATCGTCGCGGCCAGGCCGGAGGTCTCCCGGGCCGCGGTCTGCGCGGCGTCGGCCGGGCCGTCGACGGGCGCGACGGTGACGTGCGCCTCGGCGCCGGAGTCCAGCGCCCACTCGTGGCCCAGGGGGTGCGCGTGCGGTGGCTCGGACAGCGCGACGCCGCGCTCGTCGAGCGCCGCGCGGGCGATCGGCAGCAGCGTGTCCCAGGAGGGCCGGTCGATCAGCAGCAGGTTGAGCCGGTTGCAGACGCCGAGCCGGTCGGTGCTCTCGCGCACCAGGCGGGCGGCGGCGTCCGGGTCGGCCGCGGAGTCGAGGTAGAGCACCCCTCCCCCGTCGGCGTGGGCGAGGATCCGGGTGCCGGCCGTCGCGCCGAGCAGGGAGAGCCGGCGCGTCACCTCACCGCTGCCGCGCACGACCACCAGCGGCACCAGGTCGGGCAGCCCGACCAGCGCCTCGGCGCCGGCGTGCCCGGGCAGCCCGACGAGCTGCACCGCGGCGGCCGGGCTCCCCGCCGCCACCAGCGCCGGCGCGAGCACCTGCTCGACGAGCGCGGTCGCGGTGCCGAGCGCGGCGGCCCCGGTGCGCAGGACGGCGGCGCTGCGAGCCTTGAGCACCTGCGAGGCGACGTCGACGGTGACGTTGGGCCGGGCCTCGAACACCGCGCCGATCACCCCGACCGGGATCCGCCGCTCGAACACCCGCTCGCCGGTCTCCAGCGTGCGGACCGGCCACTGCACCGGCGGTTCCGGGGTGTCGGCGAGGACCTCGAGCTGGGTGGCGATACCGGACAGGCGGTCGTCGGTCAGCCGCAGCCGGTCCAGCAGGCCGGCCGCCATGCCGTTGCGCTCGGCGGCCGCGACGTCGGCGCGGTTGACCTCGAGCAGATCCGGGGTGCGCTCGCGGATCAGCGCGGCCGCGGCGCGCAGGGCGGCGTCGACGGTGGCGCCCCCGGCCGCGCGCACGGCCGGGGCGGCGGCGCGGGCCCGCTCGGCGGCGGCCCGGACGGCCGCGAACTCCGGGGCCTCGGTGCTGGCGGGGGACGTGGTACCGGTACTCACGGTCGGTGAGCCTACCGAGTACCCATCCCCTGCCCGGACCGCGCGGGATCCGCGCCGGGGTCCGGGACGGCGTAGACGACGATGTTCGACTCGTAGCTGCGGGCGGCCGGGTCGAACCGGCCACCGCAGGTGATCAGGACCAGCTGCGGTGCGCCGTCGCGGCGGAACACCTCGCGCGGGAGGTCGTACTTGCCGTACTCGCGCCGCGCGGCGACCCGGAAGGCCGCGGTCCGCCCGGAGGCGTCGCGCACCAGGACCGGCTCGCCCTCGGTGAGCTGCGGCAGGATCGACAGCACGCCGACGCCCTGGGTGCGTGAGTCGACGTGACCGGCGATCACCGCGCTCCCAGTGGCGCCGCCGGGCAGCACCCCGGGCGCCCACCAGCCGACGGTGCGCACCTGTTCGGGCACCACCATCCCGCCGGACGGGTCGGTGCCGACGGGGTCGACCGGCGCGGTGACGGCGCGGGCCGGGAGCTCCAGGGACACCGGCAGCACCGGCGTCGGCGCCGGGGGGGCGTCCTCGGGCTCGGGCAGCGGGTAGACCGGGCCGAGCAGCCCGGGCTGGGCCGGGCCGAGCGGGGCCGGCGGTTGCGGCAGCGCGGCCGGGGCCGGCCGCCGCGGCACCGGAGTGGGGATCGGGTCGGTCAGCACGGTGCTCTCGGCGGCCTGCGCGCGGGCCTCCGGGGTGGCGCCGGTGTCCGGAGGGCGGGACACCGACGGGTCGGCGACGGGGGCCTCGACGGCCCGGGCGGAGCCGGGCCGCGTGGCTGCGTCCCCGACCCGCGCGTCGAAGCCACCGGTCAGGCCCGTGACCCCGGTCGGCGGATCGGCATCGCGGGGGTCCAGGAGCTCGTCGAGGCCGGAGAGCACCGGGATGGCCTCGGCCAGCGGCCGGGAGGCCGCCGCCATCTCGGACGCCGTCGGCCCGGGAACCGAGCCGAGATCACGCGCGACGACCTCGCGGTCGTCGGAGCCGTAGAGGTGGAGCAGGACGCCGGCGCCCAGGAAGATCACGCCGAGGAGCAGCAACAGCAGTGCTCCCCGGGAGCCCGGGCGCCGGCGTCGCAGACTCACGCCTTGGAGCGGCGCAGCCACATCCCGGCGGCGGCGATCAGCGCCAGGCCGAGGCCACCGAACGCGATCGGCATGACCGGGGCGCCGGAGTCGGCGGCCTGGCCACCGGTGCCGGCGTTGACCGCCGGGCCGCCGTTGCCCTCGGACGAGCCGGAGCCGGCCGCGCCGGAGCCCTCCTGGCCCGCGGCCGCGCCGCCCTGTCCGGCTGCGCCACCGTTCTCGCCACCCGCGGCACCGCCCGCAGCGGCACCACCCTGGTCGCCACCGGCGGCGGCACCGCCCTGCTCGCCACCCGGGGTGGCCGCACCGGCCGCCGCGGCGGCCTCGTCGAGCTTCTTGCCGAGCTGGTCGAGGTTGGCCAGCTGCTGCTGGGCCTGGGCCTTCTGGTCCTCGGGCAGGCCCGGGATGTTCAGCAGGCCGTTCGCCTGCTCCTTGAGCTTGGCCTGCTCGGCCTGGGCGGCCTGCAGCCAGGCCTGGTCGAACTGCTCCCCGGTGCGGCCCTTGATGTCGTCGATCTGGGCCTGCTGCTCCGGCGAGAGCTGGTCGGGCAGCGAGACCCCGATGGCCGAGGCCATGCCGCGCAGCTTCTGGTCGATGCCCTGGCCCTCGGACTGCACCTGCGGCGCGAGCTCCTTGACCTGGTCACCGACGCCCTGGGCCACGCCGAGACCGCCGAGACCGGCCAGGCCGAGCGCGGACTGGTGGGCGTCGCCGAAGGCGGCCTTCGGGTCGCCGATTCCCGGCACCGACGGCAGGTTCGTCGGCAGGTTCGGAACGGACGGCGCGCCGCCCGAACAGGCCGTCACGCCCACGAGCGCGAAGGCGGCCACAGCGGCACCGGCCGCAACGCGGCCGTTCTTCTTGATCATCTTGTTCCCCCGGGGGTTGCGGTCCACGGGCGGTGACTACCAGCGTTAACCCATCCGGCGCAACTTTGTCCCCCCGACCGGACGTGACTGCGCTGTGAGCGGACGGTTCAGCCGCGCGAGCGGTGGCCCCCGGACGGGTGTTCACCGCTTCAGCGGAGCGGGTGCGCTCGGGGGCGGAACGACCGGCCCGATGTCCCCGTCCGGCGCCTCGTCGAGGTCGAGCACGACGGGCGCGTGGTCGCTGGGCCCGCTGCCCTTGCGTGCCAACCGGTCGACCCACACCGCCGCGCGGCGCTCCGCCGGACCGGAGCCGGCCAGGATCAGGTCGATCCGCATACCCTGGTCCCGGTGGAAGCGCCCGGCCCGGTAGTCCCAGTAGGTGAACGCGCGCTCGGTGGGCCAGCGTTCGCGCAGCACGTCACGCAGCCCGGGCTCGCACAGCGCGGCCAGCGCGGCGCGCTCGTCCGGGGTCACGTGGGTGGCACCGTCGAAGGCCGGGCGGTCCCACACGTCGTCGTCGGTGGGGGCGATGTTCATGTCCCCGGCCACGACCGACGTGGCCGGGTCACCGGAGACGACGAGCTCGCGCAGCGCGCCCAGCCAGCGCAGCTTGTAGGCGTAGTGCGGGTCCGAGGGTTCCCGCCCGTTGGGCACGTAGACCGAGGTCACGCGGAGCCCGCCACAGGTGGCGGTGACGGCCCGGGCCTCCGCGACCTCGCCGAACCCGGGCTCGCCGGGCAGCCCGCGGACCACCTCGCCGAGCCCGACCCGTGACAGCAGCGCCACCCCGTTCCAGCGGCCCTGACCGTGGTGGGCGACCTCGTAGCCGCGCTCGGACAGCGCCCGGCCCAGTTCGGAGTCGAAGTCGCCGTCGGAGAGCTTGGTCTCCTGCAGGCATACGACGTCGGGGGCCCGCTGGTCGAGCCAGGGCAGCAGGCGGGGCAACCGGGACTTCGCGGAGTTGACGTTCCAGGTGACCAGGCGCACGCCCGGAGACCCTACGGACTACCGCGGCTCGGGCAGCGTCTGCATCTCGTCGGCGCGCAGCACCGTCCCGTCCGCGGTGGCGGCCCCGCCGAACTCGGCGCGGGTACCGACCGAGGGCTTGGTCGTCAGGCCCGTGACGTCCACGGCGGAGGCCAGACCGGAGGCCCCGACGACGGTGGCGCGGGCCCCGACGAGCTGCGTGACGGTGCCGGTCACCCGCGCCCGGGGGGTCTGCACCGAGACCGCGACGGCCTCCGCGCCGGTCCCGGACACGCGCACGACGACCCGCTCCCCCGGCGTCAGCGCGGCGAG
>CBIHNM010000036.1:0-21407 GCA_966211265.1 uncultured Pseudonocardia sp.
GTTGTCGAACTTCGACTTGGTGACCGAGTCGTTGACGTTGATCGCCGGGAACAGCAGCTTGCCCTGCTCGGCCAGCTGGTAGAGGCGGTTGACGCCGGTGGTGGTCTCCTCGGTGACGCCGCGGATGTCGGAGTTGATGGTCGTCCACCGCTGCGGGTCCTCGGCCAGGCTGCGGCGCAGCGTGTCCAGGATGACCCGCTCCTCGTCCGGGACGCTCAGGTCGTCGGGGTCCACGGTCGGCACGACGCCGGCCTTCTCGAACTCGACGCCCTTGTGCACCAGGAGCGTGGCGTCACCGCCGTCGTCGAGGATCATGTTCGGGCCGACGATGTTGCCCTGCTCGTCGGTGAACTTGAACAGCTGCTCGGTGCACCACCAGTAGTCCTCGAGGGTCTCGCCCTTCCAGGCGAAGACCGGGACGCCCTTGGGGTCCTCGGGGGTGCCGTTCGGGCCGACCACGGTCGCGGCGGCGGAGTCGTCCTGGGTGGAGAAGATGTTGCAGGAGACCCAGCGCACCTGGGCGCCGAGGCTGACCAGCGTCTCGATCAGCACCGCGGTCTGCGTGGTCATGTGCAGCGAACCGGCGATCCGGGCGCCGTGCAGCGGCTTGGCCTCGGCGTACTCGCGCCGCAGGTCGATCAGACCGGGCATCTCGTTCTCGGCCAGGCGGATGTCCTTGCGCCCGGCCTCGTGGCCGTTCAGGTCGGCGACGGCGAAGTCCAGCCCACCCGCGTGCTGCAGCTTCGGGTGGCCGGTCGTGTCGGATGCGGTCATGGGGTTGGTGCGCCTCCTCGTAGGGCAAACGTCGGCCGGTGGCACCTGCGGCGGTGCCCGTCCGGCCCTGAAACGGGCCCGCTCTCCGGAGGCGATCCGGGGCGGTACCAGGTTCCTCGGCGTCGGCCGGTGTGACCGGCCGGCCGGGACATCGACCGGGCACGTGCCGGGATGAGCGGGTCCGTGCGGCGACACCGCACGCCCGTCATCTCCTCCGGCGACGGTCCCGGGACAGACAGGGCAGCCTCCTCCTCCGAGTCAGGCGCCCTTGTGCAATGGCCATCGGTCGAGCGTGGCGGGCCAGGTTGCCCGCTGCAGCGCCTCTCGACCGTCGACTACGCGATTGCCCGCTCAGGATCGCGAGGTGCGCGGGGTGCTGTCAACCGCGGGTCGGCGGTCCCGGCGCCGGCCCTTGACAGCGGGGCGCCGACCGGTGCGAGCGCCGTCGCCGCAGGTCGGGTCAGTCCAGCAGGTGGTCGCGCAGCAACGTCTCGGCCGCCGGGGTCCGGCCGTGTGACGCCAGCAACCCCGCCGGGGCCAGCACGGACCCACTGTCCACCCGCACCGGCACCTCCGCCAGCGGACCCATCAGCACCGGATCGCGCCGCACCGTCTCGGCCACCGCCGACAGCCCGGCCGTGTCGCGCTGCCGGAACACCCCGCCGGTGAGCACGACGAGACCGATCTCACCCGCGCCCGGGTCGGCTCCGCGCCGGCGCAGGTGCCGGCGCAGGGCCACCACCGCCGCGATCGCGGCGAGCCGCCGGTCCTCGGCCGCGCTGCCGCGGTCGACGGGCGCCGAGGGGGCGGACTCGGCCAGCGCCGCGACCGACGGGGCGAGCAGGTCGGCCTCCACCGGGTCCACCACACCCTCGGTCTGGGCCTCGACGAGCACCCCGGCGGCGCTGGAGCGCACTCCGAGATCGCCCTCCACCGTGGCCAGGCCGACCGTGTCGAGCGGCCCCGCGGAGTGCACGTCGGTGGTGGCGGACCCGACGTCGACCACGATCACCCCGGTGCCGGTCGCGCGGGCCAGCGCCAGCACCCCGTCCCCGACCGCGACCGGGGTGCGGGTGCGCACGAGCTCCCGGAAGCGCGGCCCGCCCGGCCCGGCACCGAGGCCCAGCACGTGGTCCGAGTAGAGCGCGGCGACGGCCGCGCGGGGCCGGGGGCGGGCGCGACACCCCCGCCCGCGGGCGGGCGGCCCCCCCGCCCCGGCACGGCGGCCCCGCCCGGGGTCGTTGTAGAGGGGGGCGCCGCCCGCGCGGGCCGCGTCCGGGACGATCTCGCCCGGACGCGGGGACACGTTGGGGCAGGCCGTGACCGACCGGCCCGTGGAGCGCAGCAGGCCCAGCGCGTCCTCGCGCGCCTCGGCGTTGCCTGCCAGCACGACCGGGTAGCTCCCGCGCGCCCGGGCCAGGCGGCTCGCGTTGTGCAGCAGGACCTGCGGGTCGTCGCCGTCGGATCCCCCGACGAGCAGCACCACGCCGGGGCGGTTGCTGCGCAGCTCCCGCACCGCCGCGCCCTCCAGCGGCCCGGCGTGCACGTGCACCACCCGGGCCCCGGCCGACCGGCAGACCTGGTGCGCGGCCTCGACCGCGGCCAGGCGTTCCACCCCGACCACGGCGAGGCGCAGCGAGCCCCCGGCCGAGGAGCAGGCCAGCACGTCCGGGCTGGGCGAGCCCGGCCGCGCGCAGGACGCGGCGGCCCCGGCCACCGCGGCGTCGACCCCGGCCAGGACGTCCTCGGCGGTCGTCGGGTGCTCGGCGAACCCGGCGAGCGAACCGTCCGGGTGCACCAGCACGGCCTTCGTCCAGCAGGAACCGACGTCCAGGCACACCGCGGGCGCCGTCGGGTCTGCCGGACTCGGATCGGTCATGAGCAGCGAGCGTACTGGCGTCGGGCCGTCGCCGTGAGTAGCCGAACCGCCCGGTTCCACGCCACGGGCGGGCCCGGCGGACCGGGAACGGACTAATCGGGCGGTGATTCCGCGGCCGTGAGACGGTAGCTTTCCGGTGATCCACGACACGGTCGGGACCCCCGCCTCGCTCCGGTCCCGATCCTCGCCACGTCTCGCTCGGAGGTACTCCCATGCTGGGCCTCATGCAGGACCGGCCGCTCACGCTGCCGCACGTCTTCCACCGCGCCGAGCAGCTGTTCGGGCACAAGAAGATCGTGACCGCCACCGCGGCCGGCCAGGACACGATCTCCATCGCCGACTGGGCGGTCCGGGTCCGCCGGCTGGCCACCGCACTCGACACGCTCGGCGTCAGCGCCGAGGGACGCGTCGGGACGTTCTGCTGGAACACCTCGCGCCACCTCGAGCTCTACCTCGCCGCGCCGTGCACCGGACGGGTGCTGCACACCCTCAACATCCGGCTCTTCCCCGAACAGCTGGTCTACATCGCCAACCACGCCGAGGACGAGGTCGTGTTCGTCGACCGGTCCCTGCTGCCGCTGCTGTGGCCGAACGTGTCGAAGATGGAGACCGTCCGGGCGTTCGTCGTGATCGACGACGGGGCGACCGCGGAGATCCCGGACGACCCTCGGATCCACGACTACGAGCAGCTGCTCGCCGACGCCGAGCCCTATGCCGGGCGTTTCACCGTCGACGACGAGAACCGCGCCGCGGCCATGTGCTACACCTCCGGGACCACCGGCAACCCGAAGGGCGTGGTCTACAGCCACCGCTCGGCCCTGCTGCACTCGCTGATCACGCTGGTCGCCGACGGGATCGCGCTCTCCGAGCGCGACGTCGTGCTGCCGGTGGTGCCGATGTTCCACGCGAACGCCTGGGGCCTGCCCTACGGCTGCCTGCTGGCCGGGGCCAGCGTCGTGTTCCCGGGGCCGAACATGACCCCGGAGGCGATCGTGGGCCTGCTGGCCGAGCACAAGGTCACCGTCACCGGCGGCGTGCCGACGATCTGGATGGGCATGATCCCGCTGCTCGACGGGGCGGACCTGTCGTCGATCCGGTCGGTGCTCTGCGGCGGGTCGGCGGTGCCCAAGTCGCTGTCCGAGGCCTACCGGGAGAAGCTCGGCGTGCCGATGCTGCAGGCCTGGGGCATGACCGAGACCTCGCCGATCGCGACCGTCTCCTCGATCAACTCCCACATGGACGACTGGACCGACGACGCCAGGGCCGACGCCCGCGCACGGCAGGGCTTCCCGTCGCCGCTGGTGGACCTGCGGATCGCCGACCCCGAGACCGGCGAGGAGCAGCCCTGGGACGACGTCGCGACCGGTGAGATCCAGGCCGCCGGGCCGTGGATCGCCAAGGAGTACTACCGCGGCGAGGGCGGCGGGGAGCAGTACACCGCCGACGGCTGGCTGCGCACCGGCGACGTCGCCACGGTCGACCGGTACGGCTCGTTCCGCCTGGTCGACCGGACCAAGGACCTGGTGAAGTCCGGCGGTGAGTGGATCAGCTCGGTGGAGCTGGAGAACGAGATCATGGCGCACCCGGCGGTCGCGGAGGCCGCGGTGATCGCGATCCCGCACGAGAGGTGGGTGGAGCGCCCGATGGCGTGCGTGGTCGTCAAGGAGGGCCAGAGCGTCACCCGGGAGGAGATCCTGGAGTTCCTGGAGACACGGGTGGCCAAGTGGTGGCTGCCCGACGCGGTGGAGTTCATCGACGAGGTGCCCAAGACCAGCGTCGGGAAGTTCTCGAAGAAGACGCTGCGCGAGAAGTTCGGTGGCTACCAGGTGGCCGCACCGGACGCCCGATAGCGGTCACGCCCGGCACGTCGGCCCCGGCCCCCCGTGGGTGTCCGGGGCCGACCGGCGTCGCGTGGGAGCTTCCACACGCGCACGACGCGGTCGCCGCCCGGTCAGGACCTGCGCAGTACGTCGATGTGGGCACGTACGTCGCTCTCGCCGGTGCGGGCGGTGGCGGTCACCCGCTCGTCTCCCGGGGTAGCCGGTGGCGGCGTCCCAGCCGCCGTCGAGCAGGTGTCCGCACACCGAGCCGGTCGTCCGGTGACCGCTGAGGTGGGACGCCCGGTGATGGTCCGGTCCAGCGGGTGACCGCGCGGGACACCCGCCGGGGGTTCTCCCCGGTGCGACCGCCGACCCGCCGACCCTCCGGCGCCCGGTTCACCGACCGACGGCACGCCGCAGGTCCTCCGGCGACGGCGCCCCGGACACCCCGTCCCCGGTGCGGTAGACGCGGCACGACAGCCCCGATCCGGGTGGGGCCTGCCCGGCGAACGGGTCCACCCCGTCGATCAGGACCGTGGGTGACCCGGCGAAGGCCGGGATCGAGTCCACCGTGTCCACGGTGACGGTCCGGACCGCGATCGGGGTGCCGGTGAGCCCGGCGTCGTCGAGGGCCCGGCGCAGACGCCCGTAGGCCGGGGCCTCGTTGGGACAGTCCGGCACGACCAGCAGCTCGACCAGCATCCGTCCATGATGCCCGCTCCGGGCGGCCCGTGGGCCGGTGGTCAGCCGTTGCGGCCCAACCGGACCAGGTTCCCGCTCGGGTCCCGCACGCTGAACTCGACCATGCCCGACGGCTGGGCCGCGACGTCGCCGACCGGCAGGCCCTGCGCCGCCCATCGCCGGTGCCACTCGTGGGGGTCGGGGACGTGGACGTAGCAGGCGGCTGCGTTGCGCTCCGGGTCCAGTCCCTCCCGCAGGTCCAGGTGCAGCACCTCGGCCTCGCCGTACAGGACGACGGCGTACTCCGGGCCGTACTCCCGGACCCGCAGGCCGGTGCGGGTCCAGAAGTCCCGTGCGGCGGCCATGTCGTGCACCGGGAAGATCGGCGTGATCGAGGGCCGGTTCGCCAGCCGGGCGGCCATGCGGTGCACGCACGCTCCGCACACCCCGATCTCCGGGTGGCCGCCGAGCCGGGCCACCTCCGCCGCGTCCCTGGGCTGCCCGCAGCACCCGCAGGTCACGGTGGTCTCGTCGCACACGTCGGTCATGGCGGCCCCCTCAGGCAGTGCGGCGAGCGTAGCGGGACGCGGGCCGGGGATGACGCGCGAACGGCCCGGCGGGATCCGCCGGGCCGTTCGTCGCCGTGGTCGGTCCCTCAGCCGTCGGTGTCGCCACCGCGGTGTCGCGCGGTCGTGGCACCGCTGTCGTCGACCGCGCCACCGGCCGACTCGCCGGTCACCAGGCGGCTGTGATGACGTCCGTAGACGTAGTAGACGACCACACCGATCGCCATCCAGACCACGAACCGGATCCAGGTGCCGGCCGGCAGGAACAGCGCGACCGCGAAGCAGCCCAGGGCCGAGACGATCGGCAGCACCGGCACGAACGGTGTCCGGAACGTCCGCGGCAGGTCCGGCCGGGTACGCCGCAGCACGATCACGCCGATGGACACCAGCACGAACGCGGCGAGGGTGCCGATGTTGACCAGCTGGCCCAGCTCGGTCAGCTCCAGGAACCCGCCGAGCACGGCGGACACCACCCCGGTGATGATCGTGAGCCGGTACGGGGTGCGGAACCTCGGGTGCACCTTGGCCAGCGCGGGCGGGAGCAGGTGGTCGCGGCTCATCGCGAACGCCACCCGGGTCTGTCCCAGCATCAGCGTCATGATCACCACGGTGAGCCCGATCAGGATGCCGAGCGAGATGATGAGCTCCGCCCCCGGCAAGCCGGTGGCCGCCATCGCCGCGGCCGCGGGCGCCTCCACGCCGAGCTGCTCGTAGGGCAGGATCCCGGTGTAGATCAGCGAGACGACGATGTAGAGCACGGTCGCGATGGACAGCGACGCGAGGATGCCGATCGGCATCGTCCGCTGCGGCTTCTTCACCTCCTCGGACAGGGTCGCCACGATGTCGAACCCGAGGTAGGCGAAGAACACCAGGGCCGCGCCGGTGAACACGCCGGTGAGCCCGAAGGCGGTGTTGATGCCGAACAGGTCGAGCAGCAGCGGCGTGCCGGTCTCGTCGCTGTAGTCACCCGGCTGCGACGGCGGGATGAACGGGGTCCAGTTCGACCCGGACACGTAGAACGCGCCGACCAGGATGATGCCGACGACGATCAGCAGCTTGAGCGAGGTGATGGTGGCGTTCACCCAGGCACTGAGCCGGATCCCGATGATCAGGACCACCATCATCAGCAGCGAGACGAACACGGCCGGCAGGTCGATGATGCCGCCGCTGCCGGGGCCACCCGAGATCGCGTCCGGGACGGTGATCCCGATGCCGCCCAGGACGCTGTCGAAGTAGCCGCTCCAGCCCTTCGAGACCGTCGCGGCGCCCAGGGTGAACTCCAGGATCAGGTCCCAGCCGATCATCCAGGCCACGATCTCGCCCATCGAGGCGTAGGAGAACGTGTAGGCGCTCCCCGCCACCGGGACGGTCGAGGCGAACTCGGCGTAGCACAGCGCCGCCAGGGCGCACACCACACCGCTGATCAGGAAGGACAGCGAGACGGCGGGCCCCGAGTAGAGGGCGGCGGCCTCGCCGGCGAGCACGAACACCCCGGTGCCGATGAGCACGCCGATGCCCATCACGGTGAGCTGGACCGGACCGAGGGCCTTGTTCAGCCGGAACTCCGGCTCCTCGGTGTCCCGGATCGCCTGCTCGACCGACTTCGTCCGGAATATGCCGCTTCCGCGGCGTGTGTCAGTCATGGGTCGGGAACCTACGGCGCGGGCCCAGCAGTGGGGAAGGACACCGGACAGGAACTGAGCCAACGATAAGGTTGCGATCCCCGGCGGCGGTCCGCTCAGCCCACCGCGAGCCGGGTGTGCGGCAGGCCGTGCGCCCCTGCCACCTCGGCCGAGTACAGCTCGCCGCGGTGCGCGTTGAGGCCGTGCGCCAGCGTCGGGTCGGCGCTCAGGGCCTCGCGCCAGCCCGCGTCGGCCAGGCGCAGCACGTAGGGCAGCGTGGCGTTGGTCAGGGCCCGCGTGGAGGTGTGCGGGACGGCGCCGGGCATGTTGGCCACGCAGTAGAAGACGGTGTCGTGCACCCGGTAGGTCGGGTCGGCGTGGGTGGTGGGCCGGGAGTCGGCGAAGCAGCCGCCCTGGTCGATCGCGACGTCGACGAGCACCGCGCCCGGACGCATCCGCGCCACCAGCTCGTCGGGGACCAGCGTGGGCGCCTTGGCGCCCGGCACGAGCACGGCGCCGATCACCAGGTCGGCCCGCTCGACGGACTCGCGCACGGCCAGCGTCGTCGAGTAGCCGGTGCGGACCCGTCCCGCGTAGCGCTCGTCGAGGTGGCGGAGCTTGTCCACGTCGACGTCCAGGACGGTGACCTGCGCGCCCATCCCGACCGCGATCGCGACCGCGTTGGCGCCGGCGACACCGGCGCCGAGCACGACCACGTCGGCGCACGGGGCCCCGGGCACGCCGCCCATCAGCACGCCGCGGCCGCCCTGGTGGGCCATCAGGTGGTAGGCGCCGGCCTGCGGCGCGAGCCGGCCCGCGACCTCGCTCATCGGCGCCAGCAGCGGCAGCCGCCCGTCGGCGGTGCGCACGGTCTCGTAGGCGATCGCGGTGGTCCCGCCGGCCAGCAACGCCTCGGTGCAGGGGCGCGAGGCCGCCAGGTGCAGGTAGGTGAACAGGGTGAGGTCGGGGCGCTGGTAGTGGTACTCGGCCTCGACCGGCTCCTTGACCTTGAGCAGCAGCTCGGCCGAGCCCCACACGTCGGCCGGGTCGGTGAGGATCTGCGCCCCGGCGGCCTTGAAGTCGGCGTCGGAGATCGCCGAACCGGCACCGGCGCCGTGCTCGACGATCACCTCGTGGCCGCGCTCGACCAGCTCGTGCACCCCGGCCGGGGTCAGCGCCACCCGGAACTCGTTGTCCTTGATCTCCTTCGGCACCGAGACCCGCACGGCTGCTCCCTGTTCTCGTGAACGTCGACCTCTCGGACTCAGCATGAAGATATGCTTTCTCTGGTCCAACATCATCGACGAATATTCTCTGGAGAGCCGGTATGGCCGACGATACTGCGCGATCGCCGCGGACACGGGCGGTCGGACCGAAGGATGTGCGGCCGCCCCTCGACGCCACCGACCGTGCCCTGCTGCGCCTGCTCGAGCGCGACGCCCGCACCCCGAACAGCGCGCTCGCCGAGCAGGTCGGGATCGCCCCGTCGACGTGCCTGGGCCGGATCCGCGCGCTGCGCGAGCGCGGGGTGATCCGCGGGTACCACGCCGACGTCGATCCGGCGGCGACCGGGCACCCGCTGCAGGCGATGATCTCGGTGCGGCTGCAGGCGGATGCGCGCAGCCGTCTCGCCGAGTTCGTCGAGCGGGTGGGACACCTGCCCGAGGTGCGCGACGTCTACTTCCTGGCCGGGGACGACGACTACGTGCTCCGGGTGGCCACCGCCGACACCGGCTCCCTGCGGGACCTGGTCACGATGCTCAACGAGCGCCGCGAGGTCGCCGGCACCCGCACGAGCCTGATCTTCGAGCACCACCGGCCCCCGCACACCTACTGACGCCCGGCGGCCCGGACGGGAGCTCCTCTCGTGCGGTGGAGACGGGTGCGGCTCACCCCACGGGGGTCCGGTCCAGGTCCGGTTCGAGGTACATCACCCGTGCCTCCGGAACCGCGGTGCGGACGCGGGCCTCGGCCTCGTCGATCGCGACCGCGACCCGCTCCACCGGCAGCCCGGGCGTCAGCGCGATCTTGGCCGCGACCAGCAGCTCCTCCGGGCCGAGGTACTGGGTCTTGAGGTGGATGCAGCGGACCACGACGTCGCCGGCCTCGAGCTCGCGACGGATCGTGCCCAGGACCGGGCGCAGCGCGCCCTCACCGATCAGCAGGCTCTTCATCTCGATCACCAGGATGACCGCGATGATCCCGAGCAGGGTGCCGATGCACAGCGTGCCGATCGCGTCCCAGACCGGGTCGCCGGTCAGCACGGTCAGCCCCACACCGCCGAGGGCGAGCACCAGCCCGATCAGCGCGCCGAAGTCCTCCAGCAGCACCACCGGCAGCTCGGGCACCTTGGCCTGGCGGATGAACCGCCACCAGCTCCGGTCGCCCTTGAGCGGGCGGGACTCGGAGATCGCGGTGCGGAACGAGAAGCCTTCCAGCACGATCGCCACCACCAGGATGATCAGCGCGACGACCGGGCTGGTCAGCGGCTCCGGTTCCTCCAGCTTGTGGATGCCCTCGTAGATCGCGAACGCCGCACCGAGCGTGAACAGCATCAGCGCGACGACGAACGAGTAGAAGTAGCGGTCGCGCCCGAACCCGAACGGGTGCTCCTCGGTCGCCTCGCGACGGGCCCGCTTCCCGCCCAGCAGCAGCAGGCCCTGGTTGGCCGTGTCGGCGACCGAGTGCACGGCCTCGGCCAGCATCGACGAGGCCCCGGTGATCAGGTAGCCGATGAACTTGGCCAGGGCGATACCGGCGTTGGCCAGCAGCGCCGCGATGATGGCCTTGGTCCCGCCGCTTGCGGACACGTCGTTCCCCCCGGGTCGTGGCGATGTCGCGGGAGACCGTATCGCGAGCGGCTCGCACCCGCGGCGGCTACAGCCCGTCGCCGGCCAGGAACACCTGCGCGCCCACCTCGCCCGAGCAGACCTCGACCCCGGTGTCGGCGTCGGCCAGGAACACCGCGACGCCGCGGTCCAGGCTCAGCGATCCCGACGGCGACGTCGCGACGGCGCTGCCGGCCGTGCACAGCATGATCCGGGCGCCGCGACCGGGCACCGGGGCCTTCGCCCGCTCGCCGACCTCCCAGCGCCGCAGCAGGAACTCCTCGGCCGGGGTGTCGTAGCGCAACCAGTCCCCCTCCGCCGCGCCGGCGCGGACCGGGGGCGGGGGCGCGGCGAAGTCCAGGACGCGCAGCAGCTCCGGGACGTCGACGTGCTTGGGCGTCAGGCCACCGCGCAGCACGTTGTCCGAGTTCGCCATCAGCTCCACGCCGGCGCCGGACAGGTAGGCGTGCAGGTTCCCCGCCGGCAGGTACAGCGCCTCGCCCGGGGCGAGGGTGACCCGGTTGAGCAGCAGCGCGGCCAGCACCCCGGCGTCGCCCGGGTAGCGCTCGGAGAGCTCGAGCAGGGTCCGGGCGTCGTCGCGGAACGGCGTGTCCGCCGCCGCCAGCCGTACCGCGCCCTCCTGCAGCGCCGGGACGAGCGTGTCCAGCAGCGTCTGCGGCAGGGTGATCCAGGTGGTGAACAGCGCGCGCAGCCCGTCCGGGCCGGGCTGACCGGCCAGCAGCTCGGCATAGCCGGCCAGCTCCGGGACGTCGAGCGCGGTCAGCAGCTCCAGCGTGCGCTCCGGCTCGCGGAACCCGACCAGCGCGGCGAACTCGGTGAGCGCGCAGATCAGCTCCGGCTTGTGGTTGGCGTCGCGGTAGTTGCGGTCCGGCGCGTCCACCGCGATCCCGGCGGCGTTCTCCCGGGCGTACCCGTCCACGGCCTGGGCCAGGCTCGGGTGTGCCTGCAGGCTCAGCGGCTCGTCCGCGGCCAGGATCTTGAGCAGGAACGGCAGCCTGCCCGACCAGCGCTCGTGCCGGTCGGGCCCGAGCACCCCCTCCGGGTCCGCCGAGACGACCCGTCTCGCCGAGTTCGTCGAGCGGGTGGGACACCTGCCCGAGGTGCGCGACGTCTACTTCCTGGCCGGGGACGACGACTACGTGCTCCGGGTGGCCACCGCCGACACCGGCTCCCTGCGGGACCTGGTCACGATGCTCAACGAGCGCCGCGAGGTCGCCGGCACCCGCACGAGCCTGATCTTCGAGCACCACCGGCCCCCGCACACCTACTGACGCCCGGCGGCCCGGACGGGAGCTCCTCTCGTGCGGTGGAGACGGGTGCGGCTCACCCCACGGGGGTCCGGTCCAGGTCCGGTTCGAGGTACATCACCCGTGCCTCCGGAACCGCGGTGCGGACGCGGGCCTCGGCCTCGTCGATCGCGACCGCGACCCGCTCCACCGGCAGCCCGGGCGTCAGCGCGATCTTGGCCGCGACCAGCAGCTCCTCCGGGCCGAGGTACTGGGTCTTGAGGTGGATGCAGCGGACCACGACGTCGCCGGCCTCGAGCTCGCGACGGATCGTGCCCAGGACCGGGCGCAGCGCGCCCTCACCGATCAGCAGGCTCTTCATCTCGATCACCAGGATGACCGCGATGATCCCGAGCAGGGTGCCGATGCACAGCGTGCCGATCGCGTCCCAGACCGGGTCGCCGGTCAGCACGGTCAGCCCCACACCGCCGAGGGCGAGCACCAGCCCGATCAGCGCGCCGAAGTCCTCCAGCAGCACCACCGGCAGCTCGGGCACCTTGGCCTGGCGGATGAACCGCCACCAGCTCCGGTCGCCCTTGAGCGGGCGGGACTCGGAGATCGCGGTGCGGAACGAGAAGCCTTCCAGCACGATCGCCACCACCAGGATGATCAGCGCGACGACCGGGCTGGTCAGCGGCTCCGGTTCCTCCAGCTTGTGGATGCCCTCGTAGATCGCGAACGCCGCACCGAGCGTGAACAGCATCAGCGCGACGACGAACGAGTAGAAGTAGCGGTCGCGCCCGAACCCGAACGGGTGCTCCTCGGTCGCCTCGCGACGGGCCCGCTTCCCGCCCAGCAGCAGCAGGCCCTGGTTGGCCGTGTCGGCGACCGAGTGCACGGCCTCGGCCAGCATCGACGAGGCCCCGGTGATCAGGTAGCCGATGAACTTGGCCAGGGCGATACCGGCGTTGGCCAGCAGCGCCGCGATGATGGCCTTGGTCCCGCCGCTTGCGGACACGTCGTTCCCCCCGGGTCGTGGCGATGTCGCGGGAGACCGTATCGCGAGCGGCTCGCACCCGCGGCGGCTACAGCCCGTCGCCGGCCAGGAACACCTGCGCGCCCACCTCGCCCGAGCAGACCTCGACCCCGGTGTCGGCGTCGGCCAGGAACACCGCGACGCCGCGGTCCAGGCTCAGCGATCCCGACGGCGACGTCGCGACGGCGCTGCCGGCCGTGCACAGCATGATCCGGGCGCCGCGACCGGGCACCGGGGCCTTCGCCCGCTCGCCGACCTCCCAGCGCCGCAGCAGGAACTCCTCGGCCGGGGTGTCGTAGCGCAACCAGTCCCCCTCCGCCGCGCCGGCGCGGACCGGGGGCGGGGGCGCGGCGAAGTCCAGGACGCGCAGCAGCTCCGGGACGTCGACGTGCTTGGGCGTCAGGCCACCGCGCAGCACGTTGTCCGAGTTCGCCATCAGCTCCACGCCGGCGCCGGACAGGTAGGCGTGCAGGTTCCCCGCCGGCAGGTACAGCGCCTCGCCCGGGGCGAGGGTGACCCGGTTGAGCAGCAGCGCGGCCAGCACCCCGGCGTCGCCCGGGTAGCGCTCGGAGAGCTCGAGCAGGGTCCGGGCGTCGTCGCGGAACGGCGTGTCCGCCGCCGCCAGCCGTACCGCGCCCTCCTGCAGCGCCGGGACGAGCGTGTCCAGCAGCGTCTGCGGCAGGGTGATCCAGGTGGTGAACAGCGCGCGCAGCCCGTCCGGGCCGGGCTGACCGGCCAGCAGCTCGGCATAGCCGGCCAGCTCCGGGACGTCGAGCGCGGTCAGCAGCTCCAGCGTGCGCTCCGGCTCGCGGAACCCGACCAGCGCGGCGAACTCGGTGAGCGCGCAGATCAGCTCCGGCTTGTGGTTGGCGTCGCGGTAGTTGCGGTCCGGCGCGTCCACCGCGATCCCGGCGGCGTTCTCCCGGGCGTACCCGTCCACGGCCTGGGCCAGGCTCGGGTGTGCCTGCAGGCTCAGCGGCTCGTCCGCGGCCAGGATCTTGAGCAGGAACGGCAGCCTGCCCGACCAGCGCTCGTGCCGGTCGGGCCCGAGCACCCCCTCCGGGTCCGCCGAGACGACGTCGCAGAGCCGGTCGCCGTCCCCGTCGCCCGTCCGCACCGTCGACGAGGCGGCCGGGTGCGCACCGAGCCACAGCTCGGCCTGCGGGTGCGGCGAGGGCACCGGCTGCCCGAGCAGCTCCGCGATCACCGTTCGCGACCCCCAGGCGTAGGCCCGCACCGGGTTGTCCAACAGCTCCACGGGTCTCCTCGCTCTCAGGTCAGGCGTCCGGCGGCCGTGACGTCGCCGGCCACGACGCGACGGTGCCGGGCGGGCTCAGGTGCGTGCGGTGCCGCTGGTGGCCAGGCCGAGGTAGACCGCGGCGATGTCGAACCGCGCCGCGAGTACCGCGGCGCGCAGCAGCGGGGCGTCCCGGGTACCGCGCGGCACCTCCTCGATCGGGTGCGCGAGGTCGGCGCCCGGCCACCCCCGACCCAGACGGCGGCGGCTGACCTGCTGCGGGTCCTCCTCGCCGGTGCCCAGCAGCACCAGCCGCGGAGGTGGGGCGTCGCTGCCCGCGGGGTCCTCGAACGGGTCCCGGAACACGTCGTGCTCGGCCTCGCCCAGGTCGACCGCGCGGCACAGCCCGGTCTCGGTGCCGGCCTGCACCAGGTCCGCGACGTGCGCGACGACCCCGGCCCGCGTGCTCAGCGCGACCGCCCCGTGCCGGGCCACCGCGGTGGCCACCGGGTCGGCGCCCCACAGCAGCGGCGTGTGCTCGGCCAGGCGCAGGGCCAGCGACTTCGCCGGGTTGACGAACGGCTCGTGCCCGGGATGGCACCGTTCCGCCTCGGCGTCGAGCGCGTCGGCCAGCGCCTCCCAGCCCACCTCCGGGGACGGCTCGAGCAGCTCCATCTCGGTCACCGCGACCAGCATCGTGGTCAGCACGTGGGCGAACCCGAGCCCGTCGGGCACCGGGATCCGCGGCTGCACCAGCCGGGCCCGACCGGCACCGGCCGCGGCCACCGGGCCGGTGTCCGGCGCCGAGAGCACCACCTCGGCGCCGCGGCGCACGGCCACGGCCACCGACTCGGCCAGCTCGGGGTCGCTGTCGGAGGTGGTGTGGGCGATGACCACGTCCAGCGGGCCGACCCAGCCCGGGACGGCCTCGGCCAGCACGACCGGCACCGGGCAGCGCGGACCGAGCAGCGCCGTCACCAGGTCGGCGACCGCACCGGAGACGCCCGGTCGGCGCAACAGCACCAGCGCGCGCGGACGGTGCCCGCGCAGCGTGTCCAGCCCGGCCTCGGTGGCGGCGTGCACCGTCGACCGGACCTGGGCCCCGGCCGTCGCGGCGGCGCGCAGGACTCCGGTGGAGTCGCGCGAGGCCAGCTCGCCCGGATCGGCGAGCAGCGTGTCGTCGAGCACCGGGCTCACCCGTCGTCCCGCGGGGCCGTGCCGCCGTTCGGCAGGGCCTCCTCCAGCAGCAGCACCGGGATGCCGTCGACCACCGGGAAGCGGCGCCCGCAGGAGCTGCACGTCAGCACGTCGGCCGACGGGTCGTCCGGACTGCCCACCCGCAGCGGGGCGTGCTCGTCGCACGGACACGCCAGGATCTCGAGCAGCTGGGGGTCGAGCTGTACGGCCACGGTTCTCCTCGTTCGTTTCCTCCACCCGATGCTGCCACCGTCGCACCTGCGCGCGCGGCAGCCGACCGGGTACGGCCCTGTCTACCCGAGGTCGGCAGCTCCACGCACCACCCCGGACCGGGGTGGCGCGGTGCCGCCGCCGGTCGGGCTCACGCGCGCACGACGCCCAGGACCTCGTCGCGCAACGCGTCGACGGCGGCGGCGTCGGCCGCCTCCACGTTCAGTCGCAGCAGCGGCTCGGTGTTCGAGGCCCGCAGGTTGAACCACGAGCCGTCGGCCAGCGAGACCGTCAGGCCGTCCAGGGTGTCCAGGGTGACGCCGTCGCGGGCGCCGAACAGGCGCTCGACCTCGGCGACCCGCCCGGCCTGGTCGGTCACCGTCGAGTTGATCTCACCGGACGCGGCGTAGCGCTCGTAGGCGGCCATCAGCCCGGACAGCGGCGCCCCCGCGTCGACGCCGCGGTGCTCGCCGAGTGCGGCCAGCACGTGCAGCGCGGCCAGCATGCCCGAGTCGGCCTTCCAGAAGTCGCGGAAGTAGTAGTGCGCGGAGTGCTCGCCACCGAACACGGCGCCCGTCTCGGCCATCGTCTGCTTGATGAACGAGTGCCCGACCCGGGTGCGCACCGCGCGGCCACCACGCTCGGCGACGATCTCCGGCACGGCCCGCGAGGTGATCAGGTTGTGGATCACGGCGACGTCGGTCTCGCCGGCGGCGGCGGCGCGGGCCAGCTCGCGGGCGGCGACCAGCCCGGTGATCGCGCTCGGGCTCACGGCCTCACCGCGCTCGTCGACGACGAAGCAGCGGTCGGCGTCGCCGTCGAAGGCCAGGCCCAGGTCCGCGCCGTGCTCGACCACGGCCTTGCGCAGGTCGACCAGGTTCGCCGGGTCCAGCGGGTTGGCCTCGTGGTTCGGGAACTCGCCGTCCAGCTCGAAGTACAGCGGCACCACTCGCACCGGCAGCGGGCCGAACACCGTCGGCACGGTGTGCCCGCCCATGCCGTTGCCCGCGTCGACGACGACGGTCAGCTCGCGCAGCCCGGACAGGTCGACGAGCGAGAGCAGGTACTCCGCGTACCCGTCGAGCATGTCGCGGTGCTGCACCACACCCCCGCCCGGGCCCTCCGGCACGCCCTGCTCGCAGACCCGCCGGATCGTCTCCAGGCCGCTGTCCTGCCCGATCGGGGTCGCGCCGGCGCGGCAGAGCTTGATCCCGTTGTAGCGCGCGGGGTTGTGGCTCGCGGTGAACATCGCGCCGGGCAGGTCGAGCGAGCCGGCCGCGTAGTAGAGCATGTCCGTGCTGGCCAGACCGATGTCGACGACGTCGAGGCCCTGCCCGGTGACGCCCTCGGCGAACGCGGCGGCCAGGCCCGGGGACGAGTCGCGCATGTCGCGTCCGACCACGACCGCCCGCGGTGCCGGGGCGTCGGCCGCGACCAGGCGGGCCGTGGCGCCACCGAGGGCACGCGCGGTGCCCTCGTCGAGCTGCTCGCCCACGACACCACGGATGTCATAGGCCTTCACGATCGCCGACAGGTCAGGCACGGCGACGAACCCTACCGGTACGGGTCACCGGCCATCGCCCGGGCGGGTGAGTCCTACTGGTCGTCGGCCGGGGCGGGCAGGACCCGCAGGTGCCCACGCCGCCCGGTCGACCCGGCGCCGGCGACGATCTCCACCGGTCGGTCCACCCGGCCCGCCTCGCGCACGGCGTCGGCGAGCGCGGTGAGGTCCTCGGCCGCGTGCTGCGGCGGGGTGAACTCACCCTCGAACCGCACGACCTCCCACCCCCGCGGCGCGGTCAGGTTGTGCGCGTGCGGGGTGCAGAGGTCGTAGGAATGCGGCTCGGCCTGGGTGGCGAGCGGCCCGACGACGGCCGTGGAGTCGGCGTAGACATAGGTGAGCGTGGCGACGGCGAGCTCGGTGCAGCCCGTCCGTGAACATCTCCGCACACTCAACACGCGCCCGACGATAGCCCCTGCCACACCGAGTGCCGCGCTGCGACTCGCTGTGGTCCACCGGAGGGGCCCGGGGCCGGCCCGCGGGCCCTCCCGACCACCCGGCCGCGCGGCGCGGGAGGCCGCACTCTGGTCCACACGGCGCAGGACGCCTCTAGACTGCACACGTGTCCACTGCACATCGCGTGCTCCGCCGCGCCCCTCGCCGCCGGGACCGTCGCGGCCGGGGGCTGCGCGGAATGATGTTCCCGGTGACCACGCCCGCGTTCCGGACCCGGGCCGAACGCTTCGACGCGAAGGTGCTCGAGGCGCTGGAACCGATCGAGTCGCGCTGGGGTCCCGAGCTCACCGAGCTGGACCTGGCCGTCGACGACGTGCCGGTGGTGGAGAACACCTCGCCGGACGAGGTCGTGTGGGGGTCGGGTGTGCTCGCCGACGTCGGGGTGCCGCTGGCGCACCTGGTGCCGGCCGGCGTGGACCACGCCGGGATGCCGACGCGGGCCCGGATCGTGCTCTACCGCCGCCCGCTAGAGGCCCGTGCCCGAGACGGCGAGGACCTGGCCGACCTGGTCCACGAGGTGCTCGTCGAGCAGGTCGCGGAGTACCTCAACATCGAGCCGGACGCCGTCGACGGCGGCGGCTGAGGGCACGGTCGCCGCCCGTCCCGGGGCTCCCGGGGCGGCGGCCGTGCCCGGACACGAAGAAGGTCCGGACCGCCGTGACGGCCCGGACCCGGTTCCCCCTGCCTGCTGCGTTCAGACCGCGGCGCGGCGCAGCCGGCGGCGCTCCCGCTCGGACAGCCCGCCCCAGATGCCGAAACGCTCGTCCTGCGCCAGTGCGTACTCCAGGCACTCGGCCCGGACCTCGCAGCCGGAACAGATGCGCTTGGCCTCCCGGGTGGACCCGCCCTTCTCCGGGAAGAACGCCTCGGGGTCGGTCTGGGCGCAGAGCGCACGCTCCTGCCAGTCCGGAATCTCCTCCCCCGACGCGTCCTCCAGAAGATCGCGCAGCTGGAGCACCTGTGCGTCCTGGTCCTGGATCGTCTCGTCCACCACGGCCACGGACCCACCCGGTCCGAACCCGCGCATGAACAACTCGACGTCGTCCACTCGCCCACCTCCCCGTAACACCGGCGAATGACACCTCTGTAAGTACAGCGCTGAGGTTCCCCGAAAGCAAGCCGACTCTGCCGAACGAGTGATGGGCTGCCGATACCCGTTTAGACGATTCGGCAGACTGGGTACATGTCGCTCCCCGCACGTCGCGTCAGTCCCTGGTTCCTCCTTCTCGTCGGCGTCGCGGTGGTCGGTGGTGTGCTCTGCGTGGTCGCGACCAGCGCGCGGTCGGAGGCCCTGGCGATCACCGGGATCGTGCTGGTGGTGCTCGCGGGGTGGGCCGTGTCGCTGTGCCTGCACGAGTTCGGGCACGCGATCGTCGCCTACCGCGGCGGGGACACCTCGGTCGCGCAGAAGGGATATCTCACCCTCGATTTCCGGCGCTACACCGACGTCGGCTACTCGTTCGTCCTGCCGCTGATCATTCTCCTGATCGGGGGCATCCCGTTGCCCGGGGGCGCCGTGTGGATCAACCACTGGGCGATCCGCTCGCGGGCCTGGCGGTCGGCGATGTCGGTGGCCGGCCCGTCGATGAACCTGCTGCTGGGGGTCGTGCTGACGATCGTGGTCGGCGTCGTGTCGATGCCACCGGTGCTCGCCGCCGGGCTCTCGGCGCTGGCGCTGTTCCAGGTGATCGCGTTCGTGCTGAACATCCTGCCGATCCCCGGCCTCGACGGCTACGGCGCGCTGGAGCCCTACCTGCCGCCACCGGCGCAGAAGCTGGGCCAGCAGGTCCGGCCGTGGGCGCCGATCGTGCTGCTCCTGCTGATCCTGGTCGTGCCGGGCGTCGGCTCGGCGTTCTTCTCCGGGGCGCTGGGCCTGTTCGGCTCCGTCGGCGGCGACACCTCGCTCGCCGCGACCGGCTACGGCGCGCTGTTCTTCTGGCGCTGAGCGGCCGCGACCATCGTGGCGACGGTGTCGCTGCCGGCGGGCAGCTCGTCCACCGGCCACCAGGCCAGGTCCAGCGACTCGTCGCTGATCCGCGGCCGGGCCCCGGCCGGCGCGCGCACCAGGTACCGGACGTCGAGGTGCCGGGTGGGGATCCCGAGCGAGCACGTCACCGGGTGCACGTCGACGTGCAGCGGGTGCTCGCCGATCTCCAGTCCGTCCATCCCGGACTCCTCGCGCGCCTCGCGCAGGGCCGCGTCGCGCAGCGTCGCGTCGCCCCGCTCGCAGTGCCCGCCGAGCTGGATCCAGCGCCCGACGCGCGGGTGCAGGGTCAGCAGCGTGTGCTTGCCCGCCGCGTCGAGCACCAGCGCCGACGCGGTCAGGTGCCCCGGCTCGCACGCGCGGTCGCAGCCGTCGTCGGGGCGTGCGGCCAGGAACGCCTGCAGCGCCTCGCGCAGGGCGAGCTGGGCCTCCCCGACCGGCTCCCAGGCCGCCAGCTCACGCGCCGCCACGCCCGCGGCTACCACGTCGGCACGCCCCGTCGCCGCTCGCGCGGTGCCCGGGCCCGCGGCACCGCGGTCACCACTGCACCAACCCCTCGCCCGGGTCCCGCGGCGGGCGCGGGGCCAGCGGCTCGGCCGGCGTCCCGACCGCGACCGCGCCGAGGGGCTCCCAGTCCTCGCCCACACCGAGCCGGGCCCGGACGAGATCGGCGGCGAAGATCGTCGACCCGACCCAGCACGACGCCAGTCCCTCCGCGGCCAGCGCGACCAGCAGCGACTGCACGGCCGCTCCCCCGGCGACGGTGAACATGTCCCGCTCGGCGGCCGAGCGGGCGGGGTCGGGGTAGTCGTGCATGCCGTCCCCGGTGCGGAACGCGAGCACCACCTCCGGGGCCCGGCGCAGCAGGTCGCCGCGGGCCAGCCGGCGGTCGATCTCGTCGGCGGGCCGCCCGTCCGCGGCCAGGTCCGCCGCCCAGCGCTCGCGCATCGCGTCGAGCAGCGCCGTGCGGCGCCCGGGGTCGCGCAGCCAGACGAAGCGGAACGGCGTCGAGTGGTGCGGCGACGGCGCGGTCAGCGCGACGCCGACGGCGCGGCGCAGCGCGTCCGGGTCGACCGGCGTCCCGGCGTCGAAGTCACGGGTGCTGCGCCGCAGCAGCACCGCCTCGCGGCGACCGCGACCGATCGCCTCGTCGGTGCCCAGCCAGAACATGTCCTCCTCGACCGGGCGGACGAGCTCGCGGGCGGACGAGCCGTCGTCGGCGGGGGCCATCCCGCGCACGACCGCGACCGGCACCGCCCCCAGCTTGCCCTTGACCAGGTCGGCGGCCGCGGCCAGCTCGTCGGCGAGCGCGATCTCGGTGACGAGCAGGTCGTTGCCCTGGGCGTCGACGGCGCCGCCGTAGCGGTGCAGCACCGGTACCCCGGACGAGCCGATCGCCATGTCGGTCTGCCCCACCCGCCAGGTGCGGCCCATCGTGTCGGTGACGACGACGGCGACGTCGATCCCGAGACGCTCGCGCAGCGCCCCCCGCAGGGCCTCGGCGCTGGCGTCCGGGTCGGCCGGCAGCAGCGCCAGCTCGTCGCGACGCACGTTGGAGCCGTCGATCCCGGCCGCGGCCTGCACGATCCCCAGCTTGCCGGCCACGATCAGCGTCCTGCCCCGCCGCGCCAGGATCCGCTCGGTCTCCTGGTCGACCAGCCGCCGCCGCAGCACGTCGCGCTCGTCCGGGTCCTCCGGCGCCGGGACCAGACGGCCCTCCACCTTGGACACGATCTTGCTGGTGACGACGAGCACGTCGCCGTCGGCGAGCCAGGGGGCGGCGTCGGCGAGGGCGGCGGCCAGGTCGTCACCCGGGCGGAACTCGGGCAGTCCGGGAACGGGCAGGATGCTCAGCCCGCCGGTGCTGGCGTGGTCGGGGACCTCGACCGGACCGGCCGCCGGGTCGGTCAACTCCCGACCCCGGCCAGCTCGAACGCTCGGCGCGCCATCTCGGCGGTGGCCTCCACGTCGGTCATCAGCAGCGGCACCTCACGGACCTGCGCGCCCGCGACCTCGGCGCTGTCGCCGGTGTGCACCAGGTAGCCGTCGAGCAGGCCGCCCTCGCCGCGCCCGCCGTAGTGCCGCCCGACCCCCTCGGCGCTGGTCTGGACCCCGAGCGCGGCCAGGCAGGCGTCGGCCATCCCGCGGACCGGGCGGCCGCCGACGATCGGCGACAGCCCGACGATCTTCGCCGGGGTCGAGACGAGCGCCTGCGCGACGCCGGGGACGGCGATGATCGTGCCGATCGAGACGACCGGATTGGACGGCGCGACGAGCACGACGTCGGCCTCGGCGATCGCGGCGCGCGC
>CBIHNM010000037.1:0-21339 GCA_966211265.1 uncultured Pseudonocardia sp.
TCTCGACGCCGTTCGCGCCGTCCGGGCGGTTGTCGCCGTTGAGGGCGTCGTTGAAGCCGAAGGCCCCCTCACCCAGCGTCGCCTCCAGGGCCGACAGGCCCTGCGTCGGGCTCTGGGTGCTCGGGTAGCCGGTGGTCGACTCCTCCTCGGCCGAGGCGAAGCCGGCGGTCAGCGGGAGCACCACGCCGGCCAGGCCGAGGGTGACCGCAAGGGAGCGGCGGGTCCGTGCGTTCATGCGATCAGTCCTTCGGAGATGGGGGGAGCATCGGTGGTCCTGCCTACACCCTAACGGTCCAGCGCACAGGACCGGTCGGGGCACGCCGTCACATGTTCTCGGCGCCGGCGGTGATCGCCTCGCGGATCCGCTGATAGGCGCCGTCCCGCCGTCGTCACGCGTTCGCGACGAGGTGCTCGAGCCGCGCCGCGACGTGCGCGCGAGCCGCCTCGGTGCGGGTGGGCAGGTGCCCCGACCCGAACAGCGGCTCGCCCGGGGGGACGTCGCGCAGCAGCTGGCGGGCCAGCGTCTGGCGGTGCACCTCGGTCGGACCGTCCGCGATCGCCATCACCTGCGCGTCGACCATCATCGCCGAGAACGGCATCTCGTTGGAGATCCCCAGCGCGCCGTGCAGCTGCATCGCCCGCTGCACCACGTCGTGGTACACCCGCGGCATCGCGACCTTCACCGCCGCGATGTCCTTGCGAACGGCCCGGTAGTCCTGGTGCTCATCGATCAGCCACGCGGTCCGCAGCAGGAGCAGCCGGAACTGCTCGAGGTCGATCCAGCTCTCCGCGATCTTGTCCTGCGTGGACTGCATGTCGGCGAGCCTGCCGTGCCGGGTGGTCCGGGAGACCGCGCGTTCCAGCATGAGGTCGAACGCCTTGCGCATCTGCGCGATCGTGCGCATTCCGTGGTGGATCCGACCGCCGCCGAGGCGGGTCTGGGCGATCGCGAAGGCCTGGCCGCGCTCCCCGAGCAGGTGATCGACGGGCACGCGCACGCCCTCGTAGCGCAGGTAGGCGTGGCTGGAGTGCTCCGGCGACTCGGTGCCGACACCGGCGTCGCGCACGATGGTCAACCCCGGCGTCTCGCGCGGGACGATGAACATCGACATGGCCTGGTGCGGCGCCGCGTCCGGGTCGGTCACCGCCATCACGATCAGGAACGACGAGTGCCGCGCGTTCGAGGAGAACCACTTCTCGCCCTCGATCACCCAGTCGTCACCGTCGCGCACGGCCCGGGTGGTGAACAGCGTCGGGTCGGCACCGGCCTGCGGCTCGGTCATCGAGTAGCAGGAGGAGATCTCCCCGTCCAGCAGCGGCTGCAGGTAACGCCGCTTCTGCTCCGGTGTGCCGAAACGGGCGAGGATCTCGGCGTTGCCGGAGTCGGGGGCCTGACAGCCGAACACCGAGGGCGCCCAGCGTGACCGGCCGAGCAGCTCGTTGAGCAACGCCAGCCGGACCTGGCCGTAGCCCTGCCCGCCCAGCTCGGGTCGCAGGTGCGCCGCCCACAGCCCGCGGTCGCGGACCTGCCGGCGCAGCGGGGCGATCAGGCGCCGGGCCGTCTCGTCGGTCTTGTCGTAGGGATCGCCCAGAACCAGGTCGAGCGGCTCGACCTGGTCCCGGACGAACGCGTCGACCCAGTCCAGCTTCTCCTGGAACTCGGGGTCGGTGCTGAAGTCCCACATCAGAAGTTCCCCTTCGCGGCCCAGCCACCGTCGACGGGGAAGGTCAGCCCGGTCTGGAACGAACCCTCGCGGAACAGGTAGGCCACCATCGCGGCGATCTCCTCGGGGCGACCGAGCCGCCGGATCAGGTGCGCGTTCGCGTTCGCCTCGCGCATCTCGTCGGTGATCCCGGCCAGGATCGGGGTGTCGATGGTGCCGGGGGCGATGGCGTTGACCAGCACGCCGCGGTCGGCGTACTCGAATGCCGCCTGCTGGGTCAGCCCGACGACCCCGCCCTTGGCCGCCGAGTAGGACGCCAGGTTGGGCAGCCCGCGCAGCGCTGCCATCGACGCGATGTTGACGATCCGCCCGCCGCCGGCCTCGACCATCTGCGGGATCACCGCGCGCATCCCGAGCCAGACACCCTTGAGATCGGTGTCGATCACGGTCTGCCAGGCCTCCTCGGTGAGGTCGACGACCGTGTCCGGGCTCTGCAGGTTCACCACGCCCGCGACGTTCGCGAGCAGCCCGACCCGGCCGTGCTCGGACACCAGCGTGCGGACGACGCCCTCCCAGTCGGCCGCGCGCCGCACGTCCAGCTCGACGGCCACGGCCCGGCCGCCGTCCTTGTCGGCCAGTGCCACCGTCTCGCTGCAGTCCTGGATGTCGGCGCAGGCCACGAGCGCGCCCTCGGC
The DNA here is from genome assembly GCA_966211265.1 of uncultured Pseudonocardia sp. Classification (GTDB taxonomy): domain Bacteria; phylum Actinomycetota; class Actinomycetes; order Mycobacteriales; family Pseudonocardiaceae; genus Pseudonocardia. The sequence goes on from CBIHNM010000037.1 coordinate 2,360, forward strand.
CGCGAGCCGCAGCGCGGTGGCCCGGCCGATGCCCTGCGCGGCGCCGGTCACGATCGCGATGCTGCCCCGCAGGCCGTCCTCGACGCTCATCACTGTCCTTCCGTGGGTGTGGATGGTCCCGGGGACGCTAGGGAGGCCCGGGTGGGCGGACAACCGGCCGTCGCCGCCGCGGTTGTCGAGGTCTCCAGCGCGGTCAGGACGCCGCTTCGGCGGTCCCGGTCGCGGGCAGGACCGGGCGCCACGACCGGGCACCGAGGTCGGTGAGCACCGCGTCCAGCAGCACCCGGCCGGGCCCGGTCCCGCCCACGGACGGCGCGTGGCCGAACACGCCGCCGGACCGGCGCCGGTACAGCACGACACCGCAGCCGTGCGCGACGACCGCGGCCAGTGCCGCGTCCAGTTCGGCCCGGCACGCGCAGGCCCGGGAGCCGAGGACGTCGCCGCACAGGCACTCCTCGTGCCCGTGCACCGGCACGTCGGAGCGTCCGGACACCGCGCCGGCGACGAGGGCGAGGTGCTCGCCCCCGTCCGGGTGCGACCGGTAGCCGACCGCGGTGAACTCGCCGTGGCGGGTGGGCATCCGGCAGCGTGCGACGGCCTCGACGGACAGCTCGGTGCGGCGGCGGTGCTCGACCACCTCGTCGGTGGAGACGGTGTCGAGACCGTGCGCCGCGGCGAACGCGGCCAGGTCGTCCGGGCCCGCTGTCGCGCCGTCGGCCCGGACGAGTTGCGCGTACACCCCTGCCGGGCGGCACCCGGCGAGCCGGGCGAGGTCGACCGCGGCCTCGGCGGTCCCGGGCTCGGCCAGCACCCCGCCGTCGGCCGTCCGCACCCCGACGACGTGGCCGGGGCGGGTCAGGTCGCGTGGCGCCGTGGCGGCGTCGGCGAGCACGCGGGCGGTGCGGGCCCGGTCGGCGGCCGAGATGCCGGTGGTGATCCCGGCGGCGGCGTCGACCGTCACGGTGAGGACCGGACGGCGCCCGGCGCCGGCCATCGACGGAAGGCCCAGCCGGTCGCAGTCGTACCCGTCCAGCGCGACGCAGACGAAGCCGGAGGTGTGCCGGACGACGAACGCCATCGACCGGCGGTCCACCCGGTCGGCGGCGACGACGAGCGAGCCGCCGCCGCGTCCGTCGACGAGGACGACGACCCGGCCGGCGGCCAGCGACAGCACGGTCCGGTCGAGCCCGCCGGCCGTTCGCCCCGGTGCGGTCACCGGACCTCGCCGGTGGTGAGGCCCTCGACCTGGAACGCCAGCTGGGCGGCGAGCAGCGTGTCGAACCGGCGCGCATCCAGACCGGTCAGGTGCTCGATCCGGCCGAGCCGGTAGCGGACGGTGTTCTCGTGCACCCCGAGCGCCTTCGCGGCAGCGCGGACCTGCGCACCGGCCGCGAGGTAGCACCGCAGCGTCTCGACCAGGTCGCCACCGGACTCCGCGTCGCTGCGCCGCAGCGGACCCAGGCACTGCTCGGCGAACCGGACCGCGACGCCCGCCCGGTCGCCGTTCACGACCAGCCGCAGCGTGCTGAGCTCGGTCACCGGCACCACCTCGGCCCCTCCCCCGAGCGCATCGGCGATGCCGTCGACCTCGGTCGTCTCGGCCAGGGCTGCCGGGAATCCGGACACGTCGCGCACCGGGCCGGACACCACCACCCGCCGGACACCGGTGGCCGTCTCGACACCGTCCAGGCCCTCGCGCAGCCGCCGGTGCAGGGTGCGCAGCTCCGCCGGACTCGGGTCGCCGGGGACCTCGACGAGCGCGACCACCGCGTCCGGCTCGGCGAGCACCGCGGGCTGCGCACCGAGCACGGCACCGAGCGCGTCGGCCACCTCGCCACGGCAGTCCTGCGTGGACCGTCCGGCCCGCACCGGGCACCACACCAGCACATGCCCCGCGGCCGGGTCCAGGCCCACCTGCAGGGCGAGCCGCCGCAGGTCGGGGTCCGGACGGGTACCCCGCAGCAGGTCGGCCAGCACGTCGTCGCGGTTGCGCGCCACCGCCCGCTCCGTACGGACCTCGCCGAGCTGCAGCACCGAGAGGATCGCCGCCGCCTGCTCCGCGAGGTGCGAGTCCGCCGCGGTGAGGGGACGCCCCAGCTCGCCGACGTCGAGATAGCCGACGACCTCACCCTCGACGACGAGTGCCGCGAGCAGGTGCCGCCGGGTCAGCCCGTGCACCGGCGCGGGCGGCAGCACCACCGACCGGCGAACGGCTCCGAGGCCGGCGGTGGCCCGCGCCACGGCCGGTACGGCGAGGGCGGCGGACGGGAGCGCGGGCGGGGCGTCGAGCCGGAACACCGCGGGCGCAGACCAGGACCGCACGCCGAACCGACGATCACGCAGAGCGACAGGAAGTCCGAGCAGGCTCCCCACCCGGGCGATCAGCTGCTCGGTGTCGGCGCCCTCGAGCACGGCCTCGGACAGGCCGCCGAGCAGTCGCGGGAGTGGATCCGACGACTCCTGGACAACGAGCCGGGCGCCACCGGCCACGGGAGCCGGAGCGATCGTGAGGGGGCGTGTCATTACTGCCTGTCACCTCCATTGCTGCCTTGACCCGCTGTGACGCGTGCAACTACCATCGCATCCCTAACGGTCGTTAGACAACCCTCCGTCCCCTTTCGAGAGAGGCGAACCGCCATGGATGTCGGTGTGCTGCTTGTGTTCCAGAACTGGCATGAGGACCTCAGTGACGCGGAGATGTTCCGCCAGGAAGCCGAACTGGGCGTGCTCGCCGAGGAGTACGGCTTCGACTCGGTGTGGGCAGCCGAGCACCACTTCGACGACTACTCGATGTGCCCGGACAACCTGCAGCTGATGAGCTACCTGGCCGCCCGCACGAGCCGGGTCAAGCTGGGCACGGGCGCGGTGATCCTGCCCTGGAACGACCCGCTGCGGGTCGTCGAGAAGGTCTCGATGCTCGACATCCTCTCCGAGGGCCGGGCGATCTTCGGAATGGGCCGCGGCCTGGCGAAGATGGAGTACGAAGGCTTCCGCCAGGACATGAACGAGTCCCGCGGCCGCTTCGACGAGGCGGCCCCGATGATCCTGGCCGGCCTGAAGAACGGCGTCGTCGAGAACGAGGGCCCGTTCTTCCCGCAGCCCAGGGTCAGCGTCCGCCCGGCCCCGGAGGCCGACCGCAGCTGGAACGACCGGATCTACGGCGTCGCGATGTCGCCCGACTCCGTGCCCGCCGTGGCCAAGGTCGGCGCCCGGATGATGACCTTCATGCAGTACCCGGCCGAGCTGCACGTGCCGGCCATCGAGCGCTACCGCGAGTGCTATCGCGACGCGCACGGCACCGAGCCCGGCCCGGTCCTCACCCAGGACTTCATCTACTGCCACGAGGACCCCGAGGTCGCCGAACAGACCGCCCGCGACTACCTCTCGCGGTACTTCCTCTCCGTGGTCAAGCACTACGACTTCGCCGGCGAACACTGGCGGGACACCAAGGGTTACGAGGCCTACCAGGCCGGTGCGGACATGATCCGCGAGGCCGGGATGGAGGCGGCCGCGGCCGGCTACGCCGACACCCAGATCTGGGGGACCCCGGAGCAGATCATCGAGAAGTACCGGCACCGCCTGGAGCTGTTCGGCGACCACCAGCCCAACGTCGCCCCGTCGTTCGCCGGGTTGCCCTTCGACAAGGTCCGGGCCAGCCTCAAGCTCTTCGGCGAGAAGGTCGCCCCGGAGCTGAAGAAGATGGGCGTGCAGGCGCCGATCCCCGCCTGACGGTGCCGTCGGGGCGGACGCGCCGTCCGCCGACCCGCCGCGACGACGCCCGACCACCCCGGAGGGGGAACGATGACAAGGTCTCCGATCCTGAGCACCGATCGGAGCAACGGGGGTCGGCCCGCCCGGGGAAGCGCCCGCAGGGCCGAGATCGTGGCCCTGGCCAGCCGCATGTTCCGGGAGCACGGCTACCACGGCGTCGGCATGCGGGCGCTCGCCGACGCGGCCGGGATGCAGGCCGCGTCGCTCTACCACCACTTCCGCAACAAGGAGGAACTCCTCCTCGAGACGATCTACGTCGTCGACCGCGACATGATCGTCGAGCAGATGCCCCTGCTCGACGGACCCGGCGGGTACGGCGAACGCCTGGCCCGCCTGGCCCGCGCGCACGTCACACACATGGGCGCCAACCGCGACGCGTGGTGGGTGGCCGGGCGTGAGCTGCGTGCCCTGTCCCCGGAACGGCTGGAGGCCGTGCAGGCCTACCGCCGCGACTACCAGCGCCGGATCGCCCGGCACCTGGCCGAGGGGGTCGAGGCGGGCGAGTTCGACTGCCCCGACCCACGGCTGTCCTCCCTGGCGATCCTCGACCTGATCAACGGACCCAACGAGTGGTTCGACCCGTCCGGCCGGCTGACGATCGACGAGATCGCCGACCGGTACGCGGACATGGTCGTCCGTCAGCTGACCCCGCCCGCCCCCCGGGCGGGAACCTCCCCGACCACGAGGTGAACCCATGAGCACGCTCGAAGAACGCAACAAGGCGACCATCACCGAGTTCATGCAGGTCTTCTCCAGCGGCGACGTCGACGGGATCCTCTCCCGGATGACCGACGACGCCACCTGGTGGGTCGCCGGGAACATCCCCGGCATCTCCGGCACCAAGGACAAGGCCGGCTTCAAGGAGATGGTGTCCGGGATCGCCGAGTCGACCACCACCGGCGCGATCCGGCTGACCCCGCACGCCTTCACCGCCGAGGGCGAGCGGGTCGCGGTGGAGACCGAGTCCTACACCGAGCTCAAGAACGGGCGCGTCTACAACAACCTCTACCACTTCCTGTTCACCGTGCGGGACGGGAAGATCTCGTCGGTGAAGGAGTTCCTGGACACCGAGCACACCACCGCGGTGTTCGTCGCGCCCTGATCACCCACACACGACAGACGGTGCCCCGCAGCCGGATCGCTGCGGGGCACCGTCGTGTGCGGAGGGTCAGCCGGCCGCGTGCGGCAGCGACCGGGGTGCGCCGAACGAGGCGAGCAACCCACCGTCGACGGCGACCGTCGAGCCGGTCATGTAGCTCGCGCCGGCCACCCACCACACCACGTCGGCGATCTCCTCCGGCCGCCCGGGCCGCCCGAGCGGGATCCCCTCGACGAGGGCATCCCGCGAGCTCTCCGAGATGCCGGCGGTCATCGTCGTGTCGACGAAACCCGGGACCACCAGGTTCACCCGCACCCGGTACGGGGCCAGCTCCATCGCCAACGTCTGCGTGAGGCCGGACAGGCCGGCCTTCGCCGAGCCGTACGCCGCGTCGCCCGGGTACCCGCGCAGCCCGACCACCGCCCCGATGTTGATCACCGAGGAGTCGGCGGAGAGCAGCGGGCGCGCGGCGCGCGCCACCCGGAACGCCCCGGTCAGGTTGGTGGTGAGGACCTCGTCCCACGCCTCGTCGCCGAGCCGGTCCAGGCGACCGCCCCGGTGCACACCGGCCGCCTGGACGAGCACGTCGATCGCTCCCGACGCCTGCGCGACCGCAGCGATCGCCCGCTCGACCGAGCCGACGTCGGCGATGTCGGTCGGGACCGGGTGCACGCGCTCCCGCACCGCCGCGGGCCAGCCGTCCGGGTCCACCGAACGGGCCAGCACGTGCACCGTGTCCCCCTCGTCGAGGGCACGGTCGACGACGGCCCGCCCGATCCCGCGCGAACCGCCGGTGACCACCCAGGTCCGGCCCATCCTCAGGTTCCCGAACCGGCCAGGAATCCCAGCAGCTCGGTGCGGTAGGTCTCGCCGTCCTCCAGGAACGGTGCGTGGCCGCAGCCACCGAACTCGACCAGCCGGGCGTCCGGGAACAGCGCGCGGGACGCGGCCACGCCGTCGAAGGAGACGAAGCCGTCCTCCCGTCCGCACAGCAGCAGCACCGGCCGGTCGATGGTCGGCAGGATCTCGCGCTGGTCGAGGTGCGCGAGGTCGCGCAACGTGGCCCCGGCCCCCGGGCCGGACTCCAGGAACGCCAGCCAGATGGACTCCACCACCGGCGCGCCGACCGGCTTCACGCAGACCGCCTCGGCGACCGCGCGGAACGTGCCGGGCCGGTCGGCGGCCAGGCCCGCGAGCACACCCTCGACGTCGTCCGGGGTACCGCCGTGGGGCCAGCCCTCGGCGGCGGTGTAGCGCGGGGTCGCACCGCCGGTGAGCACCAGCCCGCCCAGGTTCGCGCCGAGCCGCCGGGCGGCCTCGACGACGACCGCCCCACCCAGCGACCACCCGTTGAGCACCGGCTCGCGCAGGCCGAGATGCTCGACCAGGGCGACCACGTCGGAGGCGATCGCCGCGATCGAGGTGTCGGCGAAGTCCTTGTCCGACCGGCCGCACGCGCGGTGCTCGATCGTGGTGACCGAGTGCCCGGCCGCGAGCAGCGCGATCAGCGTCGTGTCCCAGCAGCGTGCGTCAGCGGCCCACCCGTGCACCAGCACGACCGGGCGTCCGGTGCCCGCGTGGTGCTCGTAGTAGACCCGCTTGCCCTCCTCCACCTCGAGGAACGCCATCTCGATCACTCCTTATCGGTCGTGCCGGCGTACTGCGTGCGCAGCCACCGCTTGTCCGTCTTCCCGACACTGGTGCGGGGCAGGGCGTCGACCGTGACGACGTCCTCGGGCAGCCACCACCGCGGCACCCGGCCGCGGAGCCGGGTGCGCAGCTGTTCCCCGCCGGTCCGGCGGCCCCGGCGCAGGACGACGACCGCGAGCGGCCGTTCCTGCCACCGGTGGTGCGGCACCGCGATCACTGCCGCCTCGGCGACGTCGGGGTCGGCCAGCAGCGCCTCCTCCAGCGCCATCGAGCTGATCCACTCACCACCGCTCTTGATCAGGTCCTTGGCCCGGTCCACGATCCGCAGCCGTCCGCCCGGGTCGATCGTGGCCACGTCGCCGGTGCGCAGCCAGCCGTCGACGAACCGGTCGGGTGCCTCCCCGAGGTAGTACGACGTCGCCACCCACGGCCCCCGGATCAGCAGCTCCCCGGAGGCGACGCCGTCGCGGGGCAGCTCGGCGCCGTCGTCGTCGACGATGCGCCACTGCAGTCCGGGCAGCAGCCGGCCCTGGCTCCGGGTGCGCCGGTGGCGCTCGTCGTCGTCGGCCGGGGGGTCGATATCGCGGGTGAAGGTCGCCATCGGGGAGATCTCGGTCATCCCCCAGCCCTGGAAGACCGGGACGCCACGCTCCTCCCAGCCGCGGATCAGCTCCAGCGACGGCGTCGACCCGCCCAGCACGAGGGCACGCACCGAGGAGAGGTCCGTGCCGTGCGCGCGGACGTGGTCGAGCAGATCGGTCGCCACGGTCGGGACCATGCCGAGATAGGTCACGCCCTCGCGCTCCACGATGTGCGCGATCTCGTCCACGGTGGGGTGCGGGCCGGGCAGCACCTGCTTCGCCCCGACCATCGTGGCCGCGTACGGCACGCCCCAGGCGTTGGCGTGGAACAACGGCACGACGTGCAGGACGGTGTCACGACCCGACACGGCGTGCCCATCGGCCAAGCAGGCGGCAAAGGTGTGCAGGTAGAGGCCACGGTGCGGGTAACCGACACCCTTCGGACGCCCGGTCGTGCCGGAGGTGTAGCAGAGCACCGCGAGGTCGTGCTCGGAGCGCTCGGGCGGGGTCGTGAGCGGCGGGCCCCGGTCGACGAACGCCTCGTAGGCGTCACCGGAGTCGAGCACACCCAGCTCGGGGTCGACCCCGTCGAGCAGGTGCATCAGGTCCGCGTCGGCGACGATCAGCCGGTCGTCGGCGTGCCCGGCGATGTAGGCGATCTCCTCCGCGGACAGCCGCAGGTTGATCGTGTGCAGCACCGCCCCGGCCAGCGGAACCGCCGCGTAGAGCTCCAGGTGACGGTGGTGGTTCCAGCACAGCGTGCCCACCCGGTCGCCCGGGCTCACCCCCCACCGCCGCAACGCGCCGGCGAGGCGGGCGACCCGCTCGCAGTACCGGGCGTAGTCGTAACGGAGCACCTCCTCGCCGTGCGCGTAGCCGACGATCTCCCGGTGCGGGTGGTGCAGGCGGGCGCGGTCCGCGAACTCGGTGACGAGCAGTTCGGTCACGACCCCGCCCGTAGCCGCTCCCGCAGCGCGGGCACGACCTTGTCCGCCAGGTAGGCGATCCGCTCGGAGCCGCTCTCGACCGGCTCGCCGGGCAGCATCGCCCAGAAGTGCACGTCCCGGATCTGCGGCGTGTCGCGCAGCAGCTCGGTGAAGTGGCCGATCGCGGCCTCGGCGTCCATCAGCTGGTAGGCGCCGGCCTCGATGATCTGGGCCGGGTCGGTGAAGCGGGGCATCGTCTCCGGCGGGCCGAACGCACCCCAGGAGATGTACTCGTTGAGCTGGTAGAGCGCGTGCTCGCCGATCCGGGACCAGACCTTCTCCGGGTCCTCGGCGACGATCGCCCACTGCCCGGCGTAGATCCGGGCGTCGGCGACCGGGCGACCGAGCCGGCCGAGCGCGTCGAGGTAGCTGCGGTGGTGGGCGTTCTGGGTGGAGAGGAACCCGTCGCCGATGCGGGCGGCCCGCTCGATCGCGACGTCGGCCATCGCCCCGACCAACAGCTGCGGCGCCGTCTCGGGGACCGGGGTCACCGGCAACGGCGGCAGCCGGTACCGCTTGCCCTCGAAACCCTCCGCGGAGCCCGACCAGGCGCGGCGGATGACCTCGACACCCTCCTCCAGCAGGCTCGGCCGTTGGGTCACCTTCCGGCCGAACGCCTCGAACTCCCGGGCCCAGTACCCCTGGCCGACGCCGAGGTCGAAGCGGCCACCGGACAGCAGCGACAGGGTCGCGGCGTCCTCGGCCAGCCGGACCGGGTCGTGCAGCGGTGAGACGATCAGGTTGGTGCCGATGCGCATCCGGGATACGCGCTGTGCGATCGCGGACCCGATCACGAACGGGGACGGGCTGTAGCCGTCGTCGCAGAAGTGGTGCTCGGTCAGCCAGACCGAGTCGAGGCCCTTCTGCTCGGCCCAGGCGATCTGGTCGAGCACCTCGGCGTAGAACGATCCGAACGACCGTGCCGGGTCCGGGTTGCGGAAGTCGTACCACAGCCCGAAGGCCGGACCGGGCTGGGCGGGCGCCTCGCTCTGGCTGTTCATGCGTGCACCCTGGCCGCCGGCGGTGACCGCTGTCACCCACCGTCGGCGGCTGCCGTTGTGGACTCTTTCAAGGCCGCGTGCGTGCCCGCCGCGACGCCCCCTGACGGCGCGCGGCACCCGCCGTAGCGTGCCCGCGGTGCCCGCAACGATCCAGCCGGACTGGCTGTCCCCCGACGTCGTCGACCTGGGGGCCCTGACCCGCTGGGGGAACCGGCAGGGGCTGGGCGGCACCGTCTCCGACGTCACCCGGATCGGCGGCGGCACCCAGAACGTCGTCCTGCGGCTCCGCTGGGACGGCCGGGACCTCGTGCTGCGCCGCCCGCCCGTGCACCCGCGGCCCGACAGCGACGACACCCTGCTCCGGGAGATCCGGGTGCTCTCCGCGCTGGCCGGTACGGACGTCCCGCACCCCGCCTTCGTCGCCGGATGCTCCGACACCGACGTGCTGGGCGCGGTCTTCTACCTGATGGAGGCCGTCGACGGCGACAACCCGGGCGCGGAGCTCGGCGAGCGGTACCGGTTCGATGCGCACGCCCGGCACCGGGCGGCCCTGGACACGGCCACCACGATCGCCCGGCTGGCCGCCGTCGACCACGGGTCGATCGGTCTCGGCGACCTCGGCCGCCCCGCGGGCTTCCTCGAACGGCAGGTCCCCCGCTGGCTGGACCAGCTCGCGTCCTACGACCGGGTCCCCGAGTACCGCGGCAACCGGCTGCCCCACGTCGCCGAGCTCGCGGACTGGCTGCGGGCGCACCTCCCCGAGCAGTCCCGCCCGGGGCTCGTGCACGGCGACTACCATCTCGACAACGTCCTGCTCGACCCCGTGACACCGCGCGTCGCCGCCGTCGTGGACTGGGAGATGTGCACGGTCGGCGACCCGCTGCTCGACCTCGGCTGGTTGCTGGTCACCTGGCCGGACGGCCGCACCGGCGAGTCGATGACCGGCCGGCGGTTCGCGGAGCTGGGCGGGCTCCCCGGCCCGGACGAGCTCGTCGACGCCTACGCCCGGCACAGCGACCGGGACGTGTCCGGCATCGAGTGGTACACCGTCCTCGCCGGCTTCAAGCTCGCCATCGTGATCGAGGGGACCTATGCCCGATCACTGGCGGGCAGGGCCGACCCGGAGGTGGGCCTGCGGCTGCACCGCGCGGCCGTGGACCGGCTGCAGCACGTGGCCACCATCGCCCGCTGAGCGGCGACCGGGCCGCCCGCCGGCGACGGCACCACCCCCGGATGCCGAACGCCGGGCCCCCGACTGGGAGACCCGGCGTTCTGCCTGGCGGTAGCGGTGGGATTTGAACCCACGGAGGCTCTCACCTCACGCGCTTTCGAGGCGCGCTCCTTCGGCCGCTCGGACACGCTACCGCCGACAAGGCTACCTACCCGCTCCCCGCGCATCCGTGCCGGGGGGCGTCGCGCGGTGCCCGGCGAAGAACTCCTCCAGCAACGCGACCGCCTCGTCCGCGCACACCCCGCCCACGACCTCCGGCCGGTGCGTCAGCCGACGGTCGCGCAGGACGTCCCAGAGCGATCCGACCGCACCCGTCCGGGGCTCCCAGGCCCCGAACACCACCCGCGCGACCCGGGCCAGACCGATCGCGCCGGCGCACATCGTGCACGGCTCCACGGTCACCGCGAGCGTCGATCCCTCCAGACGCCACTGCCCCACCGCGGCCGCCGCGGCGCGCAACGCCAGCACCTCGGCGTGGGCGGTGGGGTCGCCGAGCGCCTCCCGGGCGTTGCAGGCGGCGGCCAGCTCGGTCCCGTCCGCGGCGAGCACGACGGCACCGATCGGGACGTCGCCGGTGCGGGTCGCGCGGCCGGCCACGGTCAGGGCGCGGCGCAGGAGGGCCTGGTCGGCGGGCAGGGCGTGCACGGGCCGCGGGAGGGGCCGGCTCAGCTGCCGACGGCCTCGTCGAGCGAGTCGGCGAACCCGAGACGGCGGGCGATCGACTCGAGCTGCTCGTCCGGGTAGAGGTCCAGGTCACCGACCAGGACCTCCAGCTCGTCCGCGGGCAGGCCGAGGTCGGACAGGATGGCCAGGTCGCCCTCGGGCCACGGGTCGTCGAGCACGTCGTCGTCCTGCGGGAGCTCCACGCGCAGCAGGTCCAGCACGTCGGCGGCGACGTCGTAGTCCAGCGCGGCGACCGCGTCGGAGATCAGCAGGCGCACGCCGCCGGGGCCGGGGCGGAGCAGGACGAAGAACTCGTCGTCCACGTCGAGCAGGCCGATCACGGCTCCGGGCGAGCGCAGCCCGCGCAGCGCGGTGATCGCCGCGTCCAGGTCCTCCAGCGCGTCGGTGTCCAGGCGGACGCACCGCCAGCGGCCCTCCTCGCGGATCGCGGCCACGGCGAATCCGGGCAGGGCGGCGTCCCGCTTGTCGGGGGCGACTTCGACGCTCTGCGTGGGCACGGCCCTACGGTACGTCCCTCACACCATTGTGGTCCACGCCACATCAGGGTATGGCCGGTCACACTGCCACCATCGGGTCATGGCGATCAGCACCTCGTCCGTCCGGGACCTGCCGGGCGGGCTGCTCGGCCGGGCCCAGGCGATGCAGCCCCGCACCGTCGCCCTGCGCCGGGCGCTGCACCGGCGACCCGAGATCGGCCTGGACCTGCCCGCCACCCGCGACGCGATCCGCGACGCCCTGGCCGACCTCCCGATCACCGTGCACCCGGGCGAGTCCTGCAGCTCCCTGGCCGGGGTGATCGAGGGCGGCCGGCCCGGACCGACCGTGCTGCTGCGCGCCGACATGGACGCGCTGCCGCTGCAGGAGGACACCGGGCTCCCGTTCGCCTCCGAGGTCGAGGGCGCGATGCACGCCTGCGGCCACGACACCCACGTCGCGATGCTCGCCTCGGCGGCCCGGCTGCTCGCCGAGGACTCCGCGCGGCTCGCCGGGCGGGTGCTGCTGATGTTCCAGCCCGGGGAGGAGGGGTTCCACGGCGCCCGGCACATGATCGAGGAGGGCCTGCTCGAGCGGGCGGGACCGGCCGGTGAGCCGGAGTCGGCGTTCGCGCTGCACATCTCCTCGACGCTGGCCTCCGGCGAGCTGCACCACCGGCCGGGCCCGACGATGGCCGCCGCCGACGCCCTGCGGGTCACCGTCACCGGGCGCGGCGGGCACGCCAGCGCACCGCAGGACGCGTGCGACCCCGTCCCGGCGGCGGCGGCGATGGTGGGCGCGCTGCAGACGATGCTGACCCGCCGGGTCGGCCCGCACGACCCGGCGGTGCTCACGATCGCGCGGATCGCGGCCGGCACCACCGGCAACGTCATCCCGGAGACCGCCGAGCTGGAGGGCACCCTGCGGACGCTGTCCGAACCGGTCCGCGCCCTGCTCCGGACCGAGATCGACCGCGTCTGCCGGCACCTGGCACTGGCCCACGGCTGCACCGCCGAGGTCGAGATCGTGCCCGGCTACCCGGTCACGGTGAACGACCCGGAGGCGGCGCACGCGCTGGCGCGGGTCGGCGAGCGGATCCTGGGCGCGCCGCGCTGCGCGGAGATCCCGGCCCCCATCATGGGCGCCGAGGACTTCTCCTACGTGCTGCAGCGGGTGCCCGGAGCGCTGGCGTTCCTGGGCGCGCGCCCACCCGGCGTCGCCCCGGAGACGGCACCGCCGAACCACTCGCACCGGGTCGTGTTCGACGAGTCCGCGTTCCCGTCCGGGGTCGCGGTCTACGCCGGCCTGGCGATGGCGGCGCTGGGCGGCTGAGCGTCGGGGCCGGCTGGCAGAGTACGCGCGTGTTCTCCCTCCCCGACCTGGTCCGTGCCCTGCGCGACGGCGCGCTCACCCCGTCCGAACACGTGGAGGACGTGCTGCATCGACTGTCCGGCGACACCACGAACTCGGTGGTCACCCTGGACGCCGACGGCGCGCGCCGCCGCGCGGCGGAGCTGACCGCCGCGGCGCGACGCGGCGACCGGACCGGGCCGCTGCACGGCGTGGCGGTCGGGATCAAGGACCTGATCGACGTCGCCGGGCTGCCCACCCGCTGCGGCTCGCAGATCCTCGCCGGGGCGCCCGCGGCCGCCGCGGACGCGCCGGTCGTCGCGCGGCTGCGGGCGGCCGGGGCGGTGGTCGTCGGGAAGCTGCACACCCACGAGTTCGCCTACGGCCCGCTCGGTGACACCGCCGCGACCGGCCCGGCGCGCAACCCGCACGACCTCTCCCGGATCACCGGCGGGTCGTCGTCGGGGTCGGCGGCGGCGCTCGCGGCCGGGCACCTGGCGTTGACGATCGGCACCGACACCGGGGCGAGCGTGCGCACCCCGGCGGCGCTGTGCGGCGTCGTCGGGCTCAAGCCGCGCCGCGGCGCGCTCCCGGGGGACGGGGTGTTCCCGCTGGCGGAGTCGTTCGACACGGTCGGCCTGCTGGCGCCCGACGTCGCGTCGGCCGGGCTGGCCTGGGACGCGCTCACCCCGGGCCTGGGCACCCGCGGCGAGGCGACCGGCGACGTGCGCGGGCTGCGCGTCGGGGTGCCCGAGGACGACTACTGGCGCCCGGTCGACCCCGTGCTGGCCGCCGCCGTCACCGCGGCCGCCGACGCGCTGGACCGTGCCGGTGCCCAGGTCGTCGCGGTGCGCACGCCCGGTGTCGACGAGCTCGCCGCGACCTACCCGACGATCTGCGGCGCCGAGGCCTACGCGACGCACCGGGAGTGGTTCGAGAGCCGCCGCGAGGAGTACCGGCCCGCCACCCGGGACCGGCTCGACGCGCAGGCCGGGACGCCCGCGCACGCCTACGTCACGGCGCAACGGTCCCGCCGCCGGCTCGGCGACGACCTGCTGGCCCACCTCGGCGCGCGGGCCGACGTGGTCCTCACCGCGACCACCCGGCTGCGCGCCACCCCGATCGGCGCCGAGCACGTCGAGGCACCGGGCGGCGGGTCGGTGCACGTCCGGCAGGCGATGCTGGCGCTGACCAGCCCGTTCAACCTGACCGACCGGCCGGCGCTCTCGGTCCCGGTCGCACCGCCCGCGGACGGGCTCCCGGCCGGGGTCCAGATCGCGGCCGTGGGCCCGGACCTGCGCCCGGCGCTGCGGGCCGCGGGGGTGGTGCAGGGCGCACGGTGACCCGCTCGGCCCGCCCCGGGGCGACCGGGCCCCGGGGCCGGCGCCGTTCTACCCTCGTGCGCATGCGAGCGGTGTGCGTGCTGGGGACCGGTCTGATCGGCGGCTCCGTGCTGCGCGCCGCCGTGGCGGACGGGCGGGACGCGTGGGGCACGGCGGCGTCCGGGACGACCGCGGCGGCCGCGGTCGCCGACGGGTTCGACGTCACCACCGACACCGACGCCGCGCTGCGCCGGGCCGCCGGGACCGACGCGCTGGTCGTCGTCGCGGTGCCGCTCACGGCGCTGGAGGCGGTGCTCGCACGGATCGACGAGATCGCCCCGGACTGCCGGCTGACCGACGCGATCAGCGTGAAGGGAGCCGTCGCCGACGCGGTGGCCGAGCACGCCCCGCAGGCCCGCTACGTCGGCGGGCACCCGATGGCCGGCACGGCCGAGTCCGGCTGGGCCGCGGGCGAGGCGGCCCTGTTCGACGGCGCGGCCTGGGTCGTCGCCGCCGACGACGGCCTGGACCTCGAGGTGTGGCGCGACGTCGCGGAGCTGGCCTGGGCCTGCGGGGCGCGGGTCGTCCCGGCCGCCGCCGACGAGCACGACCTGGCCGTCGCGAGGATCTCGCACCTGCCGCACCTGTTCGCGGCGGTGCTGTCCGCGGTCGGGGCCGGCGGGCAGGGCGACGACCTGGCGCTGTCGCTGGCCGCGAGCTCGTTCGCCGACGGCACCCGGGTCGCCGGCACCCGTCCCGAGCTGGTGCTCGCGATGTGCGAGGGCAACCGGTCGGCGCTGCTGGCCGCCGTCGACGACGCGCTGGGCCGGCTCGGCGCGATGCGCGGCTCGCTGGCCTCCACCGGCGGCCTCGCGTCGACGGTCACGAGCGGGTACCAGGGCCGTCAGCGCTGGGCGTCGACCCGGGAGCCGCTCGCCCTGCCGGTGTCGCTGGACGGCGACCCGGACGCGGTCCTGGCCGAGCTGCGCGAGCTCGGCCGCCGCGGCGACGTCGTGGAGCCCTGGAAGGTCTGACGCCCGGCGCGGGTGAGGTGGTCCTCAGCGCCGCGGCGCGAGCTCCGCACGGCGGGCGACGCCCGGGTGGTCGAGCACCAGGCCGTCGGCGTCGACGGTGACCTCGGTGCTGAACCCGCGCACCGAGAACCCGATCACCGACGGGGTGCTGCCGGACCCGACCGAGAGGGTGCGGTAGGTCTGCTCGACGAGCTCCACGGTCGCCTCGGGCAACGACACGAACGCCACCGGGACCGTGTACCGGCCGGGTTCGCGGTGCAGCCCCAGACGGCGGATCGGCATCGCCGTGAACAGCGGGCTGGACGCCACGCCCACGTCCAGCGCGGCGCCGAGGGACGGGCGCGTGGTGCCGGACCCGTCGTCGACCAGCCAGTCGCCGTCGGCGCTGCGGCTGATCGTCAGGTGCCGCTCCCGCTCGGCCGTCGCCGCGTCCACGACCAGGCGCTGCACGGCGCCGTCGTCACCCACGACCAGCCGGTACGCGGCGGTGAACACGCCGCCGGGGACGTCGCGGATCATCCGGCCCACCGCGCGGAACCCGCCCCCGCCCAGCAGCACCCGCGCGGCCTCCAGGCCGACGCCCTCCTCGGACCGCCAGCTGAGCATGGTCGCCATCGGGTACCGCCGTCACGCCTCGGGCGCCGTCTACGGGGGTGCGGCGCGGGTGGCCCCATCCAACACGCCGCACACACCCGGGACCAGGCCGACCGTGCGGCACGGACCCGGACCGCGGGTCGTGCTCAGCCCCGCTCGCGCCGGATCTCCGCCGGGTCGACGTCGTCGCGGACCCCGCGGAACACCGGCTGGCGCAGCCTCCCGGCCGCGGTCCAGCCCAGGTGCGCGACCTCGACGACGACCACCGGCTCGCTCCAGTGCGCACCGCCTGCGTCCGCGCGCGGCACGTCCCCGGCGAACGGCGACGTGGCCGAGGTCACCGGGGCCAGCCGCTCGGCGAGCACCTGCTGCACCGCGTCGCCGGCCAGCCCGGACCCGACGCGACCGGCGAACGAGAGCCCGCGCTCGCACGGGACCCCGAGCAGCAGCGCCCCGATCCGGCGCCCGCCGCCGCGCTCGGAGCGCCAGCCACCGACCAGGCAGCTCTGGGAGTACCGGTGGGTGACCTTGACCCAGCTCGGGCTGCGCCGGCCCGCCCGGTACACCGAGTCGGCCCGCTTGGCCACCACGCCCTCCATCCCGCGCTCGCCGGTGACCGCCAGCAGCGCCGCCCCGTCCGGGTACAGCGGCGACGACGCGACGGTGTCCAGACCGGCCAGGTCGAGACGGTCCAGGGTGGCCCGGCGCTCGGACAGCGGCCGGTCGGTGAGGTCGACCCCGTAGAGGCGCAGCACGTCGAACACCATGAACGTGACCGGGCGGGCGGTGGCCACCGACGGCGACACGGCGGCGTGCATCCGGTGCGCGAGCGCGGCGAAGCTGGGAACCCCGCCGTCGAGCAGCACGACCTCCCCGTCCAGGACGACGTCCGGGGCCAGCTCGGCGACACCGGCCAGCTCCGGGAAGTTCGCGGTCACGTCGCGGCCGGTGCGGGTGGCCAGCCGGAGGGTCCCGTCGGCGACGTCGGCGATCACCCGCATGCCGTCCCACTTGACCTCGAACAGCCAGTCGTCCCCGGTCGGGAGCGGTCCGGGGGTGGCGAGCATGGGCAACACCCCGTCATGCTGTCACCGCCGGGCCGGGGTCGGAGAGCCGCGACCGAGTTCGGTTCGGGGAAGGGGGACCACACCATGCGTGCCATCTGGAGCGGGGCCGTGTCGTTCGGCCTGGTCAGCGTGCCGATCAAGGTGTACTCGGCGACGACGAACCACGACGTGCGGTTCCACCAGGTGCACGGCGTCGACGGGGGCCGGATCCGCTACAAGCGGACCTGCCAGGTGTGCGACGAGGTCGTCGAGTACGCCGACATCGCCAAGGGCTACGAGACCGCCGACGGCGAGCTGATCACCCTGGACGAGAACGACCTGAACTCGCTGCCGGTCGCGACCGGGCACGAGATCGACGTCATCGAGTTCGTCCCGGCCGACCAGATCGACCCGCTGCTGTTCGACAAGAGCTACTTCCTCGAGCCCGAGACCAAGGCGGCCAAGCCCTACGCGCTGCTGCGCGAGGCGCTGACCGAGACCGACCGGATGGCCGTGGTCAAGGTCGCCCTGCGCCAGCGCGAGACGATCGCGCTGCTGCGCGTGCGCGGCAAGGCGATCGTGCTGCAGACGATGCTGTGGCCCGACGAGGTCCGCGAGCCCGACTTCGACATCCTCGAGACCGACGTCGAGCTGCGCCCGCAGGAGCTGCAGATGGCCTCGTCGCTGGTGGAGAGCATGGGCGCGGACTTCGACCCGGCCGACTTCCACGACGACTACCGCGACGCCGTCGTCGAGCTGATCGAGTCGAAGAAGGAGCACGGCGACGCGCGCCCGGCGCCGGTGGTGGACAGGCGCGACGACGGCGCCGACTCGATGAGCGATCTCCTCTCGGCCCTGCAGGCCAGCGTCGACGCGGCCCGCGGGTCGGGCGGGGCGAAGTCCGGGTCGAGGTCCGGGGCCAAGTCCGGGGCGAAGGACGGTCCGAGCAGTTCGAGCGGCGGGGCGAGCAGCGGGACCCCGACCCGGTCACGCAGCAAGAAGAAGACCGAGGAGAGCGCCGAGGCCGGCTCCGAGCCGAAGACCACGACCACCCGCAAGCGCACCCGACGCAGCGCCTGACCCGCACGGCTCCGACAGCGCGGGTCAGGGGCCGTAGTCGGCCTTGGCCGGGGCCTCGTCCTTGGCCAGGGCGCCCCACAGGTTCGACGCGCGCGACCGGTCCCAGCGCAGCGTCGCGCCGGAGCCGCCGCGCGCGACCGGGACCGTGGTGGCCACCCCGTCCCCGCCGGAGACGCCCTTCATGCCCCACGCCAGGCCGACCAGGTTCCAGAGGTGGTCGCCGTCGTCGACGGTGATCGTGTCGGTCAGGGCCGAGGCCAGCGGGACCATCCGGAACGGGTTGACGATCGTCAGCGGACTGGTGGCCTTCGCCATCAGCGCGGACAGGAACGCCCGCTGGCGCCCGACCCGGTCGAAGTCCGAGCCGGCGGTGGCGCGGGTGCGGACGTAGCCGAGCGCGGTCCCCCCGTCGAGCTCCTGGCAGCCGGCCTGGATGTTCAGACCCGCCTTGGGGTCCTCGATCGCGGCCGGTACGCACATGTCGACGCCGCCGACCGCGTCCACCGCGCCGACGAACCCGCCGAAGCCGACCTCGGCGTAGTGGTCGACGCGCAACCCGGTCGCCGCCTCCACGGTCCGGGTGAGCAGCTGCGGCCCGCCCAGTGCGTACGCGGAGTTGATCTTGTTGCTGCCGTGGCCGGGGATCGGGACGTAGGAGTCGCGCGGGATCGAGACGAGGACGTCGCCGGAGCTGCCGCTGTGCAGCAGCATGATCGTGTCGGTGCGCTGGCCCGCGGCGTCGCCGGTGGCCAGCCGTTCCTCGTCCTCGGAGGACAGGCCCTCCCGGCTGTCCGAGCCGACGATCAGGTAGTTCGTGCCGTCCGAGGACGCCTCGCTGTCGGCGGGCAGTGCCTCGACCCGGGTCAGGTTCGCGTCGAGGTAGACACCGAACCCGATGATCGCGACCAGCAGCACCACCAGCACCGGCTTCCAGCGCCCGCCGCGCAGCAGACCGGTCGGCATCGCGAACCTCGCCGGCCGCCGCGACGACGGGCCGCCGCCGCGGTAACCGCGGGGCGGACGTGAGGCCGGATGCGCCGGCGGCGGGAGCGCTCCGCCCCCGGCCCGCTGCGGGAC
>CBIHNM010000038.1:0-21241 GCA_966211265.1 uncultured Pseudonocardia sp.
CTCCGTGGACGGGTGCGGGAATCCGACCGGGAGGGCATGCTCTCGCTTCTGACCCACGGTGAGGAGGAAGAAGCGATCGACCTGCTCGTTGCTGCTCTGGTGAAGCAGTGCGTCCCCTTGTCGAGAGCAGAATCCGATTCTGTGCACCGAATCGTCGGATACTTCGATCTGCCTCCGCGCGCCGCGGAGCACCTTCGTTATCTCGCAGTGCCGGAGATGCTGGAGAGGCTGGCCGTCCGCGACTGCGACGGGACGACCCCGTGAGCTACGGCGGGGGACACCGTTGCGGAACCGGGCGGCGGGGCGCGACGGAGTTCCCCGCGGCGTGGTCGCGGGAGCAGATCGTGGAGCTCGTCGTCGACGTGGCGCGCTACCCCGATGACACCCCGCTGCGGCTCCCGGACGGCAGCTGGCGCACCGCCGGGGTCCGGGACGGGGTGCGGGTGGTCGCGCTGCTCGACCCCGACGGCCCGGTCCGCGCGGCGTACCCGGTCGACGGGCCGGGAGTTGTCCACAACCCGGACCGGGCTGTGGATACCGCCCACCCGACGGTGGACGACCTCGCCGACGGTCGGGTCGGCAACGCCGCATCGGAGCTGCTGGCCCGGCTGCCCGGACGGATCCCGGCCGAGCTGCTCGCCCTCGGCGGTGAGCTGTACGCGGTCGGCGAGTGGGACGAGCTGGGCCGCCTGCTCGTCGCGACCGCACCCGAGCTGGACGACACCGAGCGGGCGCTGCTCGCGGACCTGACTCAGGCGGCCGGGACGAGGTAGTCGTCGTCGCGCGCGTCGGTGACGAGCATGTGGCCCGGTTCGTGTGCGATCACCAGAGGCAGCCGGGACCCGGTGACCGCGGCCTGCGGGGTCACCCCGCACGCCCAGAACAGCGGGACCTCGCCCTCGGCCATCGGGACCGGGTCGCCGTAGTCGGGGCGACCCAGGTCCGCGATGCCCAGCGCCTGCGGGTCGCCCACGTGGATCGGGGCGCCGTGCACGGCCGGGTAGCGCGCCGTCACGGCGACGGCGGTGTCCACCAGGTCGGCCGGCACCGGGCGCATCGAGACCACCAGCGGTCCGGACAGCGCACCGGCCGGGCGGCAGGGCCGCGACGTCCGGTACATCGGCACGTTGCGGCCCAGGGCCAGGTGCCGCACCGGCACGCCCGCGGCCAGCAGCGCCCGCTCGAACGTGAAGCTGCAGCCGATCAGGAAGCTCACCATGTCCCCACGCCAGTGGCCGAGCACGTCGGTGGGCTGCTCGGTGAGGACGCCGTCGCGGTAGACGCGGTAGCGGGGCAGGTCGGTGCGGATGTCGCCGTCGAGCAGGGGGCCGGAGACCGAGCCGGCGTCGAGCACGTCGAGCACCGGGCAGGACCGCGGGTTGCGCTGGGCGAACAGCAGCACGTCCCACGCCTGCGCGGCCGGGACGGCGATCAGGTTCGCCTGCGTCCAGCCGTTGCACCAGCCCGACGTGGTCGCGACGAGCCCGTCCCGGAACCGGGCCCGGGTCGCGTCCGGTCCCAGGTCGACCGTTCCGGTCATGTGTCCTCCTCGTGCCCTCACGCGAAGGGCGTCAGGTCCACCCCGGCCCTGGCCAGGCCGTCCCGGACCGCGGTGGCCATGGCGACCGCCCCCGGGCTGTCGCCGTGCACGCAGGCCGACTCGGCCCGCACCGGCACGTCGGTACCGTCCACCGCGCGCACGACGCCCTCGTCGAGCATCCGGACCAGGCGCTCGGTCGCCGCGCCGGCGTCGTCGAGCAGCGCACCGGGATCGCGGCGGCTGACCAGCGCGCCCTCGGCGGTGTAGCCGCGGTCGACGAAGAACTCCGGCACCGCGCGCAGCCCCGCGGACTCCGCCGCCCGCAGCAGCGCCGAGCCCGGCAGGCCCAGCACCGGCAGCGACGGGTCGTAGGCGCGCACGGCCTCCACCACGGCCGCGGCCTGCGCCTCGTGCGTGCGGGTGGCGTTGTAGAGCGCGCCGTGCGGCTTGACGTAGCGCACCCGGGACCCGGCCACCCGGCACATCGCCTCCAGGGCACCGAGCTGGTAGAGCACGTCGTCGGTCAGCGCGGCCGGCTCGACGTCGACGAAGCGGCGCCCGAACCCGCGCAGGTCCGGATACGACACCTGGGCCCCGACGGAGACCCCCTCGCGCGCGGCGCGCGCGGTGGCCCCCCGCAGCGTCGAGGGGTCCCCGGCGTGGAACCCGCAGGCCACGTTGGCCGAGGTGACCAGGCCGAGCATGGCCTCGTCGTCGCCGAGGGTCCACTGCCCGAAGGACTCGCCGAGGTCGGCGTTGAGATCGAGGGCGGCCACGGCTACAGCTTCCCGAGGCCGGACAGCGACTGCCACCCCAGGTAGAGCGTGAGCAGCCAGGCCAGCACGCCGATCGCCAGCAGCCAGGCCGGGTAGCGGTAGCCGCCGAGCAGGTCCCGGCGCCGCCACGCCACCCACAGCACGAGGGTGAACCCGATCGGCAGGATCAGCCCGTTGAACGCGCCGGCGAACACCAGCAGCGTCACCGGCGTCGTGCCCAGCACCAGGTAGACCGCGGTGCTCAGGACGATGAACCCGATCGTGAGCAGGCTGCGCCGCCCCGGCGAGGTCGCCTCGGAGGTCAGGAACGACACCGAGGTGTACGCGGCACCGATCACCGAGGTGATCGCGGCCGCCCACAGGATGACGCCGAACATCCGCAGGCCGACCTGGCCCGCGGCGGCCTCGAACGCGGTCGCCGTCGGGTTCGCGGTGGCCAGGTCGACCCCGCCGCTGACGACACCGAGCACGGCCAGGAACAGCAGCACCCGCATCACCGCGGTGACCACGATGCCCTGGATCGAGCTGCGCGAGACGAGCCCGACGTTCTGCGGGCCGGTCATCCCCGAGTCCAGCAGCCGGTGCGCGCCGGCGTAGGTGATGTAGCCGCCGACGGTGCCCCCGATCAGCGTGGTGATGACCAGGAAGCTGACCTGGTCGGGCAGCACGGTGTTGCGCAGCGCGGCCCCGACCGGGGGGTCGGAGACGACCGCGACGTAGGCCGTCATCAGGATCATCACCGCGCCCAGCACGACGACGATCCGGTCCAGCGCCACGCCGGCCCGCCTGATCGAGAACACCGCGATCGCGATCAGGGCCGAGACCGCGCCGCCGATCTTCGCGTCGAGCCCGAGCATCGCGTTCACGCCGAGCCCGGCGCCGCCCACGTTGGCGATGTTGAACACCAGCCCGCCGGCCACCACCAGCACGGTGAGCAGCCAGCCGAGGCCGGGCGCCACCTTGTTCCCCAGCTCGTGCGCGCGCAGCCGGGACACCCCGATCACCCGCCACACGTTGAGCTGGACGGCGATGTCGACCAGGATCGAGATCAGCACCGCGAACGCGAACGCCGCCCCGAGCTGCGCGGTGAACGTCGTTGTCTGGGTGATGAACCCGGGGCCGATGGCGCTGGTGGCCATCAGGAACATCGCGCCCAGCAGGGCGCTGCGCCCGGTACGGGCGGTGCCGGGCGGTGCCGGGCCGTCCTGGGCGGAGGCGTCGCTCCCGGACGGGGTGGGGACCTGCGGGGTGTCGTTCACGGGCTGCTCTCCTCTGTCGGTGCATGGCCGTGGGGTCGTGCGCAGTGAAGCGAAGAGTAGAGATTGTTCAACAATCCAGCAAGAGGAAGCGTGAGCGGATGTACTAGTGTGGTGAGGTGACGACCGTCGGCCCCGCGAGTGATGCGCTGGCATCGCTGGCCGCCTCACGTGCTGTCGTGGTGCCGGCCTCGACCGCCGAGCGGGTCGCCGACGCGATCCGCGGCGAGGTCGCGGCGGCCCGGCTACGGGCCGGCGCCCGGCTGCCCGAGCAGGCCTTCGGTGACGCCCTGCAGGTCTCCCGGAACACCGTGCGCGAGGCGCTGAGCCAGCTCGTCGCCGAACGCGTGCTCGTCCGGGTCCCGAACCGGGGCGTGTTCGTGGCCCGCCCTGACTCCGACGACGTCCGCGACGTCTACCGGGCGCGGCTGGTGATCGAACCCGGCGCGGTGCGTCACGGCGAGCGTGCCGACGATCCGGCGGCCGTCGCGGGGCTGCGCGCCGCGGTCCGGCTCGGCCAGGGCGCCGCCGTGTCCGGTGACTGGGTCGGGGTCGCGGATGCGAACCAGCAGTTCCACCGGACGCTGGTCGCGCTGGCCGGGAGCCCGCGCCTGGACCAGGAGATGGGACGCCTGCTGGCCGAGATGCGGCTGGTGTTCCAGCGGATGCCCGGGGTCCGCGAGTTCCACGAGCCCTACCTGGCCCGTAACGGCGAGATCACCGCGCTCCTCGAGCAGGGGCGGCGCGAGCGGGCCGCGGACGAGGTCGCGCACTATCTCGTGGCCGCCCGGGACCAGCTGCTCGAGGCCTACACCCGCCTCTGAGACCTCGCCGGGCGGGACCGCGTGCTCACCGGTGGTGGTCCCCGGCACGGACGAGGACCGCGGCACGGTGCCCGGCGCGCACGCGTTCGAGCACCGGCCGCCCCGGGGGCACCGGCACCCGCCGGGCCCGGGCCACGACCGCGATCACCGCGTCCGGCTCCAGCGCCGCGGCGAGGGCGGCGACCAGCTCGGCCTCCGGCCCGGGCCGATCGGGATCCGACCCGTCCCCGCGCGGTGCCGCCCACACGGTCTGGCGTCCGTACGGGGCGTCGGCCAGCACGATCCGCGGCCGGTGCCGGGCCAGCAGCGGGGCCAGACCGGCCGGGTCCAGCGCGTCCGCGGTGGCCACCTCGTGCGGTACCCCGGTCGCGTCCGCGGCCAGCCGCCGGGCCGCCGCGGCGGCGTCCCGGTGACCGGGCTTGCCGTAGCGCCGCGCGAGCCCGTCGAGCTCGGCGGCCCGCGCGTGGAGCCCACCGGGATCGAGCAGCGCGAGGTTGCGGCCCGCGAGCCGCAACGGCTCCGGGTCCGCGTCACTGCCCAGCAGCCCGGCCACCTCGGGCCGGCGCAACAGCCCGAGCGTGGTGAGCAGCGCCCCGGTGCCGCAGCAGGGATCCCACACCACGACCGGCCCGGGATCGCCCAGGTGCGCGCGGCAGCGCCCGAACAGCTCCAGCGTCAGCCGGACCGGCAGCGACGGCCGTCCCGGCGCCGAGGCGAGCACGGCGTCGAGGTCCGCGTGGTGGGCGGCCGGGGCGTGTCGGTACTGCACGCGCGCCAGTGTTGCGCAGCGCCGGGTGCCGTGTTCCGGGCCTCCTGCGGCCCCGGCCCGCGGCTCACTCCTTCTGCTGCTGGGCGAACAGGCCGGTGTAGCCGCCGGACCAGTCGGGCGGGATCTGGCAGGGACGCGGATCGTGGCGGGCCCAGCGCGCGGGCGCACCCCGCACGATCTCCTCGGCGTGGCTGCTGCCCAGCGGGTTGAACGTGTACGGCATCGCGTCCGCGGCGCTGTAGACGTTGAGCAGCAGCGGCCGCCCGATCGGTGAGTCGTTCGCGGCCGAGTGGTGCAGCATCCGGCAGTTGTGGATCGTGATCGACCCGGCCGGGCCGGGCAGGTACTCGGTCCGCTCCACCGGAACCCCGGCCGCGTCGTCGGGCGACAGCGCTCCCCGCCAGCCGCCCTGCCCGTCGTAGAGGTCGAACAGGTCCTCGTCCTGGCTGCCGGGCATCACCCCGAGCGGCCCCTGCTCCATCCCGCAGTCGTAGAGATAGGTGCCGATGGTGAGCGGGCTGTAGTTGGTGTGCGGCCAGAACTGGATGTCCTGGTGCCACTTCACCTCGGCCCCGCCCCGGGCCCACTTGAAGTTGAGCTTGGAGTGGTGGAACTTCACGTCCGGCCCGATCAGGTCCGCCGCCACGTCGGCGATCACCGATGTCGAGGCGAACTCCCAGTAGTCCGGATGCTGGTCCACCGGGCTGGTCACCCGGCGCAGCCGCGGGTTCTCGGCGGTGTGGTCGGGTTCGAGGTCGAACACAGCGTCCGAGCGGCCCAGCGGCCTGCTGCGTTCCACCATCTCGTCGGTGGCGGCGCGCAGTCGCCGCAGCCAGTCGTCGGGGACGATCCGTTCGAGCATCAGGTAGCCGTTGCGGTCGTAGAACTCCCGCTGTTCCTCGGTGACGACCGTGGGCCGCGTCCGGTGGTCGGCGAGCGTCATTGCCCCTCCTCGGGTCCGGGTCCCTCCATGGGAACCCGCACGACCGCCGGAGTCCAGGTCGGAGACCGATCCGAGGCTGCCGATCCCGGCGTCAGGCGGGCACGTCCACCCACGTCGAGCTCGCCGAGGAGCGGATCACCGCGTCGGTCAGCGCGGCGGCCCGCGCACCGTCGGCGAACGTCGGCAGCCCGTCCGGGGCCTCGCCGCGGACGGCCGCGTAGGTGTCGGCCACGAACGCGTTGAAGCAGTCCTGGTAGCCCTGCGGGTGGCCCGGCGGCAGCAGCGAGTAGCGCGTGGCGGCGGCGGAGCAGGCCGCCGCTCCGCGGTGCACGGCCAGGTCGCCCTCGGCGGCGCCGACCCGCAGCGTCTCGGGCTCCTCCTGGTCGAAGCGGTAGGCGGCCAGCTCCCCGTCCAGCGAGAGGCGCAGCGCGTTGCGCCTGCCGTGTGCGGCCTGGCTGACCACGACCGATCCGGCGGCTCCGCCGTCGGTCGCGAACTGCACGGTGCTGACCCGGCCCCCGGCCGCGATGCTCGCCGTCAGCCGGGTGATCCGGTGCCCGCTGGTGAACTCCGCCAGGTCGCACCAGTGCACCCCGACGTCGGCGAACGCCCGGTGCGCACCGCCCTCGGCCGTGTCCCCGCGCCAGCCGGCCGGACCACCGCCGGCCTGCCAGTCCTGCAGGTAGGCGCCGTGCAGCAGGAGCAGCGGGCCGGCCGCACCGGCCGCGACCCGGGCCCGGGCCTCCCGTACCGCGGGAGAGAAGCGGTAGACGAACGGCACCGTCGCGACCCGACCGCCCGCCTCGGCCGCCAGCTCCCGTGCGTCGACCAGGCTCGTCGCCAGCGGTTTCTCACAGACCACCGGCTTGCCGGCGGCCAGCGCCCGCCGGGTCAGCGGCACGTGCATCGAGTTCGGGGTGCACACGTGCACCACGTCGACGTCGTCGGCGTCGATCAGTTCCTCGCCGGTCGAGGCGCCGGCGCGGGCGCCGAGCCGTGTCGCGGCCGCCGCCGCACGGTCCGGGGTGGACGCGGCGACCCGGGTGACCTCGCCGCCCTCCGCGCGGACCGCGTTCGCGTGCACGGTCCCGATGAACCCGGTCCCGATGATCCCGGCGCGCAGGCGCTCCGACATGTCCGTCTCCTTCGTCTCGTCGCGAGGGTCAGGTCTACCGCCGGGCCGCACCGGTGGTCGACACGCTGTCCGACCTCGCCCCGGCCCGCCGGATGCCCGGCGCTGAGAGGTTCGGCGGATACTGATGGCCGACCGGCCCGGTGGCAGGGGTCACGCCCGTCCGAGTGCCCCGCGATCGGTGCCGGTCCACCAGGATCCCTGGGTGTCCCCTGAACTCTGGTGAAAGGTTCTGAATGTCCACCCCTGCAACCGAGGGCCCCCGGCCCCGAGACCTGTCCGACCACCAGCGTCACATCGCCCCGCACGTGTTCGTGTACGTGTTCGCGGCGGTCCCGGCCCTGGCCCTCGTCGCGGCGGTGCCGCTGGCGTGGGGGTGGGGGCTGAGCTGGCTCGACGCCGGGATGGCGGTCGGCCTGTACGTCGTCTCCATGCTCGGCGTGACGGTCGGGTTCCACCGGCTGTTCACCCACCGCGCGTTCACCGCGGCGCGCGGGCTGCGGATCGCGCTCGCGGTGGCCGGGAGCCTGGCCGTGCAGGGCCCCGTCCGGCACTGGGTCGCCGACCACCGGCGTCACCACGCCTACGCCGACAAGGAGGGCGACCCGCACTCGCCGTGGCTCTACGGCACGTCGCCGCGCGCGCTGGTCCGCGGGTTCTGGCACGCCCACATGGGGTGGCTGTTCGACCGGAACATGACCGACCAGCGTCGGTTCACCCCGGACCTGCTCGCCGACCGCGACATGTCGGCGGTGCACCGCGCCTTCACCGTGCTCACCCTGCTCAGCCTGTTCGGCCCGGCCGCGATCGGCGGGCTGGTCACGATGAGCTGGTGGGGGGCGTTCACGGCGTTCTTCTGGGCCGGGCTGGTGCGCGTCGCGCTGACCCACCACGTGGCCTGGTCCACCAACTCGATCTGTCACCTGGTCGGTGACCGCTCCTGGACCAGCCGTGACCGGTCCACCAACGTCTGGCTGCTCGCGGTCCCCAGCATGGGCGAGTCGTGGCACAACCTGCACCACGCCGACCCGACCTCGGCCCGGCACGGCGTCGGCCCGCGCCAGCTCGACATCTCGGCCGAGGTGATCCGGCTGTTCGAGAAGCTCGGCTGGGCCCGCGACGTGCGCTGGCCGACCCCGGCGCGGCTGGAGAAGCTCGCCGCCAAGCAGTGACCGACCCGGGCCCGGGCGGTCAGCCCGGGACCAGACCCGCGGCCAGGATGCGGCCCGCTCCGGCGACGACCGCGGCGACGGCGGCCGAGGGCACGGCCGGGTCCGCAGGTGCGGTGTAGACCGACATGACCAGCGGGGCCCGGCCCGGCGGACGGACGACGGCGACGTCGTTGACCTCGCCCTGGTCACCGGAGCCGGTCTTGTCGGCGACGCCCCACCCGGCGGGCAGCCCGGCCTCGATCCGGGTGGCGCCGGTGGTGTTGGCGTCGAGCCAGCCGTGGAGGATGTCGCGGCCCTGCGGGTCCAGGCCGTCGCCGAGGGCGAGGAGGCGGACGTCGCGGCTCATCTGCGCGGGGGTGGAGGTGTCGCGCTCGTCGCCGGGCGAGGTCGCGTTCAGCTCCGGTTCGGTGCGGTCCAGGCGGGTCACGGTGTCGCCGAGGGTCCGGACGTAGGCGGTGACCGCGGGCGGGCCGCCGAGGACGTCGAGGAGCAGGTTCATCGCCGTGTTGTCGCTGACCGTGATCGCGGCCCGGCACAGCTCGGAGACGGTCAGGCCGTCGGCGAGATGCTGCGCCGTGGTCGGCGAGTTGCGCACCAGCCGGCTCGCGTCGTAGCGGATCCGGCGTTCCAGCAGGCCCGGCCGAGTGGTGCGCAGCTCCAGGATCGCGGCGCCGGCGAGCAGCTTGGACGTGGAGCACATCAGGAACCGCTCGTCGGCACGGTGGCCGATCGTGGTCCCGTTCCCGGTGTCGACCGCGCTGACCCCGAGCCGGCCGCCGAAACGCCGTTCCAGGGCCGCCAGCTGCTGCTGCGCTCGCGCGGCCGACGGCGGGGCCGGTGCCCGGCTCGGTGCAGGGTCCCCCGCCGTGCAGGCGGCGATCACCGTCCCCAGTCCGGAGAGCCCGCCGAGCAGGGCCGCCCGCCGTCCCACGCCCGTGCCCCTGCCCCTGCCCGCGTGCCGGTGGCCCGGCTCGTCGTCGATCACGTCCTGAACCTAGGTCGGCCCGGCTCGGGAGCGGCGACCGGCTCTCCTCCGGCACCCGGCGGGACGCCGCGCGCACCGGCGCGCCACCCGGCTTCTCGGGGGCACGCCCCGGAACCGCCGGACGGCGCGCCACCCCTCGTGAGCGCGCCGTCCGGTGCCGCGAGGGCGGGATCAGGCGGGGGCGGCCGCGTCGAGGTCGCGGGCCAGCAGGTCGGCCAGGGCGCCCAGGGAGGCCTCGCCGTCGGCGTCGTCGGAGGAGGCCAGCACGACCTCCTCGCCGGAGGCCACACCCAGCCCGAGCACGCTGAGGATGCTGCGGGCGTCGACCGGCCCGCGGTCGCCGGAGGCGGCGATGGTGACCCGGGCGGGCTGCTTGCCCGCGGCGGTGCAGAACAGGTTGGCGGGTCGGGCGTGCAGGCCCACGGACGATCCGATGGTGACGCGGCGCTCGGCCATGTCGGTGCTCCTTCGACGGTGGTGGGGTGGAGGGTCAGCCCGCGACGGCGGCGGTGGCCGGAGCGGCGGAGGCCGGGTCCGGGTCCGGGGTGGACCTGCGGCGGCCTGCGGACTTGAGAGCGATCACCATGGCGGCCGAGACGAGCGTGCCGGCGATGATCGCGAACAGGTAGGCGAACGGGTTGCCGATCAGCGGGACCACGAAGATGCCGCCGTGCGGGGCCCGCAGGGTGGAACCGAAGGCCATCGACAGCGAGCCGGTGACCGCGGAGCCGACCATCAGCGACGGGATCACCCGCAGCGGGTCGCCCGCCGCGAACGGGATCGCGCCCTCGGTGATGAAGGAGATCCCGAGCAGCCACGCGGCCCGGCCGTTCTCCTGCTCGACCTCGGTGAACAGGTTCTTGCGCACGGTCGAGGCCAGGGCCGTCGCCAGCGGCGGGGTCATCCCGGCGGCCATCACCGCGGCCATGATCAGCAAGGCGGTGTCGGAGCCGGTGGACAGGCCGGCCACGGCGAAGGCGTAGGCGGCCTTGTTCACCGGGCCGCCCATGTCGAAGGCCATCATCAGGCCGAGCAGGGCGCCGAGCATGATCGCGTTGCTGCCGGAGAGGCTGTTCAGCCAGCTGGTCAGGCCGGTGGTCGCCGCGGCCAGCGGCTGCCCGACCACCACGAACATGACCGCGCCGACCACGGCGGTACCGATCAGCGGCAGCACCAGCACCGGCATGATCCCGGCCAGGGCTTTCGGCACCCGGAACGTCTTGAGCCAGTAGACCAGCGCACCGGCCAGCAGCCCGGCGACGAGGCCGCCGAGGAACCCGGCCTGGGTCTGCACCGCGATCAGGCCGCCGACGAAGCCGGGCACCAGGGCCGGGCGGTCGGCGATCGCGTACGCGATGAACCCGGCCAGCACCGGCACCAGCAGGCTGAACGCCAGCGACCCGACCTGGAACGACAGTGCCGCCCAGGACGCGAGCGACGCGGCGTCGAACGCGGAGGAGACGGCCCCGTCGTCGCCGACGCTGACGATGTCGGCGGCCTCGCTGACCTGGTAACCGCCGAGCGCGTAGCCCAGCGCGATCAGCAGGCCGCCCGCGGCCACGAACGGGATCACGTAGGAGACGCCGGTCATCAGCCATCCGCGCAGCCTCGAGCCGAAACCCGGCCCCGAGGACGACTCGGCCGGGTCGCCGGACCCGGAGCGCTGCGCCGGCACCGCGCCGGGCGCGTCCTTCGGGTGCACGCCCGCCTCGGCGACGGCGGCCTCGACCAGGCCGGCCGCGCCGCCGATCGCCTTCTTCACACCGCTGGTGACGGTCGGCAGGTGTGCGAAGCGGTCCTTGTCCCGGACCTCGACGTCGGCGGCCAGGATGATCGCGTCGGCCTCGGCGAGCTGGTCCGCGGTGAACGGGGTGGCGCCGGCCGAGCCCTGGGTCTCGACGACGATCTCGTGCCCGGCCTCCTCGGCGGCGACCTCGAGGGCCTCGGCGGCCATGTAGGTGTGCGCGATACCGGTCGGGCACGCGGTCACGGCGAGCAGCTTCATGCTCCCACCTCCTGCGCGATGAACGTCGCGACGGACGCGGCGTCGGTGGCGACCAGCAGCTCGTTCTTGAACGACGCGCGGACCAGGCGGCGGGCCAGCGCGGCCAGCACCGTCATGTGGTCGGTGTCCCCGCCCTCGGGGGCGGCGATCATGAAGATCAGGTTCGCGGGCCCGTCCTCGGCCCCGAAGTCGACGCCCGAGGAGCTGCGCCCGAACGCCAGGCTGGGCTCGGTGACCGCGGCCGACCGGCAGTGCGGGATCCCGATGCCCCCTTCGAGACCGGTCGGCATCTGCGCCTCCCGGGCCTCGATGTCGGCGAGGAAGCGGTCCAGGTCGGTGACCCGGCCGGCGGCACGGAGGCGCTCGGCCAGGGCGGCGACGGCGGCCGTCCGGTCGGACGAGGGCACGTCCAGATCGACCAGATCGGCAGTGATCAGTGCGGTCATGCGGCATCTCCGGTGAGGGCGAAGGTGACGTCCGGGGTCGGTTCCAGGACGACGTCGTCGAGGTGGATGTCGTGCGGGCCCGGGCCGGCCGTGCCCGGGAGGCGGCAGGCGGCGGCGCCGTAGGCCACGGCCAGGGCCAGGGCGCGGGGCCCCTCGCCACCGGCGGCCAGGAACCCGGCCAGGGTGGCGTCGCCGGCGCCCACCGTGCTGCGCACGGCGATCGGCGGGGTCCGGGCGTGGTGCTCGCCGGACCGGTCGACCAGCAGGGCGCCACCGGCGCCCAGGCTGACCAGGACGGAGCCGATCCCGCGGGCGCGCAGCTCGCGGGCGGCCAGCAACACGTCGCCGAGGCTGCCCAGCGGGCGCCCGACGAGCTCGGCCAGCTCCTCGTGGTTGGGCTTGACCAGGTCGGGGCGGGCGGCGACCGCGGCGTGCAGCGGCGCCCCCGAGGTGTCGACGGCGATCCGCAGGCCCGGCCGGCGGGTGCGGCGGACCAGCTCCGCGTGGAAGTCCTCGCCGACCCCGGCCGGCAGCGATCCGCAGCTGAGCAGCCAGGACGCGCCGGCGCCGAGGGTGGCGGCGCGGTCCATCAGTGCCTGCGCCTCGGCCGCGCTCAGCGCCGGGCCCGGCTCGTTGATCTTGGTCGTGATGCCGTCCGGCTCCACCAGCGTGACGTTGGTGCGGGTGGTGCCCGAGATCGGCACGGTCACCGTGGTCACGGCGGTCTCCTCGAGCAGCGCGGCGAGCCGGTCCTCGGGCGCCGGTCCCGAGGGCAGCAGCGCGATCGTCGGGTGCCCGGCCGCGGTGAGGGCGCGGGCGACGTTCACGCCCTTGCCGCCCGGGTCCACCCGCACCGAGGAGGCGCGGTGCACGCCGCCGCGCACCAGTCCCGGGAGCTCGATCGTGCGGTCCAGGCTGGGGTTCGGGGTGACGGTCACGATCAGCGCCGCGGGTGCGGGCGCGCTCATGCGCGCACCACCCTCGGGCCGAGCGCCTCGAGCCCGGCGGCGTCGGCCTCGTCGAGCCCCGTGTCGGTGATCAGGGTGTCCACCTCGTCCAGGGACCCGAAGCGGACGAACTGGTCGGCCCTGAACTTGCCGGCGTCGGCCAGGACGACCGACCGGCGCGCGGCGCGGATCATGGCCCGCTTGGCCGCGCCCTCGTCCGGGTCCGGGGTGGTCAGCCCGCGCTCGGCGGAGAAGCCGTTCGTGCCCAGGAACGCGACGTCCACGGTGAGCCGGCCCAGCGCCTCGACCGCGGCGTCGTCGACGGTGGCCATGGTCGTGGCGCGCACCCGCCCGCCGATCAGCCGCAGCACCACGTTCGGCCGTCCGGCCAGCTGGGTCGCGATCGTCAGCGAGTTCGTGACGACGGTGAGGTCGCGGTCGCGGGGCAGTATCCCGGCCAGGCGGGTGGTGGTGGTGCCGGCGTCGAGCAGGACCGTCGTCGCCCGTCCCAGCTCGGGCAGGGCGGCCTTGGCGATCCGCTCCTTCTCCGTGCCCGCGACCGCGTCGCGCTGCCCGACACCGGGCTCGAAGCCCAGCAGGTCCGACGGGATGGCGCCGCCGTGCACGCGCCGGACGAGTCCCTGGCGCTCCAGCACGCCGAGGTCGCGCCGGATGGTCTCCGGGGTGACGTCGAGCTCCTCGGCGGTCGCGGCGACGTCGACCCGGCCCTGGTCCCGGGTCCGGTCGAGCAACCACTGCTGACGCTCCGCTGCGTACATCTTTGTTTGCCCCCGCTTCGACGCTTGCTTGTGTCTGAGTATGTGGGTTTTACTGTGTTTGTCAACGGGTCACGTCGACGTCACCCCAGGGAGATCCCAGATGTCGCTCCGCACGATGAACGGAACCCCGGCCTCCCCGGGCCGGGCCGGGGGCCGCGTGGTCCGCGTCGCCGAGCCGCCCGGGGAGCCGTCCGCGGGCCCCGCCCCGGCCGACCCCGCCGCCGAGGCGGACCGGATCGCGCCGGCCGTCGAGATCGTGTCCGAGCGCCTGCGGGCCCGGGCCGCGACCGTCTCCGGCGACGCCCGGGACGTCCTCGAGGCGACCGTGGCGATGGTCGGCGACCCGGCGCTGCTCGACGACGCGCGCGAGCGGGTCACCGCGGGCGGCCGCCCCGCCGCCCGCGCGGTCTGGGAGGCGGCCAACCGGTTCGCCGACGTGCTGGCCGCGATGGGTGGCTACATGGCCGAGCGGGCCCGCGACGTCACCGACGTCCGGGACCGGATCGTGGCCGAGCTGCTCGGCCTGCCGGCGCCGGGCGTGTGCGACCTGGACGTCCCGGCCGTGCTGGTCGCGACCGACCTGGCCCCGGCCGACACCGCGGGCCTGCGTCCCGGCGTCGCGCTCGCGCTGGTCACCGAGCAGGGCGGGCCGACCAGCCACACCGCGATCCTGGCCCGCTCCCTGGGCATCCCGGCCGTGGTCGGCTGCGCCGGTGCCGCGGCGCTGACCGAGGGCGGCGCGGTCGTGGTGGACGGGTCGACCGGCGAGGTCACCGAGGTGGCGACGCTGGACGAGGCCACGGTGGCGTCCGCCGCGGCCGCGGCGGACGCGCGCGGCGGCGGCCCGGGTGCGGACTGGGACGGGGCCGGGCGCACCGCCGACGGGCATGCCCTCGGGCTGCTGGCCAACGTCGGTGACGGGCCGGGCGCGCGCAAGGCCGCAGGCGACCGTGCCGAGGGTGTCGGCCTGTTCCGGACCGAGCTGGCCTTCCTCTCCGCGGTCGAGGAGCCCACCGAGGCCCGCCAGCGCGAGGTCTACCGCGAGGTGCTCTCGGCGTTCGAGGGCAAGCCGGTCACCGCCCGCACGCTGGACGCGGGTGCGGACAAGCCGCTGCCGTTCCTGTCGCTGGCCGGCGAGCCGAACCCGGCGCTGGGCGTGCGCGGCCTGCGGATCGCGCGCGTGCCCGGCAACGGCGACGGCGTGCTGGACCGCCAGCTCGGCGCACTGGCCGCCGCGGCGGACGAGACCGGCGTCGAGCTCAAGGTGATGGCCCCGATGGTCGCGACCGCGGCCGAGGCGGCCTGGTTCGTGGCGCGCTGCCGCGCGCACGGCATCTCCCGGGCCGGGGTCATGATCGAGGTCCCGGCGGCGGTCCTGACCGCGGACGAGATCCTGGCCTGCGTCGACTTCGCCTCGGTCGGCACGAACGACCTGGCCCAGTACCTGTTCGCCGCGGACCGGCAGGCCGGGGCGGTGGCCGCGCTCAACGACCCGTGGCAGCCGGCACTGCTGCGCCTGGTCGGGATGCTCGGCGAGGCCTCCGCGCGCACCGGCACCCCGGTCGGGGTCTGCGGCGAGGCGGCGGCGGACCCGGCGCTGGCCCCGGTGCTCGTCGGGCTGGGCGCGGTGAGCCTGTCCATGGGCTCCGGCGCGCTGGCCGCGGTCGGCGCGGGACTGGCCGGGCTGACCCTGGAGCAGTGCCGGGCCCGGGCCCGGGCCGCGTGTGCCGCGTCGGACCCGATCGGGGCGCGACGCGCGGTGGAGGAGCTTGGCGGGAGCTGAGGGCGGCCGGCGGCGGTCGGGGTCGTCGAGGGGCATGCCCGGTGTCGGTCGACGGTGGTCGCGCCGCCGGGGCGAACGTGTTCACCGACCTGTCGGGCCCGTCGGGTCCGGCGGCCTCGAACGGGCGGCCCGGCGACGAGTGACCGGCGCTGGACCGGGCCTGCCTCGGGCGCCTACGTTCGGGCACGCCCCGGTGATCGTGTCACCGGGCCGGGGAGGGTCGACGTGGACGAGCGGGAGGGGTCGCCGGCGGCCCTGGTCACCGGTGGTGCGAGCGGGATCGGGCGGGCGACCGTCGCGCTGCTCCGACGGCGTGGCTGGCAGGTGCTGCTCGCGGACCTGAACCCGGCGAGCGCCGCGGCGGCCGCCGCGGAGCTGGGCGCGTCGTTCGTGCGGGCCGACGTGAGCGACGAGGACGCGGTCGCGGGCGCCGTCGGGTCGTGCCGGGAGCGGTACGGGCGGATCGACGCGGTGGTGAACAACGCCGGTGTCGGCGGGGCGTTCGGCGCGATCACCGAGATCGAGGTCGCCGACTGGGACGAGACGTTCGCCGTCCTCGTGCGCAGCGTGTTCCTGGGGATCAAGCACGGTGCCCGGGCGATGAGGGCGGCCGGGCACGGCGGGGCGATCGTGAACACCGCGTCGGTCGCGGCGTTCGGCGGCGGCGCCGGGCCGCAGGCCTACTCGGCGGCGAAGGCAGCGGTGCTGAACCTGACCCGCGTCGCCGCCGAGGAGCTGGCGGGCGACCGGATCCGGGTGAACTCGGTGTGCCCGGGCCTGATCGTCACCCCGCTGGCCGTCGACGACGAGGCGCGCACCGCCGCGGCGCTCGAGGGCGTCCAGCCGTGGCCGGAGCTGGGCCGCCCGGACGACGTCGCGGAGGTGATCGCGTTCCTGGTCTCCGACGCCGCGCGCTTCGTCACCGGTGAGGACGTCACCGTCGACGGCGGCCTGCGCGCGGCCGGGCCGCGGATGCACCAGGCCTACGGCGGGCGTCCCGGCGACCGCGGCCTGACCGGGGTGAACCGCGGCAGCACCGGCGTCGCGCCGACCGTCCGCCGGCTCGGCCCGCCCTCGTGAGTGGTGGTCGGTGTGGCGACCGTCGCCACCCACGGGTGGGTCAGGCGGTGGCGGCGCGGTCGCGCCCGAGGGCCTGCGCGAGCAGCGCGCGCACGTTCGGGTCCTCGACGGTGTAGTAGACGAACGTGCCCTCGCGGCGGTTCTCCACCAGCCCGGCCAGGCGCAGCTTGGCCAGGTGCTGGCTCACCGCGGTCGGGGCGGCACCCACCAGCTCGGCCAGGCAGGCCACCGACGACTCGCCCTGCAGCAGCGCCCAGAGGATCTTGATCCGGGTCGGGTCCGCGAGCATGCGCAGGGAGTCCGCGGCGCGGCGGACCGCGTCCTCGTCCGGCATCTCGAAGCCGGGGATCGCCTCGTGCACCCCGCCATCCTACCGCGCCTGCACACCTGCGTGACTGCACCGATGAGCGGATAAGTTCCACTGGTTGCGTACCTTCGTGCATACGCAGGTAGTGTGCTGTCCGTGCGCAACGCTCTGAATCTCGGCGAGGTCAGGTGGGCGGCGGCGTCGCTGGCCGCGTTCCTGCTGGCCGTCACGGCCGACCTGCTCGGTGCCCCGACGCCCCTGGTCGCGGTGGCCTACCTGGCCTGTTATGTCGCCGGCGGCTGGGAGCCGCTGCTCGAGGGGCTGCGCGCGCTGCGCGAACGGACCCTGGACGTCGACCTGCTGATGGTGGTCGCCGCGGTCGCCGCCGCGTCGATCGGGCAGTGGTTCGACGGTGGGCTGCTCATCGTCATCTTCGCCGGTTCCGGCGCGCTGGAGGCGGTGATGACGGCCCGGACCCGCTCCAGCATCGACGCGCTGCTCGACCTGGCTCCGGAGACCGCCACCCTGCTCGGCGCCGGCCCGGACGGCGCGGAGACCGAGCGGGAGGTGCCGGCCGCCGGCCTCGTCGTCGGCGACGAGGTGCGGGTCCGGCCCGGCGAGCGGATCCCCGGCGACGGACGGGTGACCGAGGGGCGCAGCGAGGTCGACACGGCGAACCTCACCGGCGAGCCGGTGCCGGTCCGGTGCGGGCCCGGCGACGACGTGCTGGCCGGCACCGTCAACGGCACCGGCGTGCTGCGCGTGCGGGTCGGCCGGGACACGGCCGACTCGGTGGTCGCCGGCATCGCGGTGCAGGTCGCCCGGGCCAGCGAGACCAAGTCGCACCGGCAGCTGTTCATCGAGCGGGTCGAGCAGCGCTACTCGGTGGTCGTCGTGGTGGCCGCGCTGGCCCTGCTGAGCGTGCCGCTGCTGTTCGGGGCGGACTTCCGGGAGACGTTGCTGCGCGCGATGACGTTCATGATCGTCGCCTCGCCGTGTGCGATCGTGCTGGCCACGATGCCGCCGCTGCTGGCCGCGATCGCGGTCGCCGGGCGGCGCGGGACGCTGGTCAAGGACGCGACGGTCCTGGAGGCCCTGGCCGAGGTCGACACGGTGGTGCTGGACAAGACCGGCACCCTCACCGTCGGACGGCCGCGGGTCGCCGACGTGGTGGCCTGCGGGGCCCGGGACGCCGACGAGGTGCTGGCGCTCGCCGCCGCGGCCGAGTCGGGATCCGAACACGTTCTCGGACGGGCGGTGCGGTCCCACGCCGAGGCCCGGGGACTGGCGATCCCGCCGGCCGACGACTTCACCGCGCTGCCCGGGGAGGGCGTCCGGGCCCGCGTGTGGTGCGGCGACGGGCCGGTGACCGTGACCGTCGGCCGCCCGGAACCGGGCCCGGACCTGTCGCCGGTCGCGGCCGCCCAGCACCGCGAGGGACGGACCGCGGTCCTGGTGCGCGTCGACGGCCTGGTGGAGGGGGTGATCGGGCTGGCCGACGAGCCCCGCGACGCCGCCGGGGAGGCGCTCGCCGCGCTGCGCCGGGTCGTGGGGGGCGCGCCGGAGGTGCTCACCGGCGACGCCGCCGAACCGTCCCGGGTGATCGGCGACCGGCTGGGCCTGGACCGGGTGCACTCGGGCCTGCTGCCCGCGGACAAGGTGGCCCACGTCCGCGCGCGGCAGGACGAGGGCCGCCGGGTGCTGGCCGTCGGCGACGGCATCAACGACGCGCCGCTCCTGGCCGGGGCCGACGTCGGCCTCGTCGTCGGAGCCGAGCAGAGCCTCGGCGGGAGCGGCACCGGTGCCGGCGCGCTGAGCATCGAGGCCGCGGACGGGGTGCTGATGCGCGACCCGCTCGGGTCGCTGGCACCGCTCGTGGAGCTGGCGCGGCGGGCCCGCCGGGTGGCCCGGGCGAACCTGGCCTTCGCCGCCGCGGTGATCGTGGTCCTGGTCGGCTGGGACCTGTTCGGGACCCTGCCGCTGGCCGTCGGGGTGGCCGGGCACGAGCTCTCGACCGTGCTCGTCTGCCTCAACGGGCTGCGGCTGCTGCTCGGGTCGCGACGCGGCCTCCGCCCCGACGACGCGGGTTCAGGCGGCGTCGAGCGCGGCCAGGGCCATCCGGCGCAGGAGGTCCACCGCGACGCGCGGGTCGGGGTCCCCGACCGGGGCTGACCCGGCACCGACGCTCGCTCCGCTGTCGCTCCGCTCGGTGCCGATGCTCGCTCCGCTGTCGCTCCGCTCGGTGTTCATGCTCGCTCCGCTGTCGCTCCGCTCGGTGGAGTACGGGGTCGAGTTCAACAACCCGAACACCCCGTGCGCGGCCACCCGGGCCGCGGTCGGGGACAGCTCCGGACGGACCCGGCGCAGGGTGTCCACCCAGATCTCGACATAGGTCCGCTGCAGGTGGCGCACCCGGCGGCGGGCCTCGTCGGGGAGGTTGGCCAGGTCCCGGTCCTGCACGACGATCAGCTCCGGCTCCCGGGTGGCGAACTCGACGTGGAAGTCGACCAGGGCGGCGAGCTCGGAGCGGGGATCGCCCTCGCCGCTGCGGGCGCGCCCGCCGGCCAGCAGGCGCTCGCTGATCCCGACCAGCATCTCCGCCAGCAGGGCCTCCTTGCCCGGGAAGTGCCGGTAGAGCGCCGGACCGCTGACGCCGACGGCGGCGCCGAGGTCGGCGATGCTCACGCCGTGGAAGCCGTGCCGAGCGAACAGCCGGGCGGCCACGGCCAGGATCTGCTCCCGCCGGGACGGCACCGGCGGTCCGTCCGGCACGGTGGTCATCGGACCAGCCTAGCGCCCGTGGTTAACGTTCACTAACTCTCCCGCGGGCTCCTCAGCCCGTGCTCAGCCGCCGGCGGATATCCTCGACGGCGTGAACCGTGCACTGCACTGGCTGCGCGCCCGGATGGGCGTGCGGGTGGTGTCCGCGCTCGCCGCGGCGGCCGCGGTGGCCGTCGTGCTGGTGGTGG
Source organism: uncultured Pseudonocardia sp. (assembly GCA_966211265.1). Taxonomy (GTDB): domain Bacteria; phylum Actinomycetota; class Actinomycetes; order Mycobacteriales; family Pseudonocardiaceae; genus Pseudonocardia. The sequence continues at coordinate 19,714 of CBIHNM010000038.1, forward strand.
CCGGGGTCTCGCTGGTGTTCCTGCTCGACCACCAGCTGCGCCAGTCGACCGAGTCCGCCGCCGAGAACCAGGCCGAGGTGCTCGGGCAGCGGATCGCGGCGAACTTCACCGGCACCGGCGACGCCAAGCAGAACGCGATCGACGCGACCGGCAAGCGCGCCGACATCGTGCAGGTGATCACCGACTACGCCGACAGCTCGGGCGACCCGGACGACCGGGTCGGCTCGAACGGCCCGCAGACCGACGTCCAGGTGATCGGGTCCGCGGACACCCTGGACAGCCGGCCCCGGATGGTCGACTGGCTGCTCGCGCCGCGCGAGACGCGGGTCGTGCCGAGCACCGAGATCACCCTCGCCGACGGCAGCACCGAGGAGGTGACGATCGTCGGGAAGGGCTACCGGGCGACCGGGCGCCCGATCACCGTGCTGGCCGCGCAGCCGCTCAAGCCGGTCCACCAGGCCGTCGACACGGTCTCGGTGATGGTCTCGATCGGGGTCCCGATCCTGGTGCTGATCACCGGGTTCTTCACCTACCTGTTCGCCGGCCGGGCACTGCGACCGGTCGAGGCCATCCGGCGGCGCGTGGCCGGCCTGACCGACCGGGACCTCGACCGCCGCGTTCCCGAGCCGCACACCGAGGACGAGATCGGCCGGCTCGCCCGCACGATGAACCAGATGCTCTCCCGCCTGCAGGACTCGCAGCACACCCAGCGGCGCTTCGTCGCCGACGCCAGCCACGAGCTGCGCAGCCCGCTGGCCACCGTCTCCACCGGTCTGGAACTGCTCGGCAACGGGATGGACCAGGACTCCGCGGACCTGGCGACGGTGCAGACCCTGCGCGGGGAGACCGGCCGGCTGACCAAGCTCGTCGAGGGCCTGCTGTTCCTGGCCCGCGCCGACGAGCGGGGGGTCGCGCCGCGCCGCGAGGAGGTCGACCTCGACGACCTCGTCGAGGGCGAGCGGGTCCGCCCGAGCACCGACGACCGGGTCTCGGTGACCGTGTCGACCGAGCCGGTGCGGGTCGTCGGCGACCGCGGCCAGCTGGTCCGGGTGCTGCGCAACCTCGTCGACAACGCCATCCGGCACGCCGAGAGGTCGGTCTCGGTCTCGGTGGCCCCCGACGGCGACCTGGCCGTGATCGACGTCGACGACGACGGCCCCGGCGTCCCCGAGACCGACCGGACCCGCGTGTTCGAGCGCTTCGTGCGGCTCGACGAGGCGCGGGCACGCGGGGACGGCGGATCCGGTCTCGGGCTCGCGATCGTGGCCGAGCTCGTCGCGGCGCACGGCGGGACGGTGACGGTGGGCGCGGCCGGGACGCTCGGCGGGGCCCGGTTCCGGGTCACGCTGCCACTGTCCGGGACCTCCGGGTCGCTCGAACCGCCACCGGCCCCGGACGGCGAGGCGGACCGGGAGCCGTCCGCGGCCGACGGCCCGGACGCCGGGGTCGAGATCCCGGCGCAGGCCGACCGCGGCACCCCGGTGCCCACCACCGGTCCGGGCGCCGGGACGGCGGGCGCCGGCGCCCC
>CBIHNM010000039.1:0-21168 GCA_966211265.1 uncultured Pseudonocardia sp.
CGCGCACGGCCCGGTGGACCCGCCGCCCGGTGGTCGGACGCCCCCGCCCGGCGCGGTCGACCCGGCCCGCGCCGAGGAGTTCCTGCACCAGGTCTACGCCGAGACGAACCCACCGATCCCGTTCCCGGCGCGGCTGCGCCAGGTGCGCACCGAGATCGAGCGCACCGGGGTCTACAGCCACACCGCCCACGAGCTCGTCTTCGGCGCGCGGGTGGCGTGGCGGAACTCCGCGCGCTGCATCGGCCGGTTGTACTGGCAGTCGCTGCAGGTCCGTGACCTGCGTCATCTGCACCATCCGGCCGACGTGGCGCAGGAGAGCGTCGGGCACCTGCGGGCCGCCACCCGGACCGGGAGGATCCGCTCGACGATCACCGTGTTCGCCCCGGACGGGCCCGGCCGGCCCGGCCCGCGGATCCGCAACGACCAGCTGATCCGCTACGCCGGTCACCGCGCCGGGGACGGCACCGTCACCGGCGACCCGGCACAGCTCCGGTTCACCGACCACGTCGTGTCCCTCGGCTGGCCCCGGCCGGAGCCGCGCGGGCGGTTCGACGTGCTGCCACTGCTGATCACCGGCGGGGACGGCCGGGCGCGGCTGTTCGACGTCCCGCCGGACGCCGTGGAGGAGGTCGCGCTGAGCCACCCCGAGCTGGACTGGTTCGCCGGCCTGGGCCTGCGCTGGCACGCGGTGCCCGCGATCAGCAACATGCCGCTGGAGATCGGCGGGGTGGTCTACCCGGCCGCCCCGTTCAACGGCTGGTACCTCGACACCGAGATCGGCGCCCGCAACCTGGCCGACCGCGACCGCTACGACCTGCTCCCGGAGATCGCCGGGCGGATGGGGCTCGACACCGGCTCGGTGCGCACGATGTGGCGCGACCGCGCCGCGATCGAGCTGGTCCGGGCCGTCACGCACTCCTACGACGAGGCCGGCGTGACGATGGCCGACCACCACTCGGAGTCCGAGCGGTTCCTGACCCACGTGGCACGCGAGGCCGAGGCGGGCCGCGGGTGCCCGGCCGACTGGAGCTGGATCGTGCCGCCGATCTCGGGCGGCCTGACCCCGGTGTTCCACCGCTACTACGACGAGCCGGACCCGGACCTGCGACCGGCCTTCCTGGCCCCGCACGGCCTCTGAGCGCTCAGGGAACGCGGGGCGGTGCGGCGAGACCCGGTACCTGGCGGGTGCGGCCCCGGAACTCCGCGACGGCCGTCCCGTCACCGGTGCGCACGGTGACGTCGTAGAGCCCGGAGCGACCGGCCAGGGCGCGCTCGGCGGCGGTGGCGGTCAGCTCGTCGCCGAGCGAGGCCGGGCGCAGGAACGCGATGTCGGCCCCGGAGGCCACCGTCGAGGTGCCGTAGCTGTTGCACGCGTGCGCCATGGCCGTGTCGGCCAGCAGGAACAGCACCCCGCCGTGACAGACGCCGTGCCCGTTGACGTGCCGTTCGCCCACGGTCAGCGCCGCCGTCGCGTGCCCGGGACCGATCTCGACGATCCGGATCCCGGTCGAGCGCGCCGCGGAGTCCGCGGCCACCATCGCCGCCGAGGACTCCCGGGCCACCTGCTGCGCGTCCGTCGTGCTCATGACGGACAGTCTGGCCGACGTCGACCGTCGGGGCGGGGACGGGATGCACGGCGATATGGTCGGGGCATGACAAGCGGGGGACCCATCACCAGCGCGGACGCCCACCCGGGTGGTTCTGCCCCCGACGCCGAGCCGGGTCCGCCGCCGCGGGTCCTGCTGGTCTGGGACGCCCCCAACATGGACATGAGCCTGGGATCGCTGCTCGGCGCCCGCCCGACCTCGGCCTACCGCCCGCGTTTCGACGCGGTCGGGCGCTGGCTGCTCGACCTGGCCGGCCCGGCCGCCGAGGCCGAGGCCTGCGTGTTCACCAACGTCGCACCGGGCAGCGTCGAGACCGTCCGGCCGTGGGTGGAGGCGCTGCGCAACGTCGGCTTCGCCGTGTTCGCCAAGCCCAAGACCCACGACGACTCCGACGTCGACGACGACATGCTGGCCCACATCCAGCTGCGCGCGGACGAGGGCCGGCTGCGGCACCTGGTCGTGGCATCCGGTGACGGGCGCGCGTTCCGGGAGCCGCTGGAGAAGCTGAACCAGGCCGGAACCGACGTCTCGGTGATCGGTTTCCGGGAGTACGCCGGGTTCGCGCAGGTCTCCGACGTGATCTCGTTCCTCGACCTCGAGGACATCGACGGCGTGTTCCGCGAGCCGTTGCCGCGGGTCACCCTGGACGCCCTGCCCGACGAGGGTGCCTGGCTGCCGCCGTTCCGCTCGCTGCGGTCGCTGCTGGACCGCCGGTGAGCGCCCCGGTGGCGCCCACGGTCCAACGCCTGACCGCCCCGGCCGCGCTGAGCTGCGGGCCGGGGTTCCCGGTCGTGCGGGACGCGGTGCTCGACGTCGACGCGACCGGCCGGATCGCCTGGTTCGGCCGGGCCCTCGACGCTCCGGCCACCGACGCGACGGTGCGCCCGATGCCCGGGCTGCTGATGCCGGGGATGGTCGACACGCACTGCCACACCCCGATGTCGGTGCTGCGCGGGATGGGCGGCGACCTGCCGCTGATGCCGTGGCTGACCGGGGTGATGTGGCCGGCCGAGGCGTTGCTGACCGCCGACGACGCGCACGCCGGGATGCTGGCCGGCTGCCTGGAGCTGCTGCGCACCGGCACCACCACCAGCGTCGAGATGTACTTCTTCACCGACGCGATCGCCGACGCCGTGCGCACCGCGGGCTCGCGCGCCGTGCTCACCCCCGGGATCATCGCCGCGCCCGGCTGGGACCGGCTGGGCACCTGGGAGCAGATGCGCGACGACGTCTCGGCCCGGATCGACGCCCACGGGCTCGTCCCGGACTCCGACGGGCGGATCGAGTACGGCTACGGCCCGCACTCGGCCTACACGCTGCCCGCCGAGGCCCTGACCTCGGTCGGCGAGCACGCCCGCGCCCGTGGCGCGCTGGTGCACACCCACGTCGCCGAGTCGCTCGGCGAGGACGCCGACCTGCGCGCCGCGCACGGCTCCGTCCCGGCGCTGCTGGAACAGACCGGGACCCTCGGCGGCCGGGTGCTGGCCGCGCACTCGGTGCACCTGTCCGACGCCGACGTGGACACCTTCACCCGGCACGGGGTCGCCGTCGCGCACTGCCCGGGCTCGAACGCCAAGCTCGCCGCCGGCACCGCGCGGCTGCTGGACCTGCGTCGTGCCGGGGTCCGGGTCGGTCTGGGCACCGACGGGCCGGCGTCCTGCGACGACATGGACATGTGGCAGCAGGCCCGGCTGGCCGGGCTGCTCGCCCGGGTCGGCGCCGGGGACGCGGCCGCGCTCACCGCCGCCGACGTGCTGTTGATGGCGACCGCGGACGCCGCGGACGCGATCGGGCGCGACGACCTGGGGGTGCTCGAGGCCGGGCGCTGGGCGGACGTGGTGCACGTGGACACCGACGACCTCGCATTCGTCGCCCCGGACGACGACGCGCAGCTGGTCTCGAACCTGGTCTGGGCCGGCGGGGCCCGCCTGGTCCGTGACGTGTGGGTGTCCGGGGAGCAGGTGGTCGCCGACGGCGAGCCGACCCGCGCGGACCGGCGCCAGGCCGCCTCCGCCGTCCGCTCCGTCTCCGCCCGCCTGCGCGCCGCCCTGTCCTGACTCACGGGCCGAGGACGCGCTCGAGGTTGGGGTCGGTGAAGCGGCGGTCCGGGTCGTAGTCGTCGCGCACCCGCTGGAACTCCGACCACCGCGGGTAGGCGACCGCGAGCTCGTCGGGGCCCCACTCGTGCCGTGAGGTCCAGGACGGGCGCCCGGAGGCGTCCTCGAGCACCGCACCGGCCAGGCGACGCAGCGGCTCCTGGGAGGCCCGGGTGCGGATCCTCAGCCACGCGGTGTCCCGCCCGGTCGCCGGATGCAGCAGGCCCGTCTCCGCGGCGCCGAGCCGGACCCGGACCGGGCGCGGCAGCTCCAGCCCGCGGGCGGTGGCCGCCGCGCCGAGCTCGCGCAGCGCGCTGCCCAGCGCCTCGGCGGGGATCGCCCACTCCGCCGTGTCGGGGTCCCACGGCTGCGGGTCGGGCAGCACCTCGTGGGGCCGCCCCTCGGTGCCGGGCGTCCAGCGCGCCGGCGGCGGCCAGGACGCCCACGGCGGGTTCGACGCCAGCCGGGACACCGCGCGTCCCCACGCCTCGGCGCGCACCGCGGCCCGGGTCGTCACCGTGGACTCCGACCGCGACGGGGCCGGGGCCCGGTCGGGATCCACCGGGTCCGCCCAGCGGGCGATCACCTGCCCGGAGGGGACCGCGACGTCGAGCTCGGTCCAGGCGTGCGCACGCAGCAGGTCCTCGCCCAGCACCTCGTCCAGGCGCCCTGCCCGCTCGTGCACCTGCAACCGCGCCGGCTCCACGGTGCGCAGCTCCACCGCGGTGAGCACGCCCAGCGCGCCCAGCCCGCACCGCACGGCGTCCAGCTCGGCGCCGGAGATCCGGCGCACCGTTCCCCGGCCGTCGACCAGGCGGGCGGCCAGGACCTGCGCGGACAGCGACCCCTCCCGCGGTGCGCCGCCGTAGACGCCCATCCCGACCGCGCCGCCGACCGTCGCGCCGGGCGCGTCCGGGACCACGGCCAGGCTGCGGCCGGACTCGGCCAGCTCGGCGAACAGCGAGGCCAGCCGTTCCCCGGCGCGGACCAGCACCCGGTCCTGCGAGACGGCCACCACGCCGGTCAGCGCGGAGCAGTCCAGGAGCAGGTCCCGGGTCCGGACGAGCGCACCCGGGGTGCGGGCCGAGGCGCCGGTCGGCCGGACGGTCGCGCCGCGCTCGCCGGCCCGCCGCACGGCGGTGACGACACCGGCCTCGTCCAGCGGACGATCGGTCCGGCGGGGACCGTCCGTCGCGTTCGTACTCACCCGACGGAGCTTAGGACTCCGCGCCCGCGCATGCGGCCCGCACCGCGGCCGGGCCGGCGACGATCTTCGACCGGACTCGTGCCGGGGGTGTCGAACTCCGTCGGCCACGACTCTTGTGGCCGAGCGGCTCCACCGATACGGTCACCGTCCGTGGCGATCTTGTCGCTGCCGCACGGCCGGGTCGAACGACCGCGGCCGCCCCGGGGGCTCTGTACCGAACCGCGCTCCCCACGGTTCGACCCCGCTCCCGGGCACCCGGCGCGCCCCCCGAGCGTTCCGGGTACGACACGCGAAGGCCGGTGCCCGGGACGGCTCCTCTTCCGTCCGGGCACCGGCCCTCGCCTTGCGTGCTGACGGCCCTGCTCCCCAGCCGGCCGTCACCCATCCCGCGGGCCGAAGCGCCCGCGAGACGATCTCGGCGGGACATCCGACCTGCGGCGGCGTGTCCCGTTCCCCGTGCGGTCCGGCGGCCCCGCCGCCGTCCCGCGTCCCCCCGACCGATCAGGCCGGGGTCGAGAGGCGGTGCCGCCCCGCACCGCCGAGCAGCTCCGCGATCGCCCGCCGGTCCGCCGCCCGCTCCGCGTCGCGCCGGCGGCGGGTGCTGGCCTGGGCCGGGACGGGGGCCTGCAGCGGGTCGGAGTGGAAGGCGGCCAGGTCAGCGGCCGTCCGGCTCACGTTCGGCCGGTGCACCGACCGCACCGCGCGACCGGCCCGTCCGGCTCCGGACTTCTGCCGGCTGCGCCAGCCGCCCACGGTCAGCGAGTGGAAAATGGGGGTCTCCTCCGCGATCTCCTCATGGATCTCGTGCTTGCCGGGGAAGGGCCAGGACCCGGCCCCGGGACCGGCGAGCGCGGCGCGCCGCCGGCTGACCGCCGCGTACAGACCCTGGCCCTCTTCTTCGTACACCCGCCGTACCTCCTGCATCCCGTTCTCCGGCTCCGGACGCGCGCCTCGGTCGGATCGCCCGTACGTCCTGTCCGGCGTGCCACCGTGGCGCCCACTCACCCCGACAACGGGTGACACTCGGCGGTGGAAACGGCCCCCGGTCGACCGTTACAGCGATTCCGCGAGGTCCGCTCGTACGAGTGGCGAGTCGCGTCGGGGCACCCCCGGGAGTCTCGCTGACGGTACTCAGAGTGACACCGAATGGAGCAGTGCGTCACCACCGTCCGGCCGGCCCGGGTCGCGGGCACGCCGCGGCGGGCCGTCCGGGAGCCGCGGCGGGCCCGGTACGTGGAGATATCCGACCGATGTCACGATCCAGATCCGTACAGCACCTCGAACGGGTGCCCTGATCGGCATCCGAGGGTCAGTCACACGGGTGTCATTCGACGGTCGGTGAGTATCGAGGCGCGATACTGCTCCGTGCCGGGCGGAGGATCGGCCGTCCGCGTCACGGCCGCGATCGGCGCTGCGGGGGCCGGGAGCGGACTACCGTTCGCCCATGCGCGAGGACACCGGCCCCGACGACGGACCCGGCCGGGACACCGGCCCCCGCAGCCCGTCGGTCGCCGCCCGGCCGGCACGGCCCCCGTCGGTCCCGCCCGCGCTGCGGGTCGCCTCGGAGACCTGCGCGCGGCTGCTGGTGCTGGCGGTCGGTCTCGCGGTACTGGTGTTCCTGGTGATCCAGCTGCGGGTGGTGGTCATCCCGGTCGCGATCGCGGTGCTGCTCGCGGCACTGCTCGCACCGCTCGTGCACTGGCTGACCGCGCACCGCGTCCCGCGTGGCCCGGCCACCGTGCTCGTGCTGGTCGGCGGGCTGGCGCTGCTCGGAGCGCTGCTGACGTTCGTGGTGAACACCCTGGTCAGCGGGTTCGCCGGGCTGGCCAGCCAGCTGGGCGCCGGCATCGAGTCGATCCAGCGGCTGCTCGCGGACTCGCCGTTCGACCTGCGGCTGGAGAGCCTGCAGAGCCTGCCCGCCCAGCTCGGCCGGACGCTGCAGGCCAACCAGCAGGCGTTCACCTCCGGCGCGTTGAGCACCGCGGCCACGGTCACCGAGGTCCTCGCCGGGTTCGCGCTGGCCCTGTTCAGCCTGATCTTCCTGCTCTACGACGGGCGGCGGATCTGGGGCTTCGTGCAGAAGGCCGTGCCGGTCGGGCGCCGGCCCCGGGTCGACGTGGCCGGACGGCGGGCGTTCGCCTCGCTCGTGGGCTACACCCGCGCCACGGTGCTGGTCGCCGTCGTGGACGCGACCGGGATCGGGGTCGGGCTCTGGATCATCGGGGTGCCGCTGGCGTTCCCGCTCGCGGCGCTGGTGTTCCTGGGCGCGTTCGTGCCGACCGTGGGCGCCGTGGTCACCGGGTTCATCGCGGTGCTGATCGCGCTGGTGGCCAACGGCGTCGTCCCGGCGTTGATCGTGGCGGCGCTGGTGGTCGGGGTCCAGCAGCTCGAGGGGCACGTGCTGCAGCCCCTGCTGCTGGGCCGCGCGGTCGCGCTGCACCCGCTGGCGGTGACGCTCGCCGTCGCCGCGGGCGTGGTGGTGGCCGGGATCGCCGGAGCGCTGCTGGCGGTGCCGCTGCTGGCCGTGCTGACCGCGGCGGTGCGGTCGCTGTCGGCCGACCACGAGCCGGACGCGTCCGAGGTCGACGCGCTCGATCCGGCCCAGGGTCACCCGCCGGAGGTCGCGGCGACCGTCCCGCAGACGGCGGGCGAGGGGCCCGGCCCCGGGGCAGAATCGGCCGCGTGCGATACCTGATCACGGGCGCGACCGGATACATCGGCGGACGACTGGCCCCGCGGCTGCTCGGCCGGGAACCGGGACGGCCGGCCGCGTCCGGCGCACCGGACGACTCCGACGTCCGGGTCCGCTGCCTCGTGCGCAACCCGGACAAGCTGCGCGACGTGCCGTGGGCCGCGCACGCCGAGATCGTGCAGGGCGATCTGCTCGACGCCGACAGCGTGCGGCGGGCGTGCGAGGGCGTCGACGTCGTCTACTTCCTGGTGCACTCGCTGTCGGAGTCCGGGTTCGCCGCCACCGACCGCCGGGCCGCACTGATCCTGGCCGAGGCCGCCCGGGAGGCGGGGGTGACACGGATCGTCTACCTGGGCGGGCTGCACCCCGACGCCGACCCGGCGGACCTGTCCGCGCACCTCGCGTCGCGGGTCGAGGTGGGGGAGACCCTGCTGCGCAGCGGCGTGCCGACGATCGTGCTGCAGGCCGCGGTGGTCCTCGGGTCCGGGTCGGCGAGCTTCGAGATGCTGCGCCATCTCACCGAGCGGCTGCCGGTGATGGTCACGCCGAGCTGGGTGCACAACCGGGTGCAGCCGATCGCCGTGCGCGACGTCCTGCGCTACCTGATCGACGTCGCCGCGCTGCCCGGCGAGATCAACCGCACGTTCGACATCGGCGGCCCGGACGTGCTCACCTACCTGGAGATGATGCAGCGCTTCGCGAGCGTGGCGCAGCTGCCGCGGCGGCGGGTGCTTCCGGTGCCGCTGCTGACGCCGCGGCTGTCCGCGCACTGGGTCAACGTCGTCACGCCGGTGCCGAAGTCGATCGCGACGCCGCTGATCGAGTCGCTGGTGCACGAGGTGGTCTGCTCCGAACAGGACATCCTGTCGCTGGTCCCGGACCCGCCGGAGGGCCGGATCGGCTACGACCGCGCGGTCGCGCTCGCCCTGTCCAGGATCACCTCGGGCGAGGTGGAGACGCGCTGGTCCGGCGCGACCTCGGCGGACGTGCCGTCGGACCCGCTGCCGAGCGACCCGCAGTGGACCGGCGGGAGCATCTACCTCGACGAACGCCGGCAGGACACCACCGCGGAGCCGGAGCAGCTGTGGACGGTGATCACAGGGATCGGCGGCGAGCGCGGCTGGTACTCGTTCCCGCTGGCCTGGTCGGTGCGCGGGTGGGTGGACCGTCTCGCCGCGGGTCCCGGGCTGAGCCGCGGCCGGCGGGACCCCGACGACCTGCACACCGGCGACGCGCTGGACTGGTGGCGGGTGGAGGCGATCACCGAGGACGCCCACGGCGCTCCCGGCGACCACGAACGGCTGCTGCGGCTGCGGGCGGAGATGAAGGTTCCCGGCAGGGCCTGGCTGGAGATGTCGGTCGACCCCCGCCCGGGCGGGTCGACCTACCACCAGCGCGCCGTGTTCATCCCGCACGGCCTGCCCGGCTACCTGTACTGGTGGTCGGTGGCACCGGTCCACGGCCTGGTGTTCGGCGGGTTGGTCCGCACCACCACCCGCACCGCGGAGCGGGCCCGCGCCGGCACCGCGGGGCCGGCGCCGCGGCGCCGCCGCCCGTCCCGGAGGCGCGCGCGACGCCCGGACCGCACGGTCGCCTGAGCACCGACGGGCGTGTCCCCGGTCGTGCCGCGGGCCGCCGGGAGATCACGGTGCGGGGCTGAGCTCCAGCACGCGCGGAGCCGGGTCGAGCAGCACCCACCGACCTCCCGCGGCCTCGATCCCCGAGACGCTCTCGCGCACCTCGTCGACGAGCGCGGCGAGGAACAGCAGGACCCGGTCCGGGCGCGCCGCGACGAGCTCGTCCGGGGAGACGACCGGGATGTCGGTGCCGGGCATCCGGCGGCCCTGCTTGGTCGGCGCGGCGTCCCCGACCATGCTCAGCAGCCCGGCGTCGAGACCGGCGTGACAGATCAGCGGCACCGCCCGCGACGCCGCGCCGTACCCGGCCACCGTCCGGCCCGCGGCGCGTTCGGCGACCAGCCACTCCCGCAACCCGTGCGCGTCGCCCGCCGCACGCTGGAGCGCACGCAGGGCACCCGGATCGGTCACCCCGGCCGCGCGTTCGGCCTCGATCAACCGCACCGTCGCCGCGTCCGGTTCCGGGTCGCGCCGGGCCGTGAGCACGATGGTGCCCCCCGACATCGGGTACCACCAGGCGCGGTGCACCCCCAACCCGTGCCGGCGCAGCGCCGCGTCCAGCGCCGGCAACGACCAGTATGCGTAGTGGCCGTGCCGCAGGTCGTACCACTGCCGTTCGGTGAGCACCGTGCCCAGCGACAGCATCTGCATCGCCAGCGTGCCGCCCGGGGCCAGCGAGGCCACCCGCCGGCTCAGCGCCGCCTCCTGGTCGGCCTCGTGCAGCAGACCGTAGAAGTCGACGACGAGGTCGGCCGCGGACGGCACCGCCGCCATCCCGCGCCCGGCCAGCCGCGACATCCAGGACTCGCCGTGCGGGCTGCCGTACTCGAGGACCGTGCGGCCCGGCCCGACCAGACCCTCGTCGGCCAGCCGGGCGATCGAGCGGTCGCTCTGCTCGGCCACCACCCGCGGCTCGACCGCGAGCAGCTCCTCGACACCCTCGGCGTCGCAGCGCAGCTGGGCCAGCCCGCAGGGCCGGCAGAACCACATCTGCAGCTCGAACTCCGGGTCCGGCAGCGGGACGTCGACCCACGGCATCCGGTCCCAGGAAGGCTGGCGGCCGAGGTCGAGGACCACCTCGCCGTCCACGCCGCCACAGGACCGGCAGCGCATCGCCGTGTCCTGCGACATGGCCACCTCGATCCCGGATCGTCGGACGTCGATGACCGGCCGCCGGCTGGCGAGGTCCCGACCGCCTGGGCACGATAGTAGGCGAGACGGTCGGAGGCTCCGGCCCGGGCCGGAGCCTCCGGCACCGACCACGCAGCGTGCACCCACACGGACCATTCGTCTCGCGGAACGTGACCGAGGGCTGACGCATTCGTTGTCGTCAGCGATGCACGAAACTGCCGGCGCCGCCGGTCGACGGCCGGTCGCCAGGACGGCGCGGTGCGAGAGGTCCGGTGCACCGGACGGAACACGGAGGTCAGGCATGCAGGTACACCGGACGGTCATCGACGGTGTCGTGCAGTTCGTGCCTGCTCCGCACGCCGACGACGACGACTTCCACACCGCCACCCTCGACGCCGCGGTCGCCGCGGCGAACGGGGTCGACGTCGGCCGCTTCGTCCAGGACTCCCAGTCACGGTCGGTGAAGGGCGTCATCCGCGGCATGCACGGCCGTCTGGGCGCGGGCGAGTCCAAGCTCGTCCGCTGCGCGCACGGCGCCATGCACGACATCGTCGTCGACGCCCGTCCCGGCTCCCCGACGTTCGGCCGGGTCGCCTCGTTCCTGCTCGACGACACCGACATGCGCCACCTCTACATCCCCGCGGGCTGCCTGCACGGGTTCCAGGCCCTGACCCCGACCGTGGACACCTGCTACCGGATCGACGCCCCGCACGACCCGTCCGAGGACGTCTCGGTCCGGTTCGACGACCCCGACCTGGCGATCCGCTGGCCGCTGCCGGTCGGCACGATGAGCGACAAGGACCGCACCGCGGGCAGCTGGACCGATCTGTGCGCCCTGCTGGGCACCGATCCCCGCCGCCGCACGGACGCGCTGGGCCTGACGAGCTGGTAGCAGCGCAGCCCTGCGGTGTCCCCCTCCGGACGGTGAGGTCGACCCGGCCGTGAGGTCACGATCCGGTCACGTAGCATCGGGGGAAGGCTCGGCCCGGATCGACGACGCCCCTGGACAACCGGCCTCCCGACGCGACCGATGCCCATCCGAGGGGTCCCAGACGTGCTCAGTGACCGTGAACGCCGTGATCTCGACCTGATCGAGCGGCAGCTCTGCGACGACGACCCCCGGTTCGCCGCGCGGTTCCGGTCCCTGGCAGGTGCCCGCCCCGCCCGGGTCGGCGGTGACGTGCACCGCTCGATGCACGGGGCGGGGGCACTGCCCTGCGTGCTGCTCGCCGCGGGGCTGGTCATGCTGCTGGCCGGCGCCGCCGCGGGAGCGCTCACCGTCGTCGTGACCGGTGTGGTGCTCACCGTCCTGATGCTCGGGGTCGCGGCGACGTCCGCACCGGGCCGCGGTCCCGGGTTCGCCTGACCCACCCGCTCCGTCCGGCCGGCCGGATCCCGGCCGGCCGCTCAGCCGTGCGCGAGGTCGGTGAAGCGGCTGTAGTGCAGCTGGTGCGCCACCGTGATCGTGTTGGTGGGCCCGTTGCGGTGCTTGGCCAGGATCAGGTCCGCCTCGCCGGCCCGTGGGTCGTCGCGCTCGAACGCGTCCGGGCGGTGCAGCAGGATCACCATGTCCGCGTCCTGCTCGATCGAGCCGGACTCGCGCAGGTCCGAGAGCATCGGGCGCTTGTCGGTGCGCTGCTCGGGACCACGGTTGAGCTGGCTGATCGCCACCACCGGCACCTCGAGCTCCTTGGCCAGGAGCTTGATCTGCCGGGAGAACTCCGAGACCTCCTGCTGGCGTGACTCGACCTTGCGGCCCGAGGTCATCAGCTGCAGGTAGTCCAGGATGATCAGCTTCAGGTCGTTGCGCTGCTTGAGCCGCCGCGCCTTGGCCCGGATCTCCATCAGGGTCAGGTTCGGCGAGTCGTCGATGTAGATCGGCGCCTCGGAGATCTCCGACATCCGCCGGGCCATCCGGGTCCAGTCGTCGTCGCTCATCCGCCCGGCCCGCATGTCGGCCAGCCGGATCCGCGCCTCGGCCGAGAGCAGCCGCATCACGATCTCGGACTTGCTCATCTCCAGCGAGAACACCGCGCTGGTCATCCCGTGCTTGACCGAGCAGGACCGCGCGAAGTCCAGCCCCAGGGTCGACTTGCCCAGACCCGGACGGGCCGCGACCACGACCATCTGACCGGCGTGCAGACCGTTGGTGCAGGCGTCGAGGTCGGCGAAGCCGGTCGGCACGCCCAGCGCCACCCCGCCCCGGGAGGCGATCGCGTCGATCTCGTCCATCGTGGGCTGCAGCAGCTCCTCGAGCGGGACGTAGTCCTCGCTCGTGGTGCGCTCGGTGACCTCGTAGATCGCGGCCTGCGCCCGGTCGACGACCTCCTCGACCTCGCCGCCCTCGGAGCCGTGGTAGCCCAGCTGCACGATCCGGGTGCCGGCCTCCACCAGGCGCCGCAGGATCGCCTTCTCCCCGACGATCTCGGCGTAGTAGGCCGCGTTCGCCGCGGTCGGCACGGTCGCGATCAGGGTGTGCAGGTACGGGGCTCCGCCCAGGCGCACCAGCTCGCCGCGGCGCTGCAGCTCCGCCGACACGGTCACCGCGTCCGCGGGCTCGCCACGGCCGTAGAGATCCAGGATCGTCTCGTAGACGGTCTGGTGCGAGGGCCGGTAGAAGTCCTCCGGGCGCAGCACCTCGACGACGTCGGCGATCGCGTCCTTGCTCAGCAGCATCCCGCCGAGCACCGACTGCTCCGCCGTGAGGTCCTGCGGCGGCTGGCGGTCGAACGCCTGCCCGGCGCCGTCACGGCCGCCCTGCGACTGTTCACCGTCGCGGACCGCTCGTGGCCGTCCGGCCGGACGGTCATCCGTCAAGGCCATACGCAGCGTCACCCCCGGGACTCATGGTATCGAACATCGGTTCGACATGCCCGGACGGCACGCCGGGAGCCCGACGACGATCGACGGCCGGCCCCGCGAGCGGACGGGAAGCCTCCGCGCGGGCCGACCCGGCGAGGTTAGGTCGCCACCACACCCGCGATCAAAGCGTGGTGTGCACGGTCCTGGGGATGGGGTGTGCACGGATCGCTCCGATGCCTGGAGTGCCGGGGGACCGGTATGTGGACAGTCTGTGGGCAACATCGACAAGACGGTTGTTTCCGCAGGTCATCACCCTGGGGACAGCTGTGGACAAGATGGCACGGCGTGTCGGTTCACGGCCCCGGTTCAGCGTGTCGGAGCCCGTGATCGGCCGTTCACCGTCCGCCGCGTCCACAGCTCCGTCGGCAGAACCCGGCGTCACCACACGGCGTGTCGCGAGCACCGACGACGTGCCGACGATCTCGCCCGGACGTGGTCCGGGACGGCCACTCCCGGTGTCGGACAACGCACAAGGGCGGCGCCCGGAGCTCCCGCTCGGACGCCGCCCTTCGGTGACGCTGGGTGTTCAGCCGATCACAGCCGGCCGAACGGTATCGCTGTGATCAGCTCGCGACGACCGCGATCGGCAGGTCGGTGGTGACGTCGGGGTGCAGGCGGACCTGCACCGCGTGCTTGCCGATCGTCTTGATCTGACCGGGCACGTCGACCGACCGCTTGTCCAGGGTCGGGCCGCCCGCGGAGCGGACGGCGTCCACGACGTTGGTCGGGGTGATCGAGCCGAACAGGCGACCGTTGTCGCCGGCCTTGGCCGACACGGTGACGTTCAGCTCCTTGAGCTGGCCGTCGACCTGCTGGGCGTGACCCAGGTCGCGGATCTCCCGGGTCTTCTGCGCCCGGCGGATCTGCTCGACCTGCTTCTCCGCGCCACGGGTGGCGACCACCGCGAGGTTGCGGGGGAGCAGGTAGTTGCGGCCGTAGCCGGCCTTGACCTCGACGATGTCGCCGGGGGCGCCCAGGTTCGGCACGTCCGCGTTCAGGATGAGCTTCATGGGACTACCTCCTAGCGGGCGGTCGAGGTGTAGGGCAGGAGGGCGACCTCGCGGGAGTTCTTGACCGCGACGGCCACGTCACGCTGGTGCTGCCGGCAGTTGCCGGTCACGCGACGGGCACGGATCTTGCCGCGGTCGGAGATGAACTTCCGCAGCAGGCCGGTGTCCTTGTAGTCGATCGCCTGGCCCTTTTCCTTGCAGAACGCGCAGACCTTCTTCTTCGGCTTGCGCACGATGGCCTTGGCCATGGTGAGGTGCTCCTGATGGATCTGGTGCCGCCGTCGTCGGCGACAGGGATGGTCTTCTAGAAGGGAGGCTCGTCGTCGGCCGCCGGGCCGCTGCCGGCCGGCGGGGCCGAGCCCCAGGGGTCGTCGTAGCCGCCTCCGCCGCCGGAACCGCCGCCCTGCTGGGCACCGCCTCCGCCGCCGCTGCCGCCACCGTCGTAGCCACCGCCTCCGCCGCCGCCGAAGCCGCCGCTGCCACCGCCGCGGCTGACCTTGTTGACCTTGGCCGTGGCGTAGCGCAGGGAGGGGCCGACCTCGTCGACCTCCATCTCGACCACGGTGCGCTTCTCACCCTCGCGGGTCTCGAAGGAGCGCTGCCGCAGCCGTCCCTGCACGACGACCCGCGCACCGCGGGTCAGCGTCTCGGCGACGTTCTCCGCAGCCTGGCGCCAGACGTTGCAGCGCAGGAACAGCGCGTCGCCGTCCTTCCACTCGTTCGTCTGGCGGTCGAACATGCGCGGGGTGGACGCGACGGTGAAGTTCGCGACCGCGGCGCCGGACGGGGTGAAACGCAGCTCCGGGTCGGCGGTGAGGTTGCCGACCACGGTGATCACAGTTTCGCCGGCCATGATGACCCCCTCAGACGGCGGCGGGCGCCGGGGTGCGGGTGACGTCCTTGCGCAGCACCTTGGTGCGCAGCACGGACTCGTTGAGCCCCAGCTGCCGGTCGAGCTCGGTGACCGTGGCGGGCTCCGCGGTGATCTCGACGACCGCGTAGATGGCCTCGGCCTGCTTGTTGATCTCGTAGGCGAGACGGCGCTTGCCCCAGACCTCGACCTTCTCGATCGAGCCGCCGTCCTTCTTGACGACGGAGAGGAACTGCTCCAGCGACGGCTGGACGGTGCGCTCGTCCAGGCCTCCGTCGAGAATGACCATGACCTCGTAATGACGCATGAGAACCACTCACCTCCTATGGACTCGAAACGGCCACGGCCGTGTGCCGTGGCAGGAGGTTCTCAGTGCCCCCCGACAAGAACGGCGCCATCCAGGTGCCGGGTCGCGGGACCGTGCGAGGTTACCAGCGCCGACACCTCACCCGACCTGCGGGTACGCGTCCTCGCACCGCGCCCACCCGGGCACCGCGGGCCGACCCCGGCGGAGCGCGGTCCGGGCGAGCGTCCGGGCCGGGCGGGGCCGCGGTCGTCGGGGGTGCTCGCTAGCGTGGCGGCATGCAGATCGGGGCGCACGTGCGCGACGCCGAGGACCCGCTGGTCGAGGCCGCCGAGGTGGGGGCCGACGTCGTGCAGATCTTCCTGTCCGACCCGCAGGGCTGGAAGAAGCCGCCGCCGCACCCGAAGGCGGCCGAGCTCGCCGCCTCCGACGTCGCGGTCGTGGTGCACGCGCCCTACGTCGTCAACGTCGCCTCGCCGAACAACCGGATCCGGATCCCCTCGCGCAAGATCGTGACCCAGCACGCGGCCGGGGCGAAGGAGGTCGGCGCGATCGGGCTGGTGGTGCACGGCGGGCACGTCACCAAGGACGAGGACCCGGCGGTCGGCATCGACAACTGGCGCAAGTTCGTCGAGCGCCAGGCCGGCGAGGGCGGATTCGACGTGCCGATCCTGCTGGAGAACACCGCGGGCGGGGACAACGCGATGGCGCGGCGGTTCGACGCGCTGGGCCGGCTCTGGGACGCGATCGGCGAGTTCGGGGTCGGGTTCTGCCTCGATACCTGCCACGCGTTCTGCGGCGGCGAGGAGCTCGCCGACGTGGTCGAACGGGCGAAGGCGATCACCGGCCGGATCGACCTGGTGCACCTGAACAACTCGCGCGACGAGTTCGACTCCGCCCGCGACCGGCACGCCAACATCGACTCCGGGACGATCGAGCCGGACGTGCTGGCCGCCGTCGTCGGCGCGGCCGGTGCGCCGGTGATCGTCGAGACCCCGGCCGAGGGGCAGGCCCGCGACATCGCCTACCTGCGCGAGCACGCCCGCACCGCCTGAGCCCGGCGCGCGTCCCGCTCACTTCCAGGCGAACACCGGCTGCTCCAGGTGGGCCACCCGGGTGGCCCGGCCGTGCAGCACGACCTCGCGGAACTGGTAGAGCACCGCCCCGGTGGGGGCGTGCACGAACCGGTCGAACAGCGGCACCTGGATCACCGGCGCGTCCGACTCCGGGATGGTCAGGAACCGCGGCTCGTGGTCGATCTCGCTCAGCGGGACCCGGTGCAGTGAGCTGACCTCGTCCGGGTTCGGCGTCGGTTCCCCGGCGCCGCCCGCCCACAGCACCACCGGGGTGATCAGGTAGCCGGAACGGGTCGGGTAGTCGTCGAGCAGGCCCAGCACCCGGTCCTCGCCGAGGGTGAGCCCGACCTCCTCGAAGACCTCCCGCCGGGCCGCCTCGGTGATCGACTCGCCGGGGTCGGCGCGGCCGCCGGGCAGCGCCCACTGCCCGGAGTGCGCACGCAGGGACCTCGCGCGGCGGGTGAGCAGGAACGTCAGCTCCTCGCCCAGCGGGCCCTCGCCGGTCGCCCCGGGTGCGGGCACCAGCGTCATCGTGACCGCGGCCGTCTTGCGGCCCGCGCGGTCGGCCTCCCCGGCGCTGCGCCGGGGAAACCCGGCGAGCGCCTCGGCGACGGCCCTGCGCAGCTCCCCGGTCCGGTCCACGGCCCCACCCCTCATGATCGTCCCACCGACGAGAACCCGCTCCCACCGGCCGGGACCGGGGAGCGGGGCGGCACGGCGGCCGGCCACGCCGGGTCCGGATCGGGCGAGCCGGCGGGTCGGCCCAGGATCGCCCGCACCACCAGCACGCACAGCGTCACCACGACCGCGTCCCGGACCACCACCGTCGCCAGGAACGCATCCGGCGGCAGGCCCTTGTTCGCGACCCCGACGTACTGGAACATCCGCGGGACCCAGACCAGCGCGTCGATCGTCATCCAGGCCAGCAGCAGCCGCCACCGGGGCAGCGCCAGCACGGCGAGCGGGACCAGCCAGAGCGAGTACTGCGGGCTCCAGACCTTGTTCACCAGCAGGAACGCGGCGACGGTGAGGAAGCCGAGCTCCGTCACCGCAGGCGGGTGCGGCGCCCGATGGGCGAGCAGCGCGATGCCGGTGAACGCGGCGACCATCAGGACCGCGACGACCGCGTTCAGCACGACCGGGGGCTGTCCGGCCGGGAGCGGCCCGTCGAACCCGGACCAGCCGGTGAAGTAGCTGATCACGAACCAGATCGAGTCCGGGTCGGCCGGCCGGCTCCGGTTCAGGGTGAAGAACTCCGTCCACCCGCGGAACCACAGGGCCGCCACCGGCAGGTTGACCAGCACGAACGTGCCGACCGCGGAGACGATCGCGGGGACCGCGGTGCGCAGTCCGCCGTCCGCGCGCCGGCGCAGCCCGACCAGCAGGACCGGCAGCAGCAACAACAACGGGTACAGCTTGAGCGCGCCCCCGACACCGAGCAGGATCCCGGCCAGGACCGGTCTGCGCCCGCGCAACGCGACGAGCCCGCCGACCGCGGCCGCCACCGCGAGCGCGTCGAAGTTGGTGAAGACGTGCACCAGCGCCAGTGGCGAGAGCGCGACCAGGGCCGCGTCCCACGGCCGGTCCGGGCGCAGGTGGTAGACCGCCGCGCTGACCGCCAGCCAGGCCAGCGCGAGCCAGAACGCGGTGATGTCGAAGTAGACGACGACGTCGAGTGCCGAGGGCAGCGGCAGCGTCCCGGCCAGCCGCTGCCACCCGTCGGTCAGCTGGGCGTTGGTCCACTGGAAGAACCCGGTCAGCACCGGGTACTCCATGTAGCGCTCGGTCCGGGACCCGTCGGCGGCGGTGTCGTACCAGGCGTCGCGGTAGGGCAGGCCCTCGTCGGCGAGGCCCTCCACGCTGTAGAGGGGGACCGTGTCGGAGTAGCACATCGCGACGTACTGACGGTCGTTGCGCCAGTCCAGCGCCAGCGCGCCGTCGGCCTCGCGGTACTGCTGCAGGCAGGGTGACTTGCCCAGCCAGGCCAGCGCCAGGACCACGACCGCGAGCAGCAGCACCACGCGCAGCGGCGTCCAGTAGCGCGCCCGGCCCACCAGCGCGTGCCGGCCCAGCGGCCCGCCGACGACCCGGCTGGCCGCGGCGGCCAGCGGTTCGGTCCAGGTCGGGATCGTGCGGGTACCGACCTCCGGCGGTTCGGCGGAGCGGGGCTCCGGGGAGCCCGGCCCGCCGGTCCGGTCACCGGCCGGCCGGGACCGGCGGCCGGGGCCGCGGGGGGACGGCGCGCCCTCGTCGGGGGGCCTCAGTTGCCGTCCTCCCCGCCGTTGCCGCCGCCGCCTCCGTCGCCGCCGGAGTCGGGGCTCCCGCCGGTGTCACCGCCGCCGCCGCCGTCACCGCCACCGTCACCGCCGCCGGCGGCGTCACCGGCGTCACCGCCACCGCCGTCGCCGCTGTCCCCGCCGTAGGTGTCGATCGACGGGGGCGGGGTCGCGGTGGTGTCCCCGCCGTAGGTGTCGATCGACGGGGGCGGGGCGCCGGTGGTGCTCGGCTGCGGCGTCGGGGGACTCGAGGTGACCTCCGGCGTGGGCGCCTGGCCGATCGGCTGGAAGTCCGAGAACTGCTCGACCGGCGTGCCGTCCAGGACGCCGTCCATGAACGACTGCCAGATCGACCCGGGCAGCATCCGGCCGTAGATCGGACGCCCCTCCGAGTTCTTGATCGGGACGTTGTCGTCGGTCCCCACCCAGACCGCGGTCGAGATCGAGGGCGTGTAGCCGACCGTCCAGGCGTCGTTGTTCTGGCCCTCGATACCGCTCTGCACGGTGCCGGTCTTGGCCGCGACCGGGCGGCCGGAGGACAGGCCGATCCGCGAGGAGCTCGCGACGTCGGTCATCGACTCGGTCACGTTGCGTGCGACGTCGGCGGGCATCGCCTGCTTGCCGGTGTCGGTCGTGCCCCGGTCGAAGATCACCCGGCCGTCGCTGGCCGTCACCTTGGCCACGAGATAGGGCTCCCGGAAGGTGCCGTCCGCGGCGAAGGTCGCGTAGGCCGAGGCCATGTCCTGCGGGTGCACCTCGCGGTCGCCCAGCGAGATGCCGCCGGTCGGGTTGGGCAGCAGGTCGGCGGGGATACCGGCCTGGTGCGCGGCCTCGGCGACCTTCGCCGGACCGATGTCGAGACCCATCTTGTAGAACACGGTGTTGATCGACTTCGTCATCGCCGTCTTGACCGAGCACTGGGCGCAGCTCTCGCCCTCGGAGTTGGCGATCTTCGTCCCGGCCAGGGTCTGCGGCGACGAGCCGTCGTAGGTGGTGCCCAGCCCGATCGGGTTCGGACCCTGCAGGGCCGCGGCCAGCACGAACGGTTTGAACGAGGACCCGGGCTGTTTGAGCACGTTCGCGTAGTTCAGTCCGACGCCGTCCTCGCCGCCGTAGTAGGCGAGCACCGCCCCGGTCTTGGGGTCCACCGAGACCAGCGAGGAACGCAGGTTGCCCGGCTGGCCCTCCATCACCTTCGCGATCGCGTCGCCGGCCTCCTGCTGGGCTCTCGGATCGATCGTGGTGGTGACGGTCAGGCCCTGGGTGTTGATCTCCTGCTCGCTGATCCCGAGCTTGTCCAGCTCCGCGCGGGCCTGGTTGTAGATGTGCCCGCGGTCGTCCCCGGGGATGCCGCCCTCGGTCTTGGAGGGCTCCTTCCACTGCGGGAACGTCTGCCGCGCCCGGTCGGCCGGGGTCATCCAGCCCTGCGCGACCATGCCGTCGAGCACGAAGTTCCAGCGCTGGGTGGACTTCTCCAGGTTCTTGGCCGGGTCCCACCGCGACGGCGACTGGATCAGCCCCGCGATCACGGCCGCCTCCGAGGCGTTGAGGTCCTGCACGTTCTTGCCGTAGTAGGCCTGGCTCGCCGCCTGGATCCCGTACGCCCCGCGGCCCAGGTAGATCGCGTTGAGGTAGTTCTCCAGGATCTGCTCCTTGGTGTACTCCTTGGAGATCTTCGCGGCGAGCACGACCTCGCGGTACTTGCGGAACAGCGAGAACTCGTCCTTGCCGGTGGTCACCTTGATGTACTGCTGGGTGATCGTCGAGCCACCGCCGATACCGCCGGTGAGCTGACTCCACACCGCGCGGCCGATGCCGCTGATGTCGAAGCCCGGGTTGGAGAAGAACGTCCGGTCCTCCGCCGCGAGTACGGCCTGCCGCACCGGCAGCGGCACCTGGTCCAGGGTCACGCTGATCCGGTTGACGTTGTCCGGCCGCACCGTCGCCAGCGGCGAGCCGTCCTCGAACGTGAAGCTGGCGACCTGGGTGACCGCGATGTCCTCGGCCTTGGGCACGCTGAACACCAGCCAGCCGATCGCGAACGCGAGGATCGGGGCGATCACGCCGAGGCCGAGCAGGAGCCAGACCCAGCGGCGCATCCGTCGCCATCCTCTTCTCGGGCCGGGCCCGGAACCGTCGTCACCGCGGTGGCCGGTGCCGGGACCGCCGGGCGGTCGTCCGCCGCCGCCACCGGCGGCACCTGCGTGCGTGGGGACCACCTCGGTCGCGGTCCCGGCGTGGTCGGCGGCGCGCTCACCGTTCGGGCCGAACTGCCCGACGGACTCCTCGGGGGTCAGCAGCGGCGGGGGGCTCTGCGGCGGGCCCGGCCGGGGCCCGCCACGCGGCGGGACCCGGTTCGGCGGGGTGGCCGGTGGCGGCCCGGACGGTCGCGGGCCGGG
>CBIHNM010000040.1:0-20998 GCA_966211265.1 uncultured Pseudonocardia sp.
CTCCCGGGTCCGTGTAACGACGCCGCTGTGAGCTGCGAGTTCGGCAGCGATCCACATCGGGACGACCGCGAAGGGCTGGTGACAGGGTGGACGACGGACTGGCCGACGCCAACCACTACACGGTGTCGGGGGACGGTCTGGAGATCACCCTCTCGTCCGGCCCGGCCGGTGAGGTGCAGCTGGGATACCGGGGTGCCGCGCCCGCCCGGACGTTCTCCGCGGACGAGGTCGTCGACGAGTGGAACACCGTCGGCGCCACGGTGTCGGTGACCCTGCAGGGCACGCCGGACCGGGGCCGCACCACGCTGACGGTGCTCGTACCGCGGGTGCGGATCCGCCCGGGGGAGCGGGTCCGGGTGCACACGATCGGCATCACGACCGTGCACCTGGCCTCGATCGCCCCGGCCGCCGACCGCGGCCAGCTCGAGCGCAGCACGGTCACCGAGCTGCAGGGCGTGGCGACGCTCGTGCGGGTCTGACGCAAGCCTGCGGAAACGCCGCCCCGGCCGCAGCGTCCGGGCTACCCTGCTGGGCGTGACCGACCGGCCGGGGCCCCGCACCGTCCTCGACGTGCGCCCGCCCCTCGTCCGTCAGGTGCGGACGGCGTCGCTGGCGGCGTTGTTCGTCGTGGCCGGGATCGTGCTGTGCACGGGGCCGTTGCTCGTGCTCCCGTTCGGGGTGCTGACGATCCTGTTCTTCGCGCCGCCGGCGCTCTACCAGCTGGTGATGGTGCTGCGCGGGCGACCGCGGGTCGTCGTCGACGACTCCGGGCTCACCGACCACGCCTCGCCGGCCGGGATCGGCCACCTCGGCTGGGAGCGGGTCCGGGGCGCCCGGGTCGAGCAGGTGGACCGGCGGAGCCATCTCGTGGTCGTCGAGGTCGACGACCCGGACGGGCTGCTGCGCGGCTCCGGGCCGCTGCTGCGCCGGGCCCGCCGGTCCTCGCAGGAACGGTTCGGCAGCCCGGTGGTGATCCCGGTGCGCGGGCTGGGGGTACATCCCGACGCCCTGTGCTCGGCGATCCGGGGGCGGTCCGCCGCCCGCACGAACGGGGCGGGGGACCGGGGTCAGTAGGAGGCGCGCAGGGTGCGGTTCGGTGCGGCGCGCAGTGCGCTCCAGCGGCGCCGGGTCTCGCGACGCGGCTCGACACCCACACCGGCGGCCTCCGAGCAGAGCAGGCAGCGCGATCCGGGCGGGCTCGACAGCGACGCGGGCAGGACCACGTGTCCGCAGACGGCCGTGCACTGCCCGGTGCCGGCGGCCATCGAGTCGGCCAGCACCACGTGCGCGACGACGTGGTTCATCCCGTCGCGGGCGCAGGTCACGAGCGCGTTCTGGTCACCGTCGGCGTCCGCGACGGCAGGGGCCCTGCGGTTCACCGGATGACCCTCCAAGCGGTCCGGGGGGTGCCGGTGCGCGTGCCGTGATCCGGCGGACCAGTCGGGACGGGCACGTCGAGCACCTCCGGGCGGTGGGTGGAGATTTCATGGTGACCCCGTATCCGTGCAGATGCAAGTGCATCCGCACGAACGGCCGAACTCGCGGGAGGGTGTCGTGGCGCAGAGTGGTGAGTGACACGGGTGTGCCTCCGGTCGCGCCGTGCGGGCCGGCCGGCGGTCGCGCGGGGGCGTTCCCGGGGCATCGTCGCCGGGCGGCTCAGCAGGGGGTTTCGGCGCCGGCGCCGGGCGCGCGACCGGTCCGTCGCGACCACCCGGTCGAGGTGCCGCGGGTCACAGGACGTGCACGTCGCGGGCATCGGCGACCCCCTCAGCGGCTGCATTCGGCCTGCGACGCTGTTAACTTTTCTCGACATGATTGCACCCGAAGAGGCCGAGACAGGGGCGCCCGCGCGCTCCCCGGACGTCGTATCCGAGATCGAGATCCGCGTTCCGGCCCCGGCCGACGGTGTCGACATGTGGCGGCTCGCCGTCGAGTCGCAGGTGCTGGACGCCAACTCCCGCTATGCCTACGTGTTGTGGTGCCGTGACTTCGCACGCACCTCGGTCGTGGCCGTCCGGGACGGCCGCGCCGTCGGCTACGTGACCGGCTACATGCGGCCGGACGCGCCGACGACCGTCGTCGTCTGGCAGGTGTGCGTGGACACCAGCGCCCAGGGCGAGGGTCTGGCCGGGCGGATGCTGGACGCCGTCTACGACGGTGCCCCCGGCGCCGACCGGATGGAGACCACGATCACGCCGGACAACGAGTCGTCGATCCGGCTGTTCACCTCGTTCGCGAAACGACACGACGTACCGATCGATCGCAGTGACCTGTTCGGACGAGAACTGCTCGGGGACGGCCACGAACCCGAGGACCTGTATCGCATCGGCCCGACCACCAAGGGTGAGACCACATCATGACCGTTTTCGAGGATCTCGAGTCCGAGGTTCGCAGCTACTGCCGGAACTGGCCGGTCGTGTTCGACACGGCGAAGGGCAGCCGGCTCACCGACGTCGACGGGAACAGCTACCTCGACTTCTTCGGCGGCGCCGGCGCGCTCAACTACGGGCACAACCCGGAGGCGCTGAAGAAGCCGCTGATGGACTACATGGCCCGGGACGGCATCACGCACGGCCTGGACATGTACACCGTGGCCAAGGGCGAGTTCCTGCACACGTTCCAGGACAAGATCCTGACGCCGCGCGGGCTCGACTACAAGGTGCAGTTCCCCGGCCCGACCGGAGCGAACGCGGTGGAGTCGGCGCTGAAGCTGGCGCGGAAGATCAGCGGCCGCGAAGCGATGATCAACTTCACGAACGCGTTCCACGGGATGACGCTCGGCGCGCTGTCGGTCACCGGCAACTCGATGAAGCGCACCGGTGCCGGCATCCCGCTGGTGCACGCGACGCCGATGCCGTTCGACAACTACTTCGACGGCAAGATGCCCGACTTCATGTGGTTCGAGAAGCTGCTCGACGACTCCGGCTCCGGGCTCAACGACCCGGCGGCGGTCATCGTGGAGACGGTGCAGGGCGAGGGTGGCCTGAACCCGGCCCGCATCGAGTGGCTGCAGGGCCTCGACGCGCTGTGCAAGCGCAAGGGCATCCTGCTGATCTGCGACGACGTCCAGATGGGGATCGGCCGGACCGGCCCGTTCTTCTCGTTCGAGATCGCCGGCATCAAGCCCGACATCGTCTGCATCTCCAAGTCGATCTCGGGCTACGGCCTGCCGATGGCCCTGGTGCTGATCAAGCCCGAGCACGACGTGTGGGGTCCCGGCGAGCACAACGGCACGTTCCGCGGCAACAACCCCGCGTTCGTCACCGCCACCGCGGCGATCAACGAGTACTGGAGCGACGACTCGCTGGAGAAGTCGACGATCGCCAAGGGCGAGCGCGTCGAGGAGGCGTTCAACAAGATCGTCCACGACACGACGGACACCGAGATGTTCGCCAAGGGTCGCGGCCTGGCCCGTGGTCTGCAGTTCGAGAACGCCGAGCTCGGGGACAAGGTCGCGGGCGAGGCGTTCCGGCGCAGGTTGCTGCTCGAGACCGCGGGGCCGTCGGACGAGGTCCTGAAGGTGCTGTGCCCGCTGACCACGACCGACGACGAGCTCGACGAGGGCCTTGCGATCATTGCCGAGTCCGTCCGAGCCGCAACCGGGAGCTGAGACAACAAGATGATCGTCCGCACGCTTGACGAGATCACCGACACCGAGCGCGACGTCGAGTCCGAGAACAAGCAGTGGCGCAGCAAGCGCATCGTCCTGGCCAAGGACGGTGTCGGTTTCTCCGTGCACGAGACCGTGCTCCAGCCGGGCACGGTCAACGACTTCTGGTACGCCAACCACATCGAGGCCGTCTTCATCACCGAAGGTGAGGGCGAGCTCTACGACAAGGACAACGACGTCACCTACCAGCTGGCGCCCGGCTCGATCTACGTGCTGAGCGGGAACGAGAAGCACCAGCTGCGCCCGAAGACGCTGATGAAGACCGTCTGCGTCTTCAACCCGCCGGTGACCGGCCGCGAGGTGCACGACGAGAACGGCGTGTACCCGCTGATCACCGAGGGCTGACGCTCCGCCCGGAGCAACCCGACGAGCAGGGCGTTTCCGCTGGTTCACAGCGGGAACGTCCTTCTTGTCGTCCACGGACGACCATCACACCCTTCGAAGGGACATACGGATACAAGGAGGCCACATGACTGCCGTGGCTGGCAGCGACATCGATCGGACCCACGTCGGGGACCGCTACCGGACCCGGGTGTCGGACACCCCGGAGTTCGTCACGCGGGCCGAACCCACCGTCTGGGGCAGCGAGGCCGGCGCCGGGATGTTCGGCGCCCAGGAGCTCGCCGCCCACGCCCGGGACGGCTTCGTCCAGGTGCCCGGGCTGCTCGACCCCACCGAGGTCGCCGGTTACCAGGCCGAGCTGGACCGCCTGGCCACCGACCCCGCCATCCGCGGCGACGCCCGCTGCGTGGTCGAGAAGTCCTCGAACGAGGTTCGCTCCATCTTCGAGGTCCACCGGATCTCGGAGGCGATCGCGCGGATCGCCGCGGACGAGCGTGTGGTCGGCCGCGCCCGTCAGATCCTCGGCTCGGACGTCTACGTCCACCAGAGCCGGATCAACTACAAGCCCGGCTTCGGCGGCGGCGGCTTCTACTGGCACTCCGACTTCGAGACCTGGCACTCCGAGGACGGGATGCCCGTCCCGCGCGCGGTCAGCTGCTCGATCTCGCTGACCGACAACCACCCCTACAACGGGTGCCTGATGATCATGCCGGGCTCGCAGAAGACGTTCGTGTCCTGCGTGGGGGAGACCCCGCAGGACAACCACCTGTCCTCGCTCAAGGCCCAGGAGATCGGCACCCCGGACGACGACTCGATCACCGCGATGGCCAACCGGCACGGCATCGCGATGATGACCGGCAAGGCCGGCGGGGCGACGTTCTTCGATTCCAACTGCATGCACGGCTCCGGGGACAACATCACCCCGTACTCCCGGTCGAACATCTTCCTGGTGTTCAACAGCGTGCAGAACCCCTGTACCGAGCCGTACTACGCGCCGACCCGGCGCCCGGAGTACATCGGAGCGCGCGACTTCACGCCGATCCGGTGACCGCGGCCGGGGGCCACGGGCCCCGGGCGCCGATTGTTCGAACGCCGGCGGGCCCGTCCCTTCGGGGCGGGCCCGCCGTGGCGTCTAGCGCGAGAGCGGCGAGAGCTCGGGACGTTTGGGCCGGTGGTCCTCCCAGCTCTGCTCCCCGCGCAGGCGCTTGCCGACGTAGGGCATCACGTGCCGCCGGAACCAGCGCAGGTCCTCGCGCTGGCGGGCCATCCACGGGGCCGGCTCACCGTCGGGCCACGGGGTGCGCCAGTCCGCGTCCACCGGCTCCCCGAGGGCCTCGAGCACGCGCAGCGCGACCCGCTCGTGGGCGTCCGGGAGCAGGTGCAGCCGGTCGCTCGCCCAGGCCCGCGGGTCGGCGAGGGTGTCCATCGCCCACAGGTCCACGACGCGGCAGCCGTGCCGCTCGGCGCTGGCCCGCATCAGCTCGTTGAAGCAGGCGATCCGTCCGCGCAGGCGGCGGATGAACGGGTGCATCCGACCCAGGTCGAACCCGGTGAAGATCAGGACGTCGGCTCCGGTGGCGACCAGGCGGCCGAGCGCGGCGTCGAAGCGGGCGGCGAGGTCGTCGGTGTCGCAGGCGAGCCCGATCACGTCGTTGCCGCCGGCGCAGAACGTGATCAGATCCGGGCGGACCTCCTCGGCGACCGGTACCTGGTCGGCGACGATCTGGTCCAGGACCTTCCCGCGCACGGCCAGGTTGGCGTAGGTGAACCCGGGGTGGCGCTCGGCCAGCTGCTCGGCGACCCGGTCGGCCCAACCGCGCGGGCGGCCGTCGTCGGTGAAGTCGTCGAGCCCCTCGGTGAAACTGTCCCCGATCGCGATGTAGCTCCGATGGTGCACGGCTACCGCCTCCCCAGGTTCGCCGGCGGTCCCCTGGCCGCCTGACGGACGTTCGCTCCGCGTCACCCGGGTGTTACCCGGCAGTACCCCAATGATCACCCCATCGGCGCCGCGGGGCCAGTGCGCCGGTGTGGCCGCGTCGAGGTAGGGCACCCTTGACCGGTGACCTCCGACCGTGAGCCCGCCACCTCGTCCGAACCGGGGATGGCGGAGATCCTGGGCGGCCGGTCGGGCGCGGTGGACGCCTCGGTGCCGGTCGTCGCGTTCGTGCTGGTGTGGCTGGCGGCCGACGCCGGGGGGACGGTCTCGTCGATCCGGTGGGCGGCCGGGGCGGCCGTCGTCGCGGCCGCGGTCGTCGCCGCCGCCCGGCTCGTTCGCGGGGACCGTCCGCGGGCTGTGCTGCTCGGCCTGCTGGGCGTGGCAGCGGCTGCCGCGCTCGCCCTCTACACCGGGCGTGCCGAGGACTTCTTCCTGCTGCAGATCGTGTCGAACATGGCCAGCGCGCTGGTCTGGGCGGTCTCGATCGTGATCCGGTGGCCGCTGCTGGGTCTGGTCGTGGGCGGGCTGCTGGGGCAGCGAACCCGGTGGCGTCGCGACCGCGACCTGATGCGCGGCTACCAGCGCGCGAGCTGGGCCTGGGTGGCGCAGTACGCCGTCCGGCTGGCCGTGTTCCTGCCGCTCTACCTGGCCGACCAGGTGGTGTGGCTCGGCATCGCGCGGGCGGTCGTGAGCCCGGCCCTGGTCGCGGTGAGCGTGCTCGTGTCGTGGCCGTTGCTGCGTACGGCGCTGCCGGCCGATCACCCGGGAATCCGTCACCCCCGGTGACCTTGCGCGACCCAGGGCGACGGTAGGATCGTGATGTCTTCGTGACATTGCCGGTTCCGTGCAGCCCTCGGTAGGCGTGAGCGTCACCACATCGGGTGATGGCCCGGAGGCATGCGCAGGTGCGTGCACGTTGTCCTCAGCGGAGCACTCGGCGACGACGACCCCGACAAGGAGCCATGCCTCAGCAGCAGAACCCGGAGCGCAGGTCCTCCGACGCCGTACCCGGCGCCGGTCGATCGCCCCGGAACCCCGGGTCCGACACGGCCACCCCCGACGCGCCGCAGCTCCCGCGCCAGCGACGCGAGACCTCGTCGCGGCCGCCGTTGAACGCGACACCGCCGGCCGGACGCCCGCCCGTCGCGGGCGGGGCCGGCCCGCCGGGTGCGGCGCCCCCGGCGGCGCCGGGTCGTGCGGCACCCGGAGCCCGGGCGCCCCGGCCCGGGGTGATGCCCGGCCCGGGGATGCCCGAGGTGCCCACGCGGGGCGTGCCGGCCCCCGGCGGCGCGGCACCGGGCTCCCTGTCTCCGCGCACCGCTCGCACCGCCTCGGCGATGCAGGGCAACGTGCCCGCGCTGGGACGTCCGGCGGGCGGTCCGCGCGGTGGTGCCCCGGACCGGCCCGTCGGGGCCGGCGGCCGGGGCCCCGGCAACGACCGTGACGCGGCCGGCGACGGCACCCCCGGGAACGGCACGGACGGCAGGCCGGCGGCGGACCTGAACGTCACCAAGGTGGTCGCCGGGGCCGGCGCCGCGATCGTCACCGCGATCCTCGGCTCGTTCCTGGGCGCGGTCGGGACGATCCTGGGCGCGGCACTCGGCTCGGTCGTCACCACGGTCGCGACGACGTTGTTCCAGCGCTCGATCGAGCGCACCCGCACGAAGGTCACCGGCACCACCCAGCGCCTGCGCGAGCGCCGGGGCGCCACCGCGGTCGCGCCGGCGGCGGGGCAGGACGGCGGCACCGCCGCGGCCGGTCCGGGCGGCCAGGAGACGGTGCTGCTGGACCCGCGGGCCGCCGCGAGTACCCGCCCGCCCGCCGGGGGACGCCGGGGCCGGATGACCCGCAGGCAGGTCGGGTTCGCCGTCGCGGGCACCGTCCTGGCGTTCGCGCTGGCGATGTTCCTGGTCACCGGCATCGAGTGGATCAAGGGCGGGACGATCACCGGCGGCGGTACCGGCACCTCGATCGGCAACGTGGTCTCCGGGACCCCGACCGGGCAGATCCCGCAGGACGACACCGGGGGCGGCGACGCCACGTCGTCCGCGGAGCCCACGACCTCGACCGCTCCGGACCCCACGTCGAGCAGCCCGGCGACCCCGTCGCCGTCCTCGACCTCGGCAGGGGAGGACAGCTCGGAGTCGGGCGCCCCGGTGCAGGACGGCCTGAACGGGGTGCTGCCCTCCGCGCAGCCCGAGTCCGGGCAGCTGCAGTCCGGGCCCGACGACTCCGGCGCCGCGGACGACGGGGCGACCGGCTCCGGCTGATCTCAGGCCGTCGCCGCGGCGTCCAGACCGGCCCTGAGGCGCGCGGCGGCGTCCTGCGGGTCGGACGCCTCGGTGATCGCGCGGACCACGACCACCCGGCGGGCTCCGGCGGCGAGGACCTCGTCGAGGCGGTCGTGGTCGATCCCGCCGATCGCGAACCACGGCCGCGCGGGCCGGCGTCCGGCGACGGTGCGCACCAGGTCCAGGCCGGGCGCCGGGCGCCCGGGTTTGGTCGGGGTCGGCCAGCAGGGGCCGGCGCAGAAGTAGTCGACGCCGGCCTCGGCGGCCGCGTCGGCGGTCTCGACGTCGCCGTGCGCGGACCGGCCGATGATCGGCTCCTCGCCGAGGACCCGGCGGGCCCACGCGACCGGCAGGTCGTCCTGACCCAGGTGCAGCACGTCCGCGCCGGAGGCCAGCGCGACGTCGGCCCGGTCGTTGACGGCGAACAGGGCGTCGTGGCGGGCGCAGGCGTCCGCGAGCACCTCCAGTGCGGCGAGCTCGGCCTTCGCCTCGAGCGGACCGTCGCCGCCCTTGTCGCGCAGCTGCACGACGTCCACGCCGCCGGCCAGCGCGGCGTCGAGGAACTCGGCGAGGTCCCCGCGCTCGGTGCGGGCGTCGGTGCACAGGTAGAGGCGGGCGGAGTCGAGTCGTCGTCTCAGTGACGCTGCATCTCGTCGGGGCACGGCGCGAAGGGTACGGCGTAGCCTGGCGGGAGAAGGTGGAGCACGGGAGTCCGGCGCAGGCATCGGGCTGAGAGGGGACCGGCGAGGGTCCCGACCGTCGAACCTGATCCGGGTCATGCCGGCGCAGGGAGCGAAGGGGATTGTGATGGCAACGCATCTGGCCGTCGTCGGTGGCGGCGTGATCGGGCTGTCCGCGGCCTGGTCGTGCGCGCGCGCCGGATGGCGGGTCACGCTGCTGGACCCGGCGCCGTGCTCGGGGGCGTCCTGGGTGGCCGGCGGGATGCTGGCGCCGGTCACCGAGACCTGGCCCGGCGAGGAGGACCTGCTCGAGCTCGGGGTCGCGTCGGTGCGGGCCTGGGAGCGCTTCGCCGCCGACCTGGAGGCGGCCTCCGGCCGGGCGGCCGGGCTGCGGACCGAGGGCACCGTCGTCGCGGCCGCCGGGTCCGGGGACCGCGCCGAGCTGGACACCCTCGCCGATCACCTGGCCCGCCTCGGACGGCCGGTTCAGCGGCTCTCCGGCCGGGAGCTGCGCAGGCTGGAACCGGCGATCGGGCCGGACGTGCGCGGCGGGCTCAGCGTTCCCGACGACCTGTCGGTGGACAACCGCACGCTCCTCGACGCCCTGCTCGCCGCCTGCTCGCGGGCCGGGGTCGTGCGGGACGCGCGGACCGCGACCGCCGTCGTCGACGACGGGCGGCGGGTGCTCGGCGTGCGCTGCGCCGAGGGCCCCGACCTCGACGCCGACGCCGTCGTGCTCGCCGCCGGCGCGCACTCCTCGGCGCTGCACCCGTCGCTGGACGGGCTGGTGCGCCCGGTCAAGGGCGAGATCCTGCGCCTGACCCGGCGCGCGGGGGCCCTGCCGCCGCCGTCGCGCACCGTGCGGGCACTGGTCGACGGCCGCCCGGTCTACGCCGTGCCGCGGGACGCGCCCGGCCACGGCGATCTCGTCGTCGGGGCCACGACCAGCGAGAACGGTTTCGACACCGACGTCACGGTCGGAGGTGTCCGGGACCTGCTGCGCGATGCCGAGCGCATCCTGCCGGGGATCGCGGAGTACGCGCTGACCGAGAGCGCGGCCGGTCTGCGGCCGGGCAGCCGGGACAACCTGCCGCTGATCGGGACGACCGGGCCGGACGGGCTGATCGTGGCGACCGGGCACGGACGCAACGGGATGCTGCTCGCGCCGGTGACCGCGGCCGCCGTCGTCGCGCTGGTGGCCGGGACGCCGGTGCCCGACGCCGCCCGCCCGGCCGACCCGGCCCGGTTCCCGGCGGCGCGAGTGCCACTGACCGTGGCGGCGGAAGGACGCTGAACGATGCAGATCTGGATCAACGGGACCGAGCACCGGCTGGACGGGACGCCCACCGTCGCCGACGCGCTGTCGGTGGCCGGGGCACCCGGGCGCGGCGTCGCGGTCGCGGTGGACGACGACGTCGTCCCGCGCGCGCGGTGGGCCGGGCACGCGCTCGTCGAGGGCGCACGGGTGGAGATCCTCACCGCGGTGCAGGGAGGCTGAGATGGTGCAGAACGACGCGCTGGTCGTCGGCGGACGCAAGTTCTCCTCGCGGCTGGTGATGGGCACCGGCGGCGCGACGAACCTGGAGATCATGGAGCGCGCGCTGGTCGCGTCCGGGACGGAGCTGACCACGGTCGCGATGCGCCGGGTCGACGTGGCCGGTGGCACCGGCCTGCTGGATCTGCTGCGCAGGCTGGGGATCGAGGTGCTGCCCAACACCGCCGGGTGCCGGTCGGCGGCGGAGGCCGTGCTGACCGCGCGGCTGGCCCGGGAGGCGGTCGAGACCGACCTGGTCAAGCTCGAGGTCGTCGCCGACGAGCGGACCCTGCTGCCGGACCCGATCGAGCTCCTCGACGCGGCCGAGCAGCTCGTCGACGACGGGTTCACCGTGCTGCCCTACACCAACGACGACCCGGTGCTGGCGTGGAAGCTGGAACAGGCCGGGTGCGCCGCGGTGATGCCGCTGGGTTCGCCGATCGGCACCGGCCTGGGGATCCGCAACCCGCACAACATCGAGATGATCGTCGAGCGGGCCGGCGTCCCGGTGGTGCTCGACGCGGGCATCGGCACCGCCTCGGAGGCCGCGCAGGCGATGGAGCTCGGTTGCGACGCCGTCCTGCTGGCCACCGCGGTGACCCGCGCCGGGGACCCGGAGCGGATGGCACACGCGATGCGCCTGGGCGTGGAGGCCGGCCGGGCCGCCCGCGAGGCAGGCCGCATCCCGCGCCGGTACTGGGCGCAGGCCTCCTCGCCGGAGCGCGAGGAGGGCTGAGCACCGGCCGGCCCACCTCAGCGGCGGCCGGGCAGGTCGTAGGTCAGGTGGGTCACCAGCGGGGTGTGCCGGACCGACACCGGCGTGAGCGCGGTGCGCGGCACGGCCTCGAACAGGCGCTCGCCCCGGCCCAGCAGCACCGGCGCGACGTGCAGCCGCAGCTGGTCGATCACACCGGCGGCCAGGCACTGGTTGACGGTCGCGGCGCCGCCCGCGACCGCGACGTCGCGGTCCCCGGCCGCCTCCCGGGCCCGCGCGAGCGCCTCGTGGAGACCGCCGGTGACGAAGTGGAACGTGGTCCCGCCCTGCATCACCACGGGCTCGCGTTCGTGATGGGTCAGCACGAACACCGGTGCGTGGTAGGGCGGCTCCGGCCCCCACCAGCCGGTCCAGTCCAGGTCCCACGCGCCGCGTACCGGCCCGAACATGTTCCGGCCCATCACGAAGGATCCGGCGGCGGTGATCGCCTCGAGCTCGGCGGCGTGCACGTCGGGCTCGCTGAACATCCAGGTGTGCAGGTCCTGCTCGACGCCCTCGCCGAGCGGGTCCTCGAGAGTCTGGTTCGGGCCGGCCACGTAGCCGTCCACCGACATCGCCATGTCGCAGGTCACCTTGCTCATCGCCGACTCCTCTTCTGCGCTGCCGGGCCGTGTGCCCGCCGTCGTCTCCTGGTCGATGCCGCGCGTCCTGACATCGATGTCGGCGGACGCCCGGCGATCAGTCCACCGGCGTGACGCCGTCGGCGTGCCGGCGGGCGAGCTGCTGGTAGAAGCCGGGATTGTTGCGCACCCACCAGGCCGCCGACTCGGTCAGCGGGCCCTTCTCCCTCGCCGCCCGGCCGAGCACGAGACGGTCCGGCGCGATCTCGACGTTCGGTGCCACGAGCGCTCCGGCCGCGACCATCGACCCCTCACCGATCCGGGCGCCGTCCTGGATCGTCGCACCGTTGCCGATCACCGCGCGGGCCCCGATCACGCAGCCGTGCACGACGCACAGGTGCCCGATCGTCGCGCCCTCGCCGACCTCGGTGACCGGGTCGTCGCCGCCGTGCAGGACGGAGCCGTCCTGCACGTTCGCCCCGGCCCGGACGACGATCGCCCCCAGGTCGGCGCGCAGCACCGCGTTGTACCAGATCGACGCCCCGGCCTCGACGTGCACGTCGCCGACGAGGGTCGCGGTCGGCGCCACGAACGCGTCCGGGTGCACGGTCGGGGAGACTCCGTCGAGGGAGAAGAGCGGCATGATCGCAGCCTGCCACCCGCACCGGTCCCGTCCTCTCCCGGTGGGTGGCCCCGAAGCCCGCCGGGATGCGGGTCAGCGCACCCGCGCGGTGGCCGGGGCCGCCGGGTCCCGGAGCCCCAGGTCGGCCAGCTCCAGCGCGGCGAGGCGACGGATCACGTCCGGGTCTCCGTCGCGCCAGGCGGTGGCCGGGTCCGGGGCCACCTCGACCAGACGGTGCACCGGGACCCGTCCGAGCGCGCGCAGCGCGAGCAGGTCCGGGCAGGTGTCCCGGGCCGCGGTGGCCGCCCCGGCCCGGCGGGCGTAGCGCAGCCGCAGCGGCAGCCAGCCCAGCAGGACCGGGACCAGTGCCAGCACGACGACCAGCACCCCGGCCCAGAGCGCCACCCCGGCGAGGGCCTCGCCGTAGTCCTGGCCGGCGCGGACCAGGTCTGCCCCGGCCCCGGCGGCGGGGTCGAGCGCGCGCGCCAGGTCCTCGCCGAAGAACGGGATCGCGCCCGCGGCGCCGGCCGCCCCGGAGAACGTCTCGCCGATCCGCCCGCCGGTCTCGGTGAGCATGCGGCCGGGGCCCTGCAGCGCGAGCAGCCCGTCGTGCACCGCCGTCCCGGCGACGACGGCGAGCACCACCCAGACCACCGCCAGCACGTCGGCGGTCAGCTGCAGTGCGAGCCGGTCCGGTCGTTCGGCGTAGAGGCGCATCCGGACAGGATTACAGCAGCCCGAGCTTCGTCGCCGCGTACACCGCCTCGGCGCGGCGGGACACCATCAGCTTGCGCATCAGGTTGCCCACGTGGAACTTCACGGTCGTCTCGGAGATGAACAGCTCGGCGCCGATCGCGCGGTTGGACAGGCCGCGGGCGAGCAGGCGCAGCACGTCGAGCTCCCGGTCGGTGAGCCGCTCCCGGTCCGGCATCCCGCCGGACAGGGAGCGGACCATGGCCGAGGCGCTGCGGGCGTCGAACGCGCTCTCGCCGCGCGAGACCGCCCGGATCGCGCGCACCAGCTCGGTGGTGTCGACGTCCTTGACCACGTAGCCGCGTGCCCCGGCCTGCACCGACTCCACGACGAGCCGGTCCTCGGCGAAGGTGGTCAGTACCAGTACCCCGATGCCGGGGTGCGCCGCGCACAGCCGACGGCAGACGTCGAGGCCGTCGGTCTGCGGGCCGGAGGCGAGCTTGAGGTCGAGCAGCACCACGTGCGGCCGGCCCGCGTCGACGGCGGTGATCGCGTCGGCCGGGCTGCCCGCCTCGCCGACGACGCGCAGGTCGTCCTCGCGCTCGAGCACCGCGCGCAGTCCCTGGCGCATGATCGAATGGTCGTCGACCAGCACGATCCGGATCGGGACCGGCGGGGCCGACCCTGCGCTCCGGGTACTCGTGCGTGCGGTGTTCACTCCGACTCCGATCGTCGTGTGGCCAGGGGGACGTCCACCTGGACCTGCAGCCCGCCGATCCGGGAGCGGCGGAAGCGCAGCACGCCGCCCATCTCCTGGGCGCGGGTGTTCATGTTGACCAGCCCGCGGTGTTCCCCGGACGGTC
Organism: uncultured Pseudonocardia sp.; assembly: GCA_966211265.1. Classification (GTDB taxonomy): domain Bacteria; phylum Actinomycetota; class Actinomycetes; order Mycobacteriales; family Pseudonocardiaceae; genus Pseudonocardia. Next base: position 13,967 of record CBIHNM010000040.1, read on the forward strand.
CGCGCAGATCGGCCGCGCGCAGCGTCCGGCGGATCTCCTCGGGGCTCGCGCCGCCGTCGTCGGAGACCGTGAGCCGGACCCGGTCGGCCTGGTAGGCGAGCCGGACCACCGCGCGCGAGGCGGCGGCGTGCATCGCGGTGTTGAACAGTGCCTCGCCGGCGATCCGGAACAGCGACTGCTCGTGCTCCGGGGCCAGTGGCACCGGCGTCCCGCCGATCTTGACCTCGACCCGCAGCTCGTCGGGCATGTGCACGGTGGAGAGCTGGCGCAGCATCGACGGCAGGTCCTTGTCGCCGTGGTCGTCGTCGTTGAGCGCGTAGATCGCCGAACGCAGCTGCTCGACCGCCCGGCGGGTCAGGTCCTTGGCCGTGTCCAGGTGCCCGACCAGCTTCGGGTCGTCGATCTCGGTACGGCACAGCTCGATGTGCATGCCGGCGGACAGGGCGTACTGGGTGACGCTGTCGTGCAGCTCGCGGGCGATCCGGTGCCGCTCGTTGTCGAGCACCTCGCGCTGGCGCGCCGCGCCGAGCGCCTGCTGGGTGCGCATCAGCTCGTCGTTGCGGACCCGCAGGTCCTCGGCCTGGCGGGCGGTGCGCACGTGCAGGCGTTCGGAGCGGTCGAGCAGGGCGCAGTTCTGCAGCGCCGAGGCCGTCTGACCGGCCAGGATCCGCAGCACCGAGTGGTCGGTCCCGTCGATCTCGCGTTCCGGCGGGGTCCAGGCCACGAAGCCGCCGACCGTGCGGCCGTTGAGCCGGATCGGCACGTGCAGGTGCCGCAGCGCCTCGGCGTCGTCGTGGTGGACGTGGTCGTCGACGACGGGGCCGCCGCGCTGCACCGCCTCGACGTGGCGGCGCACCTTGTCCGGGACCAGGGCCAGGTTGACCCACTCGACCCCGTCCGGCCCGATCACCACGTGCCGGGGCCGTGCGTCCGGCAGCTCTCCGGCGACGAGCGCGAAGACCACCCAGTCCGCCGAGAGGTGGTCCGCCGCCGCGTCCGCGACGGCCCGGACGAGCGCCTCCGACCCCTCCATCGTGCGCACCAGTGCGGCCGAGATCCGGTCCAGGGCGAGGATCACCCGGCGCAGGCGCTCGGCGTTGACCCGGTACTCCGGGTAGAACGACGGCTTGCCCGAGCGCAGGCCGGTCAGGGCGTCGAGGTCGGCACGCTGACGGACGCCGTTCGCGTGCGGCGCGGGCGTCCGGCGACGGGGGAACGGGGCGGCGGTCACGGCGCCGTGATCGCCCTCCGGGGTGCGGGTGTCACAGCGCCTCCCGGAACAGGCGCTCGATCTGTCCGATCGAGGCCGAACGCGGGTTCGTGGTCAGGCACGCGTCGCCGAGCGTGAGCTGTGCCAGGCGGGGCACGTCCTGGTCCCGCACGCCGAGAGCGGCCAGCCCGGTCGGCACGCCGACCTCGTCGGCCAGCTTGCGGACCTCGGTCGCGACCATGTCGACGGCCTCGTCCCCGGGCATCCCCGGCCGGGCCGGCAGCCCCATCGCCTGCGCGATCGGGACGAACCGGGTCGGCTCGTCGGCGCCGTTGAACCGGATGACGTGCGGCAGCAGCACCCCGTTGATCACGCCGTGCGGCAGGTCGAGCATGCCCCCGACCTGGTGGCTCATCGCGTGCGTGGCGCCGAGGATGGCGTTGGTGAACGCCAGCCCGGCCTCCAGCGCGGCCTGGGCCATCGCGGCGCGGGCGGCCTCGTCGTCGCGCAGGACCATCGTCGTCGGCAGGTGGCCGTGCACGAGCGCGACGGCGTGCAGCGCGTGGGTGTCGGTGAGCGGGCCGTGCGCCAGCGAGACGAACGCCTCGATGCCGTGGGTGAGGGCGTCCAGGCCGGTGGCCGCGTTGAGCCAGTCCGGCATCGTGACCAGCAGCCGGGGGTCGATCACCGAGACGTCCGGGACCAGCGCCCGCCCCATGATCGTGATCTTGGTGAGGCGCTCGGTGTCGGTGATGATGCAGAACTGCGAGACGTCGGCACCGGTGCCGGAGGTGGACGGGATCATGACCAGCGGAGGGATCGGGTTCGCGATCCGGTCGATGCCCTCGTAGTCCAGGATCGTGCCGCCGTTGGCGGCCAGCAGCGCGACGCCCTTGGCCGCGTCGATCACCGACCCGCCGCCGATGCCGAGCACCACGTCGCACCCCGAGGCCATGTAGCGCTCGTAGCCGGCCTGGATCTCGTGGTCCTTGGGGTTCGGCGTGATCTCGTTCCAGAGCTGGGGTCGCAGCCCGGCCGCCCGCATGTGCCGCAGCAGCTCGGCGGGCCATCCGGCCTCGGTCAGCCCGGGGTCGGTGACCACGAACGGACGGCTCGCGCCCAGCCGCGCCGCGGCGTGCGCGGCCTCGGCCAGCGAGTCGCGACCGAACACGATCTCCGGGGCATGGAACTTGGACAGTCGCGGGCCGCCCCGGCGGGGGTGGCCGGGTGGGTCCGCGGCCGTGTCCTCGTCGAGCAGCAGCACCGTGTCTCCGGCATGGCCGGTCTCACCGGTGAGGACCACATTGCCCTCCAGGACGACGTCGTTGCTTTCCGCGTTCGGGCACGTCGAGAGTGTTGTCGCGAGAGTACAGGGGGATACCCCCTCGCGACCCCACGATTCGCCGTCCGGTTCTCGGTCGCCTCCCCGAAAGGACGGGCGGCCCGCGGTCGTCGGCGGAGCACTCAGGGGGCGTGGATCGGGCCCTCCCGCTCGGCCAGACGCGCCCCGGCGCCACCCCAGTGCTGGGCGATCATCTCCGCGGCGATGGAGACGGCGGTCTCCTCGGGGGTGCGGGCCCCGAGGTCCAGGCCGATCGGCGAGGACATCTTCGCGATGTCGGCGTCGGTGACGCCGTTCTCCTTGAGTCGCTCGATCCGGTCGTCGTGCGTGCGCCGCGAGCCCATCGCGCCGATGTAGCCGACCTCGGGCAGCCGCAGGGCGACCTCCAGCAGCGGCACGTCGAACTTCGGGTCGTGGGTCAGCACGCACAGCGCGGTGCGCCCGTCGATCCGGCCGGCGTCGGCCTCGGCCTGCAGGTACCGGTGCGGCCACTCCACGATGACCTCGTTCGCGCCCGGGAAGCGGCTCGCGGTGGCGAACACCGGGCGGGCGTCGCACACGGTCACCCGGAAGCCCAGGAACGCGCCCATCCGGGCCACCGCCGCGGCGAAGTCGATCGCGCCGAACACGATCATGCGGGGCGGTGGGGCGAACGACTCGACGAACACCGACAGGCCCTCGCCGCGGCGCTGGCCGTCGACACCGTAGGTCAGCATCGCGTTGCGCCCGGCGTCGAGCAGGCCGCGCACGTCGTCGCCCACGGCGTCGTCGATCCGGGAGGATCCGGTGCCGCCTTCGACCGCGTCCGGCCAGACGATCAGCCGCGTGCCCAGACGCTCGGCGGGCCCGGCCACCACGGTGGCCACCGCGACCGGCTTCTCGTCCCGGATGGCCGCGGCGATCCGGCCGAACTGCTCGTAGCTCTCCGGGGTCACCTTCTCCACGAAGATGTCCAGGATGCCGCCGCAGGTCAGGCCGACGGCGAACGCGTCGTCGTCGGAGACGCCGTAGCGCTGCAGGACCGGGCGGTCCTCGGCGAGGACCTGCTGGCCCAGCTCGTAGACCGCGCCCTCGACGCAGCCGCCGGACACGCTGCCCACGGCCTCTCCGCCCGGCCCGACCAGCATCGACGCGCCGGGCTGGCGTGGCGCGGAGCGGAACGTCCCGACCACGGTCGCCAGCGCGGCCGACTCGCCGTTCTTCCACCAGCCCTCGAGCTGATCGATCACGTCACGCATCACGCACCACCTTGAGGAGCTTCTCCAGTGTGTCCAGGCTGTGCCCGGCCAACAGTCGGTCCAAGTACGGCAGGGCCGCGACTATTCCACCCTGCACGGGGGCGTAGCCGTCCTTGCCGGCGTGCGGGTTGACCCAGACCAGCTGGTGGGCCAGTCGGGACAGCCGTTCCACCTGCGTGCCGAGCAGGTCGGTCTCGCCGCGCTCCCAGCCGTCGGAGAACACGACGACCACCGCGCGCCGGGCCGCGCCGCGCTGGCCCCAGCGGTTCACGAACGCGGCCAGCACCTCGCCGAGGCGGGTGCCGCCGGACCAGTCCGGGATCGCCTTCCCGGCCGCGGACAGGGCCCGCTCGGCGTCGCGCTGGCGCAGCTCGCGGGTGATCCGGGTGAGCCGGGTGCCGAGCGTGAACGCCTCCACCGAGCGCGGGGACCGGCGGACGAACACGTGGGCGAAGCGCAGCAGCGCGTCGGCGTAGGGCTCCATCGAGCCCGAGACGTCGATCAGCAGCACCACCTTGCGCGGGCGGCGGGAGCGGTCGCGGCGGCGGATCTCGCGCAGCTCGCCGTGGTTGCGCAGCGCGGCACGCAGGGTGCGGTCGGGGTCGGCCTCGCCGTGGCGGGAGCGGCGCTTGCGCCGCGAGGCCCGCGTCGGCGGCTCCGGGCGCAGCAGGGCCAGCAGGCGGCGCAGGTGCTCGCGCTCGGCACCGGAGAGCTCGGCGAGGTCGCGGCTGCGCAGCACCTCGGTGCCGGTGGCCGCGGCCTTGATCTCGGGCCCGGCGTCCTGCTCGTCGTCCTCGCCCTCGCCCTCGCGGGTGGGGGCCAGCGAGGCGAGCTGGGGCGCCGGCGGCGGGCGGTCGTCGCGCACCCGGGTGCGCCCGCCCTGGGCGGGCTCGAACCAGGCCTCGAACGCCAGGTCGTAGCGGGCGACGTCGTCCGGGTCGGAGCACAACGTGAGCCGCCCGGCCCAGTAGGTCTGCATCCGGCTGGTGACGTCGAGGGTGTCGAGCGCCTCCAGGAACGCCGCCACGCGGTCGGTGGTGACCGGGACGCCGGCGCTGCGCAGCACCTCGGCGAACCCGACCAGCCCGAGGACCGGGTCGCCCCCGACCTCCGGCCCGCCGGAGCCGCTGTCGGTGTCCCGCGGTGTCGGCGGGGACGTGCGCGCCATGCGGGTGTCCTAGGAGGCGAGCAGCGCGTCGAGCTGGTTGCGCACCCGGTCGGCGTCCTCGCGGTACTTCAGCACCGCACCCAGCGTGCGTGCGGCACTCTCCACGTCGAGGTGCCGGGCACCGACGAGCTGCAGCGCGCGCGCCCAGTCCAGCGACTCGGCGACGCCGGGTGGCTTGATCAGGTCGGACTGGCGCAGCTTGTGCGCGGCCCCGGCGACCTGGGCGGCGAGCCGGTCGGGGAGGTCGGGCAGGCGGCTGTGCAGGATCTCGATCTCCCGGTTGACGTCGGGGTGGTCGAGCCAGAGGTAGAGGCACCGGCGCTTGAGCGCGTCGTGCACCTCGCGGGTGCGGTTGGAGGTCAGCACGACGATCGGGGGCGTCGCCGCCCGGACCTCGCCGATCTCGGGGATGGTGACGGCGTGCTCGGTGAGCACCTCCAGGAGGAAGGCCTCGAACTCGTCGTCCGCGCGGTCGACCTCGTCGATCAGCAGCACCGACGGGGTGGTCTGCAGCGCGCGCAGGATCGGCCGGGCGAGCAGGAAGCGCTCGTCGTAGAGCGAGGCCTCGACGCGGTCCGCGTCGAGCTTCGCGCCGTCGAGGCCGGCGGCGGCCTCGAGCGAGCGCAGGTGCAGCAGCTGGCGGGGGAAGTCCCAGTCGTAGAGGGCCTGCCCGGCGTCGATCCCGTCGTGGCACTGCAGCCGGATCAGCTCGGCGCCGGTGGTCTGGGCCAGCGCCTGGGCCAGCGCGGTCTTGCCGGTGCCCGGCTCGCCCTCGCAGAACAGCGGGCGGTTCATCTGCATGGCCAGGTAGGCCGCGGTCGCGAGGCCGTCGTCGGCCAGGTAGCCGGTGGCGCGCAGCGCGGTGGCCAGCTCGGCCGGGCTGCCCGGCAGGGGCCTTCCGGGGCCGTCGGATACGGGAGCGTTCACCTGGTCAGCATGCAGGACGAACGGGGTCCGGGCCACATCGGGCGCCGCACGTAAACAGTCACGGACGGTAGAGCAGTCGGTCACGGAGCGTCATTTTCGGCGGTGCGGACACCGAGATCCTTCCATTCTGGTGATATTTACGGGTGCGTGATACGAACGTGATGTGGCGGCCCCGACCTGGGAGTTTAACGGGGGACTGATAATCACAGCGGTGTAACAGTGATTCCCCCCACCGATTCCCGCATTGACTTCCGGCGGCCCCGGAAACGTATTGTTCCGCTTTGGCCGATCTGCCTGATCGGCTCGAATGCATCCGGAATCGCCGCGCCGGCTCCCTGTCCCGCGGTTCGCCGGTCCGTCGAGACAGAAGGACGGGACAGGGACGAGGAGTTCTTCCGACCGGCGCCGACGAGGGCGCCGCTCCCCGGGTCCCGACTCGACGCACCCCCTCGCGGCGATCGGCGGGCACATCCGTGCCCGGTGCGCCCCGGAAGGACGCCGTCGACGGCGCGGTGGAGTCAGTGATGAACCAGGGAACCAAGGGTCGAAGTCTCCTGCGCCTGACCGTTGCGGGAGCCGTCGCGGTCGGCGCATCGGCCGCGATCGCCGGTACCGCCTCCGCAGCGCCCGACGACACGTGGGACGAGCTCGCCCAGTGCGAGAGCGGCGGCAACTGGTCGACCAACACGGGTAACGGCTACGCCGGTGGACTGCAGTTCTCCCCGTCCACCTGGAAGGCCTACGGCGGCAGCGGGTCGGCCTCGAACGCGAGCCGCTCCGAGCAGATCGCCGTCGCCGAGCGGGTGCTCGCCGACCAGGGCTGGAACGCCTGGCCGAGCTGCTCGAAGAAGACCGGCGCCAGCGGGAAGGCCGAGCCCTCCAAGCGGGTCAAGGCCGCCGCCGAGCCGGAGAAGAAGTCCGCGCCGAAGGCGTCGAAGCAGTCCGCCCCGAAGGCCCCGAAGGTCGCTCCCAAGGCGCCCTCGGCGCCGGTCGCCGGCGGGTACACCGTCGTCGCGGGCGACACGCTGTCGAGGATCGCCGCGGCCAACGGTGCCAGCGTCGGCTCGCTGGCCTCGCTCAACGGCCTGGCCGACCCCGACGTGCTGGCCGTGGGTCAGCAGCTGCGCCTGCGCTGAGCTCGCGGAGC
>CBIHNM010000041.1:0-20653 GCA_966211265.1 uncultured Pseudonocardia sp.
CGCCCCCCCGGCGGCGCCCCCCGCCCGGGGCGCGCCCGCGCCCGGGGCCGGCGCGGCGAACTCGGCGGTGAACGCGGCCGGCGGCCTCACCGGCACCACGATCGGCACCGACGACGAGACCGCCGCCCCCGCGGCCGGCTCGCCGGTCGACCCGGCCGCCGTCGCGGGCCTGGCCCGGCTCCCGGGCGGGGCCGCGACCGGGACGGGTCTGCCCGCCCCCGGCCTCGGCGGTACCGGCGCCGGCCAGGGGTTGCCCGACGTCCCCCTCGTGACCACCGGCAACGGCCCGCTGAAGGACATGGCCGAGGGCACCGACCTGCCCGACGTCTCCGGCGTCACCGGCAAGGACGGCCTGGCGCCGGACCTGTCGCCGGTCGCCCGGGCCGCGGGGCTGCCCGACTACTCCGGGCTGGGCGGGCTGCCCGACATCGCCGGTGTCGCCGGCGGCCCGAGCAGCGGCCCGACCACGGTGGACCTGGCCTCGAAGAGCGCCGAGGGCGTCAACGGCACCGCCACCATCGACGAGCAGCGGGTCGAGGGCACGGCCACCGGCCTGGACCCGGACGCCGAGTACGTCAGCTTCTTCTACGGCGCCACCAGCAGCGCCACCAACCAGAACCCGTGCATCCTCGACGGCACCAACCCGCTCCCGGCCGGTCAGACCGTCGGCACCTGGGACGTCGACGAGAACGGCAACGGCACGCTCTCGGCCGACAACCCGCTCGGCAACATGTACAAGCTGCAGGCCGGCACCATGTCGATCCGCAAGGTGGAGCACGGCTTCGACAAGTCCACCGCGCTGCCGGTGAACCCGGCGAGCTACTCGCTGGCCAGCTGCGGCGCGGTCAACCGCGTCTCGACCGCCGACCCGGCGACGAACGCGGTGCCGAAGCTGCCGACCACCGCCCTGCCGAAGGTCCCCTACGTCTCGGGGCCGGGCCTGCAGGGATGACCGGCGCCGCGCGCGCCCGCGGCGCGTGTGGTCGGATCGGGACATGCGCCCCGCCGTGGACACCCTGCTCGACCGCCTGATCGTGCCCGGATACTCCCGGCTCGGGTACCTGGTCCGGCAGGCGAGCTGGTCCGGGGACCGGGCCGACCCGGCCCCGGGCTCGCTCGCCGGCCGGGTGGCGCTGGTGACCGGGGCGAGCTCCGGGCTCGGCGAGGCCACCGCGGCGGGTCTGGCCCGCCTCGGCGCGCGGGTCCACCTGCTGGTGCGCAACGCCGAGAAGGGGCAGCAGGCCCGGGCCCGGATCCGGGCGCAGGTGCCCGACGCGGAGCTGGCCGTCGAGGTGTGCGACGTCGGTGAGCTGGCCGAGGTCCGGCGGTTCAGCACCGAGTTCGCCTCCCGGGTCCCGGCGCTGGACGTGCTGGTGCACAACGCCGGGCTGATGCCCCCGGCGCGCACGGTCACCACCGAGGGCAACGAGCTCGCCCTGGCCGTGCACGTGCTCGGCCCGCACCTGATGACCGAGCTGCTCACCGGGGCGTTGACGGCCGGCGCCGCCCGGTCCGGGACCGACAGCCGGGTGCTGTTCGTCGCCTCCGGCGGCATGTACGCCCAGTCGCTGCAGGTCGAGGACCTGCAGTACGAGCGCGGCGACTACGGGGGCACCTCGGCCTACGCCCGCACCAAGCGGATGCAGGTCGTGCTCGCCGGGCTGTGGGCCCGCGAGCTGGCCGGCACCGGCGTCACGGTGCACGCGCTGCACCCGGGCTGGGCGGCGACGCCGGGTGTCACCGGGTCGATGCCCGTGTTCGACCGGGTGGTCGGGCCGCTGCTGCGGACGCCGCCGCAGGGCGCCGACACCGCCGTCTGGCTCGCGGCCGCACCGTCGCGCACGGTCGGCACCGGCCGGTTCTGGCACGACCGCGAGCCACGCCCGGCCCACTACTTCCCGTGGACCCGGGAGACCGGCGCCGACCAGGAGCGGTTCCGGGAGCGGATCGACGCGCTGGCACACCCCGACGGCGCCTGACCGCGCCGGGTGCCCGGCCGCCCGCCGGAGCTCCTCAGCCGGCGGTGTCGTCGCCGAGCAGGGTGGCCGCGGCGCGCGCGACGTGCGCGACGACGGCATCGTCGTCCGCCGCGGCCACCGCGGGGCTGTGGAACACGTTGCGCAACAGGTGCAGGCCGAGCATCCAGCCCAGCAGCAGCTCCGCCCGCAGCGCCGCGTCGCCGCCGTCTCCCGCGGCCAGGGCGGTGAACGCGTCGGTGTAGGCCGAGCCGAGCTCGTCGCGCACCGCGTCCACGGCCTCCAAGCTGCCCGCCGAGCGCAGCGCGGAGTCGAACAGGCCCCCGCGCACGGTGCGACCGGCCGGGACCGGGCCGGTGCCGCCGTCCCCGTCGCGGGACAGGATCGAGCGCAGCGTCCGTTCCAGCAGCTCCTCGGGCGGGCCGCCGTGCAGCACCTCCAGCGCCTGCGCGGCCACGACCTGCGCGAACAACGCCTCCTTGTTGCCGAAGTAGCGGAACAGCAGGGCCTGGTTCACCCCCGCCCGGTCGGCGATCGCGCGCACCGAGGTCCGGTCGTAGCCCGCGCCGGTGAACAGCTCCTCGGCCGCGGCGAGCAGCGCACGCCGCGTCTGGTCGGCGTTGCCGGCGGTGCTCACCGCCCCGCGAACCGCGGCGCCCGGCGCTGCAGCGACGCCGCGATCCCCTCGTCGACGTCGGCGGTGGCCCGCAGCGCCGCCTGCTCGACGGCCTCGTGCGCGGTGATCGCGGCGACCTCCTCGGCCAGCCCCGCGCGCTGGGTGGCGCGGATGCTGCGCACGGCCAGCGGTGCGGCCTCGGCCAGCTCGCCGGCCAGGGCCAGCGCGCCGGCGCGGATCGCGGCGGGCTCGTCGGCCGCCCCACCGGCGTCGGGGACCTCGACGAGCCGGTCCACCAGGCCGAAGCGGAACGCCTCCCCGGCGCCGACCCGGCGTCCGGTGAGCAGCATGTCCAGCGCGTGCTGCGGCCCGACGACGCGGGGCAACGACACCGAGAGCCCGAACCCCTGGTGCAGGCCCAGCCGGGAGAAGTTCGCGCAGAACCGGGTGGAGGGCCCGGCCACCCGGAAGTCCGCGGACACCGCCAGCCCCAGCCCGCCGCCGATCGCGATGCCCTGGACGGCGGCCACCACCGGGGTGCCGACCGAGAACACGCGGACGGCCTCGGCGTAGAGGGCGGTGGCGCCGTCCGGGGCGTCGTCGAAGCCGATCGCGGTCGTGCGGTCGCCGTCACCGCCGAAGTTCGCCCCGGCGCAGAAGTTGCGCCCCTCGCCGGCGAGCACGATCACCCGGACCGACGGGTCCGCGTCGGCCTCGGCGTACAGATCGGCCACCCGGCGGATCATGGTCACGTCGAAGTAGTTGTGCGGCGGGCGTCGCAGCGTCACCAGCGCGACGTGCTCAGCGGCACGCTCCACGGTCACCGGGTCGTTCTCGGTCACTGCCGCTCCTTCTGGTCCGCGGATCGTCCTGTCGTCGCCGGACGGTAGCCGGTGGCGACGAGTGGCGTGTGCGGTGACGCCGCGCGGGGTACGGCAGTCCCATGCCGCAACGAGACGACACCCAGCCCGAAGCCCCCGACATGGCCTCGGCGCTGCAGCTGGACACCGACGAGGCCCTGACCGGTCCGTCCGGGGCCGACCCGCTCGACTCGGGCTACATCCCGCCCGACCGCCCCTACGGCGTCGACGACAACGCCGTCACCCCGAACGGCGAGCGCGAGGGCGAGACCCTCGAGGAGCGGCTGCAGCAGGAGACCCCGGACGCCGAGCCCGGTGCCGACGGGTCGCGCTCGGGCCGGCTCGTCGACGCCACGGTCGGTGCCGGGGGCGCGGCGACGGTCGACGGGGACGGGCACGAGGTCGGGGTCGACGGGGGAGCGGCCAGCTCCGAGGAGGCCGCCGTGCACGACGTCGACAACAGCATCGAGCCGGTCGTCGACGAGTCCCCGGCCGAGGATCCCGGCGTCACCGCGTCGCTGGAGGCCGACGACGGCGACCCGGAGGAGGCCGCCGCGGACGCCGAGTGGGACGCCTCCGACGACCCGGACTTCGGCCCGCAGACCTGATCGACGGGCTCCGGGGTCAGGCCGCGCCGGCGATCAGGTGGGCGATGGCGTCGTCGAGGGCCATGTGGTCGGCCTCCTCGCCCAGGTCCACGATCTCCAGGGTGGCGTGCACGAAGTGCGCCAGCAGGTCGCGGTCGACCTCGAGGACGGCCGAACCGCCGTCCGAGCGGATCTCGATCTCCACGACGTCGTAGCCGTCGACGCGCTGGGGACCCATCCGGATGTCGCCGATGCCGCACGGCGTGGTGAGACCCTCGATCACCAGGTCCCGCGAGACGAGCCACTCGACCCAGCGCTCGGTGGAGCGGCGCACCGCGAACGAGATCGCGAACGGGTCGTCCGCGCGGTAGGTCCAGCGGCTGACGATCGGGGCGGCCTGCCCGTGCAGCACGGTGAACACGTCCTGCTGGATCGAGTCGCTGATCATGGCGCGGTCGCCCTCCTGAGCCTTGTGCCGTGCGCGGGGTGTGCGACGGACTCACCCGGAACATCGCCGGAGGCCCGGGGAATGCTGCATCCCGGTCCGGTTTTCACCCGTTCGAGTCAGCGGTGCGCACCCTACGTACCCACAACTAGCGACGGCGTACTTCGGTGACGAGCCAGATGCCTCCGTCACCCTGACGGACGGTCTGCGCGAGTGTGATCGTCGCCTTGGCGCGGCTGGCGCCGTCCTGGACGTCGACGACGCCGGGGCGGATCGGGAACACCGCGGGGTCGCGGTAGTTCAGCACCACGCCGGAGTAGGACGTCGCCACCTCGATCGGGTCCAGCAGCCAGGGCTCGCGGCCCCCGTCGACCTGCTTCTGCAGCGTCCTCGCCGACGAGGCGTCGGTCGCCGGCCAGATCGGGGTGCCGTGCCCGCCCGTCCCGCCGCCGTTCCCGCGGCCGTCGGCCGGTCCGCCGCCGCCCGCACGCGGCGCGGTGGTGGTGCCGCCCGGGCGCTCGGCGCTGCCCCCGGTCGAGGGGATCGGGGACGCGGTCGTCGACCCGGTGTCCGGGGCGGTGGTGGTCGTGGTCGGCGGCGCGGTCGTCGTCGGGGCGGGGGCCGCCGTGGTCGTGGTCGGCGGCGGAGTCGCGACCGGCGGCGCCGCGGGCAGCTCGGCGTTCCCGCACGCGGTGGCGACCACGACCAGCAGGGTCAGGGCCAGCGCGATCAGGCAGGCACGCAGCGCCACCCGGGGCGACACGCGGCCCCGGCGGGGGGAGGGGCCGGTGCGGAAGGGGGCTCCCGGTGGGTACGACGCGCTCACCCGGCCACCGTATTGCCGCTCCCCGGACGGCGGGGGCATTGACGGCCACACGTCCGGGTGGGCGTACCCGGCGGCGGGACTGTGTGCGGTGGGACCGCGGTGATTAGGGTGCGGTCGACAGATGCAGGCGAGATCACGACGAGGTGTACGGATATGGCGTCCCAGGCGAGTACGGCATTCTACGAGGCGCGGGACTTCCTGCTCGCCCACCGCGAGGACTACGACACCGCCTACCGTGACTTCCGCTGGCCGGAGCTGACCGAGTTCAACTTCGCCCTCGACCACTTCGACGTCGTCGCCGCCGACCCGGAGCGCGGCGCGCGCCGGGCGTTGTGGATCGTCGAGCAGGACGGGTCGCAGGCGCACTGGACCTACGCCGAGATGGCGGAGCGCTCGAACAGGGTGGCGAACTGGCTGCGCGCCCAGGGCGTCGGGCGCGGCGACCGGATCATCCTGATGCTGGGCAACCAGCTGGAGCTGTGGGAGACCCTGCTCGCGGCGATGAAGCTGGGCGCGGTCGTCATCCCGGCGACCACGCTGCTCACCGCGACCGACCTGCAGGACCGGGTGGACCGTGGTCGTGCGAAGCACGTCGTGGTGGGTGCGGGGGACGCCGAGAAGTTCGACGGCGTCACCGGCGACTACACCAGGATCGCCGTGCGGGGCGCCCCGGACGGGTGGCTCGACTACACCGGGCAGGCCTACGACGCCGACCCGGCCTTCACCGCCGACGGCCCGACGAAGGCCTCCGACACGCTGCTGCTCTACTTCACCTCGGGCACCACGGCCAAGCCGAAGCTGGTCGAGCACACGCACGTCTCGTACCCGGTCGGCCACATGTCGACCATGTACTGGATCGGGATCGAGCCCGGCGACGTGCACCTGAACATCTCCTCGCCGGGCTGGGCCAAGCACGCGTGGTCGAACGTGTTCGCGCCGTGGATCGCCGAGGCGACGGTGCTGGTGATGAACTACTCCAAGTTCGACGCGGAGTCGCTGCTCGCGGTGCTCGGCGACTGCGGGGTGAACAGCTTCTGCGCCCCGCCCACGGTCTGGCGGATGCTGATCCAGGCCGACCTGTCCACGCTGGCGAACCCGCCGCAGAAGGTCGTCGGCGCCGGGGAGCCGCTCAACCCCGAGGTGATCGAGCAGGTCGAGAAGGCGTGGGGCCTGCGGATCCGCGACGGGTTCGGCCAGACCGAGTCCAGCGTGCAGATCGGCAACCCGCCCGGGCAGGCCGTCAAGCCGGGCTCGATGGGCCGCCCGATCCCCGGTTTCGTCGTCACGCTGGTGGACCCGGCCAGCGGTGAGGTCGCCGACGAGGGTGAGATCTGCCTGGACCTCGACCACCGCCCGGTCGGGCTGATGGTCGGCTACGCCGACGACCCCGAGCGCAACGCCGAGGCCATGGCCGGTGGCTACTACCACACCGGTGACGTCGGGTCCCGCGACGAGGCCGGCTACATCACCTACGTCGGGCGCTCCGACGACGTGTTCAAGGCCAGCGACTACCGGATCAGCCCGTTCGAGCTGGAGAGCGTGCTGATCGAGCACCCGGCCGTCGCCGAGGCCGCCGTCGTGCCCTCGCCGGACCCGGTCCGGCTGGCCGTGCCGAAGGCCTACGTCGTGCTGGCCAAGGGGCACGAGCCCACAGAGGAGACGGCCAAGGCGATCCTGCAGTTCGCCTACGACAACCTGGCCCCCTACAAGCGGGTCCGGCGCCTGGAGTTCTTCGAGCTGCCCAAGACGATCTCGGGCAAGATCCGCCGGGTGGAGCTGCGCGGGCGCGAGGGCGACCTGCACGCCGACCCCGAGGCGAAGCCGGCCACCGAGTTCACGCTCTAGCCCCGGCGGGCGGCACCCGTGCGGCGCCGGTCTCCCCGCGGGGCGGACCGGGGCGCCACGGGTGCCACCCGGGCGCGGGTCACCCGCGGAAGTGGCCCGGCCACGTGGCGTAGGGGATCCGGGTGATGTCGATGACCTCGCCCATCCGCGCCCACTCGTTGCGGCCCAGCCGCGCGAGCGGCCGGAGCCTGCCGATGTCGGGCAGCGAGTTGTCGCGCTCGTCGGTCACGAACACGTCGGAGTCGATCGCGGCGTGGGTGACCCGGCCGATCACGACGGTCGAGTCCCCGAGCTCCAGGGCCGTGTGCAGCGTGCACTCCAGCGCCACCGGGGACTCCCGGACCCGGGACGGCGTGACCGTCGCGCTCTTCTCGGCGGTGAGCCCGACCTCGGTGAACTCGCTGATCTCGGCGGGGAAGTCGGTCGCCGTCGCGTTGATCTTCTCGAACATCGGCTCGTTGGCCAGGCAGACCACGAACTCGCCGGTCTCGGTCGCGTTGCGCAACGAGTCCTTCTTGCCCACCGACGTGAACTGGATCATGGGCGGGTCGACGCAGGACACCGTGAAGAACGAGTGCGGCGCGAGGTTGTCGACGCCGTCGGTCGAGCGGGTCGAGACCCAGGCGATCGGCCGGGGCACGACGACGCTGGTCAGCAGCTTGTAGAACGGGCCCGCGCCCATCTCGCCGGGGGTGAGGTCGGTACGCATGCCCCGATCCTGCCCTGCCGGTGCGGGCTGCGCCGCCCGCCGTACCGTGCGCACGTGCGGATCGGGGCGCGGGCGGCGGGACTGGTCATCGGCGTCGCGGCGGACGCCGTGTTCGGGGACCCGCGACGCGGGCACCCGGTCGCCGTGTTCGGCACCCTCGCCGCCCGCCTGGAACGTCGCATGTGGCGCGACTCGCGCCTCGCCGGCGCCGCCTACACCACCGTCCTGGTCTCGGCCGTGGTGGCGCCGGCCCTGGCGGCACCACCGGCGGGGGGGCGGGCCGGGCCGCGGGTGGCGGTGACCGCGCTCGCCACCTGGGCCGTCCTGGGGGGCACGTCGCTGGCGCGGGAGGGGGAGTCGCTCGCCCGGTCCCTCGACGCCGGGGACCTCGACGCCGCGCGGGCCCGGATCCCGCACCTGTGCGCCCGGGACCCGGCGCTGCTCGACGCGGGCGGGATGGCCCGCGCCGGGGTGGAGTCGCTGGCCGAGAACACCTCCGACGCCGTCGTCGGGCCGCTGTTCTGGGGCGCCGTGGCGGGCGTGCCCGGCCTGCTCGGCTACCGCGCCGTGAACACCCTGGACGCGATGGTCGGGTACCGCTCGGCGCGCCACGCCCGGTTCGGCTGGGCCTCGGCGCGGCTCGACGACCTGGTGAACCTCGCCCCGGCGCGGGTCACGGCCGCGCTGACGGTGCTGCTCGCGCCGGCCGTCGGGGGATCGTCGCGGGACGCGCTGCGGGCCTGGCGCCGCGACGCCCCCGGGCATCCGAGCCCCAACGCCGGGCCGGTCGAGGCCACCGCCGCCGGCGCGCTCGGCCTGCGCCTGGGCGGGCGCACGGAGTACGCCTACGGCGCCGAGGACCGCGCCACCCTCGGGGACGGCCGCGCCCCGACCGCGGCCGACCTGTACCGCGCGGCCCGCCTGTCCCGCCTGGTCACCGTCGGCGCGGGCGCCCTCGCCGTGCTCCTCGCGCCGCGCGGGCGCCGCGCACGCACCGCCCGCCGCGGGTGAGGGACACCGCGACCGGGCGAGGCCGGGTCAGGAGCGCGGTGTCGGGGTGCGGTCGGGGTCCTCGTCGCGGCCGGACAGGGCGTCCCGCAAGCTGCCCGTGGAGTCCCGCCGGCCGCGGCGCTGCAGCAGCTCCAGCCGGATGAAGATGCCCAGGGCGACCAGGGCGACCGCGCCGAAGGTGAGCCACTGCAGGCCGTAGGAGAAGTTCGTGAACGGCGCCCCGCCGGAGGGCACCTGGATCGGGACCGCCCGCAGCACGCCGGGGGTGTTCTGCGACAACGTCACCACGCCGGTCACCGGGGTGGTGCCGGTGGCGGTGGCGAAGGACCGCGAGTCCACCGCGTAGACCTGCCGGACACCGTTCTCCACGAGCGGGGGCCGGGCGTTCGGGTCGGTCTCGTCGGTGCGCAGCCGGCCCTCGACGGTCACGGTGCCGGCCGGGGCCGGCGGGTAGGACGGCGGTGTCAGGTTCTGCCCGGCCGCGACCGTGCCGCGGTCGACGGTGACCAGCCGGCCGTCGTCGAGGCGCATCCCGGTCAGGACGTCGAACGCCGGCGCCCCGTCGAGGGTCCGCAGCCGCACCAGCGTCTCGCTGCCCGCGACGAACTCGCCGGTCAGCGACACCCGGCGCCACGCGTCGGCCGGGTCGACCGCCGCACCGGGCACGAGCGTGGCGAACGGCACCGGTGGCGTCTCGTTCGCGGTGTCGATCGCCTGCTGGGTGGCGTCGCGCTCGGACTCGCGGCCGAACTGCCAGGGTGCCAGCAGCGTGTAGCAGGCCACGACGAAGGCGAGCACGGCCACGACGAACGCGATCCACCCCGGTCGCAGCAGGAAACGCATGCCGCCAGACTAGGCGACCGGGGCCCGCGCACCGGGTCGCGCCCGGGCCGGGGGTGATACTGCCGGTGTGGGACTGGCGGGCGCGGTACTGGTGGCGGGCACGACCTCGGATGCGGGCAAGAGCGCGGTCGTCGCCGGGATCTGCCGGTGGCTGGTGCGCCGCGGGGTGTCGGTGGCGCCGTTCAAGGCCCAGAACATGAGCAACAACTCGGTGGTCACCCCGGACGGCGGCGAGATCGGCCGGGCCCAGGCGATGCAGGCGCACGCGTGCGGGATCACCCCGGGGGTCGACCTGAACCCGGTGCTGCTCAAGCCGGGCAGCGACCGGACCTCCCAGGTGGTGGTGCGCGGGCGGGCCGACGGGCAGGTCAGCGCGCTGTCCTACCGCACGCGGACCGCGGCCCTGGCCGAGGTCGTCGCGCAGACCCTGAGCGACCTGCGCTCGCGCTACGACGTCGTGGTCTGCGAGGGCGCCGGGTCCCCGGCCGAGATCAACCTGCGCGCCACCGACCTGGCCAACATGGGTCTGGCCCAGCGCGCGGACCTGCCGGTGATCGTCGTCGGCGACATCGACCGCGGCGGGGTGCTGGCCCACCTCTACGGCACGCTCGCCGTGCTGGACGCGGCCGACCAGGCCAGGATCGCCGGGTTCGTGATCAACAAGTTCCGCGGCGACCCGCGCCTGCTGGAGCCGGGCCTGGACCAGCTGCGCGCGCTCACCGGGCGTCGGACCTACGGCGTGCTCCCGTGGGCCGACGGGCTCTGGCTCGACGCCGAGGACTCGCTCTCGGCCGTCGCCGACGGGGTCCTGGGCCACCCGGGGCCCCCGCGCGGCGAGCAGTGGCTCCGGGTCGCGGTGGTGCGCTTCCCGCGGATCTCCAACGCCACCGACGCCGAGGCGCTGGCGTGCGAGCCGGGCGTCGCGGTCCGGTACGTGACCGAGGCGTCCCGGATCCTCGACGCCGACGTCGTCGTGCTGCCCGGATCGAAGTCGACCGTGTCCGACCTGGCGTGGCTGCGCTCGCGGGGCCTGGCCGGGGCGATCACCGCGCACGCCGCGGCCGGCAAGCCGGTGCTCGGGATCTGCGGCGGCTACCAGATGCTCGGCCGCCGGATCGCTGACCCGCACGGCGTCGAGGCCGCGCCCGGCACCGAGGTCGACGGGCTCGGCCTGCTCGACCTGGAGGTCTCCTTCGAGGTCGACAAGCACCTGGGGACGCCGACCGGGACGGCCTGGGGGGTGCCGGTGACCGGCTACGAGATCCACCACGGGCGCGTCGTGCGGGCCCCGGGCACCCCGCTGCTCGACGAGCCGGGGGAGGGTGCCGACGCCGGGCCCGTGCTGGGCTCGCACTGGCACGGCCTGGCCGAGAACGACGCGTTCCGACGCCTGCTGCTGACCCGGCTCGCCGCGCACGCCGGCCGGGACGGCTTCGCGGTGGCCGAGGACACGTCGTTCGCCCGGGAGCGCGCACGGCAGCTGGACCTGCTCGGTGACCTGGTCGAACACCATCTGGACACCTCGGCACTTGAGCAGGTGATCCGCGACGGGGCGCCGCGTGATCTCCCGGTGCTCGCCTCCGGCATGGCAGTGTCGCGGGCGTGAGTGCCCCTACCGCCGCCACGTCTGCCCGGTTCCCGTTCTCGGCCGTCGTCGGGCACGACGACCTGCGCCTGGCCCTGCTGCTCAACGCCGTGCACCCGGGCGTCGGCGGCGTGCTGGTGCGGGGGGAGAAGGGCACCGCGAAGTCGACGGCGGTCCGCGCGCTCGCGGCGCTGCTGCCGGGTCTGGCCGTGGTCCCCGGGTGCCGGTTCGGCTGTGACCCGGAGGCGCCCGACCCCGCGTGCCCGGACGGTCCGCACACCGACGGGGCCGCCCCGGCCGCGCGGCCGGCCCGGCTCGTGGAGCTGCCGGTCGGGGCCACCGAGGACCGGCTGATCGGGTCGCTGGACCTGGAGAAGGCGCTGTCGCAGGGCACCCGCGCCTACCAGCCCGGCCTGCTCGCCGACGCGCACCGCGGGGTGCTCTACGTCGACGAGGTCAACCTGCTGCACGACCACCTGGTCGACCTGCTCCTCGACGCCGCCGCGATGGGCCGCGCGCACGTCGAGCGCGACGGGGTGTCGGTCTCGCACGCGGCGCGGTTCCTGCTGGTCGGGACGATGAACCCGGAGGAGGGCGAGCTGCGCCCGCAGCTGCTCGACCGGTTCGGCCTGACCGTCGAGGTCCGTGCCTCGCGCGAGGTCGGCACCCGGGTCGAGGTGATGCGGCGGCGGATGGCGTTCGAGGACGACCCGGACGGGTTCGCCGCCCGCTGGGCCGACGAGGAGGCAGCGACCGCGCGCCGGCTCGCCGCGGCGCGGGCGAAGGTCGCCTCGGTGGTCGTCGACGACCGTGAGCTGCGCCGGATCGCCGCGGTCTGTGCCTCGTTCGACGTCGACGGGATGCGCGCCGACCTGGTGATCACCCGCGCCGCCGCGGCCCACGCGGCCTGGCGCGGCGCCGACGCCGTCGCCGAGGACGACGTGCGGGTCGCGGCCCGCCTGGCGCTGCCGCACCGGCGGCGCCGGGACCCCTTCGACGAGCCCGGGATCGACGAGTCCGACCTCGACGAGGCCCTGCGCGAGGCCGCCGAGCACCTCGACGACGACCCCGAGCCGGACCCGGATCCCCCCGGCGGCGCGAACCCCGAGGACGCCGGCCCGGGCGAGGACGGGTCCGGGAGCGACGACGCCGGCCCCGGCGCGGACGGCGCAGCGGGCGACGCCCCCGACCCGCCCACCGGGGGCTCCCCGGCGGACGCGACGTCCGGGCCGCCGGGAGACGCGGACGGCACCCCCGGCCGGCCGGAGGAGGTACCGGAGGACCCGGGCGGGCAGCCGGCCGATCCCGGACCGGAGCAGGGCGGGGACGGGTCGGGCGCGGAGGCCGGGGCCCGCCCCGGCGGTGACGGGGCGGGCCGCTCCGCCACCCTCGGCGCCGCCTCCCGGATCAGGCCGTCGGTCGCACGCCGCTTCGAGGTCCCGGGACTGGGCGCCGGCGCGCCCGGGCGACGCTCGCGGGCCCGCACCGAGACCGGACGCGTCGTGCGCCCCTCCGACGGCGCGACCACCCGGGCCGCGGACCTGCACGTGCCGGCGACCGTGCTGGCCGCCGCGCCGCACCAGCACGCCCGCGGGCGCAGCGGCCCGGGCCTGCGGCTGGCACGCGAGGACCTGCGCCGCGCCGAGCGCGAGGGCCGCGAGGGCAACCTGGTGCTCTTCGTCGTCGACGCGTCCGGCTCGATGGCGGCGCGTCGGCGGATGGAGGCCGTCTCCGGCGCCGTGCTGGGGCTGCTGCGCGACGCCTACCAGCGCCGGGACAAGGTCGGGCTGGTGACGTTCCGGGCCCGCTCGGCCGAGCTGGCGCTGCCGCCGACCTCCAGCGTCCCGACCGCGCAGGCGCGCCTGGCCGGGCTGCGCACCGGGGGACGCACCCCGCTGGCGCAGGGCCTGCTCAAGGCCCGCACGGTGCTCGCCACGGAACGCCTGCGCGACCCGCGACGGCGCCCGCTGCTGGTGCTGCTGACCGACGGGCGGGCCACCGTGGCCGCCCGTGCCGGCGGGGACCCGGTGGCCGACGCCCGCCGCGCGGCCGCACTCGTGGGGGCCGACGGGACGCACACCGTCGTCGTCGACTGCGAGTCCGGGCACGTGCGGCTCGGGCTCGCCGCCGGGCTCGCCGCCGCCGCCGGGGGCACGGTCGTCACACTCGACGAGCTGTCCGCGGACGGGGTCTCCGACGTCGTCCGCGCCGCCCGCGGGCCGGGCCCGCACGGACGGGCCGCATGACCGCCCCCCAGCCGGAAGGAGCCCCGCGATGCCGCAGGGCAAGGTGACCACGACCCCCGACGACGGGCTGACCACCCGCCAGCGCCGCAACCGACCGCTGCTGGTGGTGCACACCGGCACGATGAAGGGCAAGTCGACCGCGGCGTTCGGGCTCGCCCTGCGCGGCTGGAACCAGGGCTGGTCGATCGGGGTGTTCCAGTTCGTGAAGTCGGCGAAGTGGAAGGTCGGCGAGGAGGAGGCGTTCCGCGCGCTGGGCCGGGTGCACGAGCAGACCGGTGAGGGCGGGCCCGTCGAGTGGCACAAGATGGGCGCCGGCTGGAGCTGGTCGCGCAAGTCCGGCACCGAGGACGACCACGCCGCGGCCGCCGCCGAGGGCTGGGCCGAGATCCGGCGCCGGATCGAGAACCGGACCCACCAGGTCTACGTGCTCGACGAGTTCACCTACCCGATCAAGTGGGGCTGGGTCGACGTGGCCGAGGTGGTCGAGGTGCTCACCGCGCGCGAGGGACACCAGCACGTGATCATCACCGGCCGCGACGCCGCACCGGAGCTGATCGAGGCCGCCGACCTGGTGATGGAGACCTCCAAGGTCAAGCACCCGATGGACGCCGGGCAGAAGGGGCAGCGGGGGATCGAGTGGTGACGGGCTCCGCCGTGGTCGGGGGCCGGTGACCGCGCGCGCCCTCGTCCTGGCGGCGCCGTCGTCGGGGAGCGGGAAGACGACCGTGTCGACCGGGCTGATGGCCGCGCTGGCCCGGCGCGGGACCCGGGTCGCGCCGTTCAAGGTCGGGCCCGACTACATCGACCCCGGGTACCACACGCTCGCCGCGGGCCTGCCCGGCCGCAACCTCGACCCGGTCCTGGTCGGGGCCGACCGGATCGCGCCGCTGGCCCGGCACGGGTCCGCCGGGGCCGACGTCGCGGTCGTCGAGGGCGTGATGGGCCTGTTCGACGGCCGGATCGCCGACGGCGCAGGATCGAGCGCGCAGGTCGCGGCGCTGCTCGGGGCGCCGGTCGTGCTCGTGGTGGACGTGCGCGGGCAGTCGCGCAGCCTGGCGGCGCTGCTGCACGGGTTCCGCTCGTTCGACCCGTCCCCGGGCGGAGCGGGCACCGGGCGGGCCCGGGTGGCCGGGGTGATCCTGAACCGGGTCGGCAGCCCGCGGCACACCGAGGTGCTGACCGCGGCCGCCGCCGAGGTCGGCCTGCCCGTGCTGGGGGCGGTGCCGCGCCGCGCCGAGCTGGCAGTGCCCTCGCGGCACCTCGGGCTGGTCACCGCGGCCGAGCACGGCGCGGCCGCGCGGGCGGCGGTGGACGCGATGGCCGAGCTCGTGGCGGCGCACGTCGACCTCGACGCCGTGGTGGCCACGGCCCGGCCGCTGCCGGAGGGGCCCGCGTGGGACCCGAGTGCCCAGATCGCGGCCGCCGGGCACGGTGACCGGGGCGCAGGCGGCGCACCGTCCGGCGCCGGGGCCGCCCGGCCGGTGATCGCGATGGCCGGGGGGCCGGCGTTCGGGTTCGGCTACGCCGAGCACGCCGAGCTGCTGCGCGCCGGCGGCGCCGACGTCGCGCTCGTCGACCCGCTGCGTGCGGAGTCCCTGCCCGCGGGCACCTCCGGGCTCGTGCTGCCCGGCGGGTTCCCCGAGGAGCACGTCGCGGCGCTCGGTGCGAACGCCCCGCTGCGGGCCGCGATCGCCGCGCTGGCCGCCTCCGGGGCGCCGGTGCACGCCGAGTGCGGCGGGCTGCTCTACCTGTGCCGCGAGCTCGACGGCGTCGACATGTGCGGGGTGCTGCCCGCCACCGGTGCGATGACCGAGCGCCTGACGCTGGGCTACCGGGACGCGGTCGCGGTGACCGGCTCGGCGGTGTTCGCCGAGGGCAGCCGGGTCGCCGGGCACGAGTTCCACCGGTGCGCGGTGACCCCGCGGGCGGGAGCGGGCGGGACGGCGGCCTGGGCGTGGCGCGGCGCCGAGCCGGAGGGTTTCGTCCGGGACCGCGTGCACGCCTCGTTCCTGCACACCCACCCCGCCGGCAACCCGGACGCGGTGGCCCGCTTCGTCGCCGCGGCGGGCGACGCGGACCGGGACCGGGCCGCCGCGGCCGGGCCCGCCGCACGCCGGCCCGGGGAGCGCGGATGCACCGCAGCGGGTTCGTGATCGGCATCGGCGCCCGGCGCGGGGTCAGGGCCGACGCGGTGCGGGCGCTGCTGCGACGGGTCGCGCAGGCCCACCGGCTCGACCTGGACGCGGCGGTGGTCGCGACCCTGGAGACGAAGGTGGGCGAGCCGGGCCTGCGGAGCGCGCTCGGGGCCGTCGTCCCGGTCGGGGTGCCGGCCGAGCTGCTGGCCGGGGTGACGGTGCCGCACCCGGGCGACCGGGCCGCGCGGGCCGTCGGCACCCCGAGCGTCGCCGAGGCGGCGGCGCTGCACACCGCCCGGCGGCTGTCCGGTGGCGCCGGGCCGGTGGAGCTGGTGGTGGCGAAGACCACCGGCGACGGGGTGACCGTCGCGGTGGCCCGGTACCGGCCGTCCTGAGCCGGGCGGGCGCCGCGCGGGGTGGGCCGGGCGGGTGTGTCGAGCGCCTCGCGGGCTCGGTCGGGCATGCATCGGTCGTTATGCTCGTCTCTTCCGCCGACGTGTGGGAACCCGGTGCGAGTCCGGGGCGGTCCCGCCACTGTCACCGGCACGCCCGGGAGCCAGACCTCACCCGCCGGCACACGCACCACTACCGGGCGAGGACACCCGGGGAAGGAGCGCGAGCGCCGTGAACCGCGCGCACGAGCAGTACCTGGTCGGTCTCGACCTGTCCGGACGACGCGTCGTCGTCGTCGGAGGTGGGCAGGTGGCCCAGCGCCGGGTCTCGAGGCTGATCGCCGCCGGCGCCGTGGTCGAGGTCGTCTCGCCCGAGGTCACCCCCGCGGTGGAGGGCATGGCCGCCGCCCGGGAGATCACCTGGACCGCGCGCCGCTACACCGACGGCGACCTCGACGGCGCCTGGTACGCGATCGCCGCCACCGACGACCCGGCCGTCAACGTCGCGGTCGGCTCCGAGGCCGACCGGCACCGCGTGTTCTGCGTGCGCGCCGACGACGGCCGGAGCGGTACCGCGGTCACCCCCGCGACCGGCGAGTTCGACGGGCTCACCGTCGGCGTGCTGGCCCGCGGCGCGCACCGGCGCTCGGCCGCGGTCCGGACCGCCCTGGTCGAGGCGCTGCAGGCCGGCGTGGTCGACGACTCCGCCGAGGACCCGCTGCCGGGCGTCGCCCTGGTCGGCGGCGGCCCCGGCGACCCGGAGCTGATCACCGTGCGCGGGCGGCGGCTGCTCTCGCGCGCCCACGTCGTGGTGGCCGACCGCCTCGGCCCGCGCGACCTGATCGACGAGCTGTCCCCGGACGTCGAGGTGATCGACGCCTCGAAGATCCCCTACGGCCGTGCGATGGCCCAGCAGCGGATCAACGAGCTGCTCGTGGAGCACGCGCGCGCCGGACGGTTCGTGGTGCGGCTCAAGGGCGGTGACCCGTTCGTCTACGGGCGCGGGTTCGAGGAGGTGCAGGCGTGCGCGGAGGCCGGGGTCCCGGTGACGGTCGTGCCCGGCATCACCAGCGCGTTCGCCGCGCCGGCGCTGGCCGGGGTGCCGGTGAGCCACCGCGGGGTGGCGCACGAGATCGTCGTCGTGTCCGGGCACGTCGCCCCCGACGACCCGCGCAGCCTGACCGACTGGGCGGCGCTGGGCCGGATGCGCGGCACCGTCGTGCTGATGATGGCCGTGGAGCGGATCGGGGTGTTCGCCCGGACCCTGGTCGAGCACGGCCGTCCCGCCGACACCCCCGTCGTGATCATCCAGGACGGTACGACGCGTATACAGCGCACCGTGCGCGCGACGCTGGCCACGGCCGGTCAGGTCGCGGTGGAGGAAGAGGTGAGCCCCCCGGCGATCGTGGTGATCGGCCCGGTGGCCGGGCTGGACGCCCCGGGCCCGGGCGGCCCCGGGGTGTGACCCGTGCCGTGCCCGCGCGGTTGCGGTTGACCGCCGGGCCCGGCCGTGGTGGTGTCGTCGGTGACGACGGTGCAGGAAGCCGGTGCGAATCCGGCGCGGTCCCGCCACTGTCATCGGGGAGCACGTCCCCACCACGCCCCTCCGCGCCGGAGGTGGTCGTGGGGCCAGGTCACTGCCGGTAGGTCCCGGTGGGAAGGCCGGGGCGTGCGGATCCGGGAAGCCAGGAGACTGGCCGTCGTCGCACGGTGTCCGTGGGCGCGAGGCCTGCGGAGCTGCGCATCCCCACGGCAGAGGGCGCGGACCCTCGAGGAGGCCACGATGACCGGCGACGGTCCTGTCACCACCACACACCCCGCTCCCGCCGGGACGCTCGTCGTGCTCGGCACGGGCGCCCCGGACACCGACCCGGGGGCGGCCGCCGACCTGCTGGCCGGCGCCGACGCGGTGTTCACCGCCCCCGGTACCCCCGGCACCGACCCCGAGTCGACGGTGCTGTTCTACGCCGAGGCCTGGCGGGTGGAGCGGCTCGCACCGCGCGACGCCGCCCGGCGCCTGGACGCCTGGTTCGCCGGCCGTCCCGGGGCGGTGGCCGTCCTGGTCACCGCGGGTGACCCCGCGTGCGACCTCGCGTCCCGGTCCGCGGTCGAGGGACTGTGCCGGGTCCGCCCGGGGCTCGAGGTCCGACGTCCCGCGGGCGTGCGCGTGGTGGCGCCGCACCGCAGCCCGCTGCCGTTCTGATCCTCGCCCTCAGCGCGCGGCGGGGTCCCCGCGTCGCCAGCTCAGCAACGGGTCGGCGCGCGCGAGTGCGGGGTCCGCGGCGTCGAGGGTGCGGGCCGGCCCCGGGCCCGACGTGCGGGTCTCGAACCGCACGGTGACCCGGCCGTGCCCGCTGCCCTGCACCCAGCCGTGCCCGTGGTCGGGGTGGTGGACGTCGTCCCCGGCCCGCCACGGTCGCTCGGGGTCGGGTGCCTCCCGCTCGGCGTCGGGGCCGGTGGGCCCGTCCCCGACCGGCACCGCCGGGGGGTCCACACCGGCCGCGGTCCATCCCTGCGCGGACGGCACGGCGTCGAACAGGGCCAGCGGCGGGGCGTCGCTGAAGCCCGACACCGACACCCCGAGCAGGCGCACACCGCCCTCGCCGACGGCGCTGTCGGCCAGCCGGCGGGCCATCGCCGACAGCGTCGAGAGCTCGCGGCTGGCGTAGGCCGTGGTCTCCGAGCGGGTGGTGGTCGAGAAGTCCGCGGTGCGGGCCTTGACGGTCACGGTGCGGGCCGCGCGGCCGTCGGCCAGCAACCGCCGGTGCACCGCGGCGGTGATCTTCTCGACGGCCGCGTGCACCGCCGTCATCGCCGTCAGGTCGGTGTCGAACGTGGTCTCCGCGCTGATCTGCTTGGCCGCGCCCCGCGGGGCGACCGGGCGGTCGTCGATGCCGCGGGCCAGCCGATGCAGCTCCGAGCCCATCGCGGCGCCGAGCAGGCCGACCACCTCGCGGACGTCGGTGGCGGCGAGCTTGCCGATGGTGTCGATCCCGACCTTGCGCAGCGCCTCGCCGGACACCGGCCCGATGCCCCACAGCGACCGGACCGGCAGCGGGCCCAGCACCGCGTCCTGTTCGGCGGCCGGGACCACCCGCAGGCCGTCCGGCTTGGCCAGCTCGGAGGCGATCTTGGCGAGCTGCTTGCCGGAACCGGCGCCGACCGAGGCCGGCAGCCCGGTGCGGTCCCGGACGGCCCGGCGCAGCTCGGTGGCGAACGCGGTGACGGTCGCCGCGTCGGCGCCGGCGAGGTCCGGCGGCTCCAGGAACGCCTCGTCGACCGAGACCGGTTCCAGGACCGGGCTGGCCGCGCCGAGGACGTCCATCACCTCGTGCGAGAGCGCCTGGTAGAGCGCGAACCGCGGCGGGAGCACCGTCGCGTGCGGGCAGCGACGGCGGGCCTGGCCCATCGGCATCGCCGAGCGGGCCCCGAACACCCGGGCCTGGTAGCTCGCGCCGGCGACCACCCCGCGCGGACCGAGGCCGCCGACCAGGACCGGCCGGTCGGCCAGGGTGGGTCGGGTCAGCTGCTCCACCGAGGCGAAGAACGCGTCCATGTCCAGGTGCAGGACCCAGCGTGCTCCCTCGGCCACCCGACCATTGTCGCCCCGGGCACCGACATCCACCCCCCGGGCACCCGGGCGGGGATCACCCCGCGAGCTCGGCGTCGCCGTCGGCCGTCGTGACCGCCGGTGCTCGCTCGCCGAACCCGGCGAGCGCGGCCGGGTGGTCGGGTTCGGGTGCGTCGAGGTCGGCCAGCCACATCGGCCGGTGCGGCCCGCCGTCCCAGCCGTGCACCCGGGGGGCCTCCTGCGGTCCGCTGAGCGTGATCGCGTCCATCGGGCTGGACAGGCCCTCGCCGGTGGCCTTGAGCAGGGCCTCCTTCCGGGTCCAGACGACCAGGAAGGTGCGTGCGTCCAGCTCGCCGCGCGCACGTTCGGCGGGGGACAGGACGTGCTCGGCGAGCCCGTCGAGCGAGGTGAGGGGGCGGCGGTGCTCGACGTCGAGGCCGACCGGCCCCGGCCCCAGCGCGACGCCGACCAGGTTCCCGGAATGGGTCAGCGAGAACCCGGGGGACTCCGGTCGCTCGGCCAGGCGGGGCTTGCCGTGCTGGTGCCCGCACCGGCAGGTCCGGTCCAGGCGCAGCGCGTCCGGGTCGACCCCCACCTGCGCGCCGAGCACGATCCGGGCCAGCGCGTGCGCGGCCAGGTAGCGGGCGCGGTCGGCCTCCCGGCGCAGCGCGCGCAGGCGTGCGCGTTCGTGCGCGTCGAGCAGACCGACCAGGTCCGGACGGGTGTCCGGGCCGAGCGGGTGGGCCCACCAGACCGTGACCGCGCCCGCGGGCCGGTACGAACCGGAGATCGACACCCGAGCACCCTGGCACGGCGCACCGGGCGGGCACAGGCCCGCGGGCCGAGACGACGGCCATAGTGTGCCGCGGCGCCACCGCGGCTCCCGCGAACGGCACGCTCGTCGGAGGCGATCCGACGAGCGTGCCGGTGGTCGGCGGGGGAGGGCGGCCGGGCCCCGCCGGCTCAGCCGCTGCGGCGGGCGGCGAAGTCCGGACGGGTGTGCGCG